>DASYWT010000475.1:0-13827 GCA_035935775.1 Terriglobales bacterium
CCAATTACCTCAAGGCGCGCGACGCATTCGGTCTGGCGGACAAGAATTACGCCCGCTCCAAGGACCTGTACGCCCACAACGCCATCGCCGAGCGTGACCTGCAGGCGGCGGAATCAGTCCGCACCCAGGCCCAGGCGGATATGGTGGCGGCCCAGCAGGCCCTCACCATCATCGGCATCTCCAATCCGGAAACCGTGATTTCCAAAACCGTTTCTCCGGAAGTGCCGCTGCTGGCTCCCCTCGGCGGCGAGGTGGTCGAGCGCCTGGTCTCGCCCGGACAGGTGGTGCAGGCGGGCAATACCCAATGTTTCACCATCTCCGACATGAGCACCGTCTGGGTGCTGGCCAATGTCTTCCAGGACGACCTGGCCTACGTGCACGTCGGTGATCCCGTCATCATCACCACTTCCACCTATCCCGGCCAGGAGTTCCGCGGCAAGATTTCATACGTGGCCGAAGGCATGGACCCCGCCTCACGCACCGTGCAGGCCCGCGTCGTCACCCAGAATCCCGGCCGGCGCTTGAAGAAGGACATGTATGTGACCGTCACCGTGGCCGCCGGCGCCATCAAGAACGCGCTCACCCTGCCGGATTCGGCGGTGCTGCGCGATGCCGAAAACCAGCCGTTTGTCTACGTTTCCGTCAACTCGGCTAACCACCAGTTCGCCCGCCGCATGGTCAGGTTGGGCGAGAGCAATCATGGGGTGACGGAGATCCTGGACGGCGTGAAGCCCGGGGAACAGGTGGTGGGGGATGGCAGCTTGTTCCTGCAATTCGCCAATTCAATGCAGCAATAGGGAGACGAGCCAGTTCCGCGCTAACTAGGGATGATTCACCGTATCGTTCAAGCTGCCTTGCGCCAGCGTTTTGTGGTGCTGATGTTCACCGCCTTCCTGGCGGTGGCCGGGATCATTTCCTTCCAGCGCATGCCGGTGGACGCATATCCCGACCTCTCCCCGCCCATGGTGGAGCTCATCACCCAATGGCCCGGTCATGCCGCCGAAGAAGTCGAGCGCCTGGTCACCCTGCCCATCGAAGTGACCATGAACGGCGTGCCGCGCATGGAGGTCATGCGCTCCATCTCCCTCTATGGCCTTTCTGATGTCCGCCTCACCTTCGAAGAAGGCACCAACGATTACTTTGCCCGGCAGGTGGTTTTCGAGCGCCTGGGCGAGCCCCAGTTGCCCGCCGGCGTTACCCCCACCATGGCGCCCTTATTCAGCCCCAGCGGCCTGGTCTACCGCTACGTGCTGGAGAGCCCCGACCGCAGCCCGCAGGAGCTGAAGACCTTTGAAGACTGGGTGGTCGAACGCGCCTATAAGTCGGTGCCGGGCGTGGCCGACGATTCTGGTTTCGGCGGCTCCGTCATGCAATACCAGGTGCTTCTTGACCCGGCGCAGATTTACGCCTACCACCTTACCGTGCCCCAGGTCATGAATGCGCTCGCCGCTAATAACGGCAACACCGGCGGCGGCTTCTTCTCCCAGGGCGGCCAGTTCTATTACGTCCGCGGCCTGGGGTTGGTGCGCGACACCGAGGACATCGGCAACGTCGTGGTGGGCAGCAGCAAGGGCGCTCCCATCCGCATTAAGGACATCGGCCAGGTTGTGATCGGCCACGCCCCCCGCCTGGGCGAGTTCGGCTTTGAGAACAACGACGATGCTGTCGAAGGCGTCATCCTCATGCGCCGCGGCGAGCAGACCCAGACCGTGCTCAAGGGCGTCGAGGCAAAAACCCGTCAGCTCAACCAGCAGGTCCTCCCCAAGGACGTTAAGGTTCTCCCCTTTTATGACCGCAGCGAACTGGTGAGTCTGACCACCGACACGGTGGAGAACAACCTGCTGCGCGGCATGGTGCTGGTGTTGATCGTGCTGATTTTCTTTCTGGTCAGCATTCGCGCCGCCATCATCGTTGCTCTTACCATTCCCCTGGCCCTGCTGTTCTCCTTCATTGTCCTGCACGCCCACGATGTCTCCGCCAACCTGCTCTCCATTGGCGCCATAGACTTCGGCATCATCATTGACGGCACCGTGGTCATGATGGAGAACATCTATCGCGAACTCGCCTTGCGCGAGGGTCAGCCCGTCAATGTCAACGAGATCATCCTGCTGGCTGCGCGCGATGTGGACCGCCCCATCTTTTACTCCGTCGCCGTCATCATCGCCGGGTATTTGCCCATCTATGCCCTCAGCGGCCCTTCCGGCAAACTCTTCCACCCCATGGCGGAGACCATGTCCTTCGCCCTTATCGGCGCGCTTATTCTCACCCTCACGCTGACGCCGGTGCTGGCCTCGTTGTGGTTCAAATCCGGAGTGAAGGACCGCGTCAACCGGCCTTACGAATGGATCAAGGCCAAGTACGCCCGCCAGTTGGATTGGTCGCTGGACCATCCCCGGCTCACGCTCGTGATTGCGGCCGCTATTTTCGGCGCCACCCTGCTGCTGGTTCCTTTCATCGGCGGCGAGTTCATGCCTCACCTCGACGAAGGCGCCCTCTGGGTGCGCGCCACCATGCCCTACACCATTTCCTTCGAGGAAGCCGGCAAAATTGCCCCCCAGATCCGCCAGATCCTGATGTCTTATCCGCAGGTCACCGTCGTCTCCTCGGAACTGGGCCGGCCCGACGATGGCACCGACCCTACCGGCTTCTTCAACTGCGAGTTCTACGTCGGCCTCAAGCCCTACAAAGACCAGGCCTGGCAGACCGGCAGCATTCGCGACAAGAAGGAGTTGATCGCCTCCATTGACTCCCGCCTGCGCGCCTTTCCCGGCATCATCTTCAATTACACCCAGCCGGCGGAAGATGCCGTGGACGAGGCCCTCACCGGCCTCAAGAGCTCACTTGCCGTCAAAGTCTACGGCCCTGATCTGCAAGTGCTGCAGAAGACCGCGCTCGACATCAAGAAAGTCCTGACCCAGGTGCCCGGCTTTACCGAGCTGACGGTGGTGCGCGAATTGGGCCAGCCCAGCCTGCTGGTGGATGTTGACCGGGAAAAGATCGCGCGTTACGGCATCAACGTGGCCGACGTGGAAAATGTGGTGCAGGCCGCGGTCGGCGGCCAGGCCGCCACCCAGGTGATTCAGGGCGAGAAACTCTTTGACCTGGTGGTGCGCATGCAGCCCCAGTTCCGCAGCAGCGCCCAGCAGATCGGCAACCTGCAGGTGGGCACTCCGGATGGGCAGCTTATTCCGCTTGCCCAGTTGGCGACGATTTCCCAGGGCAACGGCGCCTCGTTCATTTATCGCGAAAATAACTCCCGCTACATCGGCATTCAGTACAGCATCGAGGGCCGCGATCTGGCGCGCGCCGTAGAAGACGGCCAGGCGGCAGTCAAGAAGTCCATCATTTTGCCCGAAGGTTACTGGATGACCTGGGGCGGGGAATACAGCCAGTATGTGGCGGCCAAGGAACAGCTCAACGTTATCGGGCCGCTGGCCGTAGTGCTGATCTTCCTTATCCTGTTTGCCCTCTACGGGAATTTCAAGTTTCCCGTCTCCATCGCCCTGGGTGTGATCATGACCGAACCGGTGGGCGCGCTGGTGGCGCTCAAGCTGACTCACACCCCGTTTAGTGTCTCCTCCGTGCTGGGCTTGCTGGCGCTCTTGGGCGTCTCGGTCGAAACCGCGGTCATTCTGGTTTCCTACATCAACAAGTTGCGCCTCGAAGGCAAGGACATCCGCACCGCTACCCGCGAGGCTGCCCTGTTGCGGCTCCGCCCCATCATGATGACTGCGCTGGTTGCCGGCCTCGGCTTGCTTCCCGCCGCGCTTTCCACCGGCATTGGCTCCGATACCCAGAAGCCCTTTGCCATCGTTATTGTCACCGGCATGGTCTCCCGTTTGCTGCTCGGTTTCTTTGTGGATCCAACCTGGTACCTCACCGTCGCCCGCGACGGCGACGTGCTGCAGGTGTAGAACGTGCTGCAGGTGTAGAAGAAGGTTTCGGCGAAACATCTCATTAGCCCCGGAGGGGCGGCATAGTAAAGCCCAGGACGGAAGTCCTGGGAAAGCCTTTGAATCCTGCTCCTGCCCTTACCTTCCTGCAACACCCTCGCTGTGAACTAATTCATAGTGGCTCACAAAATCATCAAAGCTGCTCAGCAGGGCTTGCGCTTGCGGCGCCACCACTGCCTTCTCTGGTTTTGCTCCCGCGAACTTCCGCACCGCCGCCATGGAATCCCATAACGTAAGCACCACAAATTCCACCGCCCCGTTCACTACCCGCCGCAGCAGATAAGCTCCGCGGTGTCCCGGGATGGCGCGCAGTTCCGGCAGCACATTGTTGGTCAGGTGGCGCACGTACTCCCCCGCCTTTTCTTGGGTCGCCTGCCCCTTCCACAGGCGTAGGATCGGGTGCGTGGCACCGACCTTGCTGTCCTGGCTGCCGTCCGGCCGGACGGGCTTGGCAGCGTCCTCCCCGGCCACCGTGTTCCATTCCCGCACATACCAGCGCTTGACCGCCCCGCTGGTCACATAGGGATCCGCCCGGGCAAACTTTTCCGCCACCTCCGGCGAGTCGCCCTTGAAGAGCAGCACGGCGCCGTCCACCGGATTGGCCAGCGCCCCGCCCAGCACCAACTCGCCACGCTCGCTGGCCTCCCACGCCTTCTCCAGGTGGGCCGCGCGAAACTCTGCCCGCCGCTTAACGTAGTCTTCGCCAACCTCGTAGAAAAGCAGGTAATGCATTGGGATCACCTCAATCCTCTCCCTAGGGGAGGATTGCCCTCAGCCGCCCAAAGTTTCAAAGTTTCGGGGCTTCATTAGCTGCTGCCCTCCCACGCTTATGCCCGTCCGCCGGAACTCGAAATCTTTGAAACCTTGAAACCTGTGAAACCTCGAAACCCGCGCCCCTAAAAGGTTGTGGGTCACTGATTACCGCTGTAACCAAAATTTGGTACCTTCGGGCCATTGTCCTTCCGGGTGCCTCCCCGTAGCTTAAGGGGAGATGCCCTGGCTTCCCCAGGCCATGGGCGGGGGACGAACATGAAGCCTTTGCAAGTCTGGTGGGTGGCTTTGGGATTCCTGGTAGCGCGTTGGGTGTTTAAGCGGCAGCCCATTCCCGATCCCGTGGCTCGGCTCCGTTCCATGGGCGGCCTGTAATCGGTTTTTGGTGGCAGTGGGTCCCTGGCAGCTAAGGCTGCTTTTCCGTAGCTGCTTCCGAATGCAGCGCTCGTTTCTGCATCAGCACTGCTTCGATTTGCGGATACAGGGGGCTGATCCGCTGCACTAATTTCCATTCTGCAGTTGCTGGATCGTGTTTCTTTTCCTCCCACAACACTGCGCCCAGCAGGAAGTGGGCGCGGTCGTTGTTCTGGTTCACCGTCACCGCCTGGCGCAGGGCTGCTTCCGCTTCCGTCAGCTTGTGCAGGTGTAGCAGTGCCTCGCCTTGCAGCATGAAAGCGTTGTCGTTCTGGGGGTCCTGCTGCAGCACGACTTCCAGTTGCGCCAGCGCCAGCGGGTAGCGGTGGTCCTGAACCACCGCAGCCACATGGCTCAACTCATCGCGAACCCGCTCCGCAACCGCTCCCTTTTCCCGCTCCTCCTTGTCCAAAGGCTCCACGTTCTCCAGCAGGGCCTGCGCCCAGTTCGCATCCGGATCCTGGTTGATGAAGCGGCAGGCTATCACCGTGTAGCCCTGCGTACCATGGCCGAACGTCGCTTGTCCAAACAGGATTTGCGCCCGGCTTCCCACCAGTTCCGGCCGCATTTTGTATTTGCTGGCGAAAGCCTCATCTACTTTTGTTTGGGAAATGTACTCCACCAGGTCCAATTCCGACCGCCCCGCTTTCATCCTTCCCAGATAGCGCACCTCGCCCGGCTTCAGCGAGGGTCCCAGTGTGACCGCGTGCGCCGTGGTCCGCATCATGAAACCCCCGGAAACCATGGCGTAGTAGCGTGACGCCTCCGCCGACCACAAGCTCAGGTCCATCTCCAGGCGCCGGCTCAGCCGGTCCCCCGAGGCCAGTGACTCGATGTAGCCGTGCCGGTACAGTGGCCGGTCAAAGCCCCACACAAACACCACCGCCTCCGTGCTGGGATTGTAGAGGGGCAGGGAACGGTCCTCTCCCAGCTCCCAGGAACGCTTTTCCTGCCACTCCGCGGGCACGTTGACCCGGATGTAGCGGTCGTAAAGCAGCAGCGGCGCGCTGGGCGCCGGCTGGGCCTCGGTGGCTGAGGACGTGGCTGCCGTTTGGCTATTGGGCAAGGACTGCGCTAAAGCGCAAAGTCCGGCGCCCATCAACAGCCAGCACCATAGCCAGAAGCTGCGGCGCAAGCCGCGCGAAGAAAATCTGAAGGCGGACAGCATAGTGTCTTTCCGTGAAAATCTGGATTGGGTTTCTCCCAAATGGTCGCACACACGGCCCAAAGGTCAAGTAACCATCGGGCAGCTTTCCCGCTTGTGCTACGACCATCGTGCCCGCCCCACCCCTCCCCCTCTGGATAAAATTTATAAGACTGTTCTTTCTTAGTTATTACTTGAGTTCGCGGGCGCTGGGGATTGGCGTCAGTGCCGCTAGAATGCGAACCAGGGGAGTTCTCGCTTCCAGATGAGACGTGTCTTTGCCATGCTGCTGGTCGCGCTTGCCTTGGAGTTTGCCTCCGGGGCGCCGGCCCGCGCCCAGTCTAGTGACGACGGCCCCTCTCTGGGCGACATTGCCCGCGCTTTGCGCGCCAAAAAGAAAGCCGACCTTCCCGTCATCAACAACGACAATTTTTCCCACTTGCCGCAACTGATCCGCGAAACCGAGCGGAAGGCCCTGGCGGCCGGCCTTGTCGCTCCCTCCAGCGCGCCTCGGCACTCCGAACCGGAAATTACCTGCAGCTTCGCCTTCAGCGCCCAGGCGCAAAACGCGCCCGCGGCCCAGGCCTCCGCACCTCAGGACCTTCCCGCCGGCATGCTCGCCAAGCTGGACGGCCCGGCCGTCATCAGCGGCGACACTTTGCAAATCTCCATCTACAACGGGAGCAACTGGGATGTGCGGGAAATCACGGTGGGGATCACCGTGGTCAAGCGCGAAAACCAGGTAGCCGCCCTGGCTTCGGCGCGACTGCTGCCGGCCAGCGATGCCGGCCCCGCGCCCATGCTCAAGAAGCCCGACGAGACTTTCCTTTACCATCTGAAAGGTTCGGCCCCGCCCCTGTCCACTACGGCCTTCAAGCAGGCTCTGGGTCTGAACCTGGGCCCCAACGATGAGTGGCATTGGGCCATCCTGCAGGCCCGCGGCCTGCCGCCCGCCACTTCTCCGCCTCCGGCCCGGGCGCAGTGATGAATCATCGCGGGCTAACCGCTAAGTTTCAAATCCACAACCAGCGTTTCGATAGAGACGTTGCTGGCAACGTCTCCGAGACGTAGCCAGTTACGTCTCTACCGAACATTTGTGGCGCGGGCGCCCTCGCCCGCGATTTCCATCCGCGGCTAAAGCCGGCGTCGGATGCGATCCTCAACGGCATGCCTGAAGGCATGCCCTGATACGAAAGCACCCGTTCCGTTACGTCGTCCGGAGACGTAACCAGTTACGTCTCTACCGATGTTTTGCGATGCTCGGGCTAACAAGCAACTGCCAGTTCGTACTCGCTACTCGGTACTCCTGCCTACTGAGTACTAGGAACTGACTTTCTCCGCTTTGCCGCTTTTCGCGCTGCGGTACGCCGCATCCAGAATCATCTGGTTGGTCCAGCCTTCTTCTCCAGGCGCGGGAAACGCCCCCTTGCCCTGCAACGCATCCGCGAAAGCATCCACCTGCCGGGCATAGGCCAGATGATTGGACACGCGCTCTGTGTCCACCATGTTGCCGTTGCGCAGCAGTTCAATGCGGATGGGTTCCTCCACGCTCAGCGCATTGTCCGCCCGCAACACTCCGTTTTCGCCCACGATCTCCATGGGCGTGCGGTATGCGGCTCGCGTCGAAACCAGCACCGCCCCCAGCGCGCCGCGTCCGAATTCGAGCGACAGGACCGCTGCCGCCTCCACGTCGCCCGAGTCGCGGTCGGCCGTGGTGCGCGCGCTCACCCGCAATACCTCGTCCTGCAGGATGAAGCGCAGCGCGTCAATGCAGTGCACGCCCACGTCGGCGATGGGTCCCCCGCCGGCAATGGAACGCTGGTTCAGCCATTTCCGCGCGTGCTCCCGCCCGGGATAGGAAAACTCGCTGCGCGCAAACGTTATTTTTCCGATTTCGCGCGCCGCCACCCGCTCCCGCAGCCGTGCCGTGCTGTCTTCAAAGCGGAACACCTGCGCCACGCCCAGCAGCAGCTTAGCCTTGTGCGCCGCTTCCACCATCTTCTTGCACTCGCCGGCGGTCATCCCCATGGGCTTTTCCACCAGCACCGGCTTGCCATGCTTCAGCGCCAGCAGCACGTCCGCCAGGTGGTTGGCGTTCGGCGTGGCCACAAACACCGCGTCCACTTCCTTCGACTTGCACAATTCCTCGGCGGAATCGAAGGCCAGGGGAATGCCAAACTGCTTGGCCGAAGCCTTGGCCTCCTCCAGCTGGCGCCGGCTCAGCGCGCTCACCCGGCAGTTCTTGGCCTCGCCGAAGCCCGGCATCAGCCGCTTCACCGCATGCAGTCCGAATCCCAATATGCCGAAGCGAATCATCAGGTGTAGGGATAGAAAATAAAAAACAGCAGCGACAGCCCCGCCAGCACCCACAATCCCGGCTTCACTTCGCGGAAGCGTCCCGCCACCAGTTTGCAGAACGGGTAAAGCACGAATCCCGCGGTAATGCCCACGCCGATGTTGTAGGTAAAGCTCATCAAGGCTACCACGGCGAAGGCGGGAATCAGTTCCGTGAAATCATCAAAGCGGATTTTGGTAATCGGCGCCAGCATCAGCAGTCCCACCACAATCAGCGCCGGCCCGTACGCCTGCGGCGGAATCGCCGCCACAAAGGGCGAAAAGAACAGCGCCCCGGTGAAACACACTGCTGTCACCACCGCGGTCAGGCCGGTGCGCCCGCCCGCTTCCACGCCGGTCGCCGACTCGATGAACGCGCCCGAAGTGGTCGTGCCCACCAGCGCGGCAAAGGTGGTGGAGAGTGCGTCCGCAATCATGGGCCGCTCGATCTGCGGCAGGTTGCCGTTCGCATCCAGGAACCCGGCCCGCGCCGAAACTCCAATCAGCGTCCCCATGGTGTCCACAAACGCCATCACAAATATCGTGAGCACCACGGGGAAGAAACCCCAGCTCCACGCGCTCCTCAAATCCAGCTTGAACAGCACCGGCGAAAGACTGGGCGGCAGGCTGATCCAGCCATGCGGCGCCGGCGCCACCTTCGCCGCGAAGGCCAACAGCGCCGTGGTCACAATGCCCACCAGGATGGCGCCGGGGAAGCGCCGTATCATCAGCACCGCCATCAGCACAAAACCAAAAATGGCGACCAGGACCGGCGCCGACGTCATCTGCCCGGTGCGCACCGGCGCTCCCTGAGTGCCCAGCATGACGATGCCGGTTTCGTTCAGCCCCACGAAAGTCAGGAACAGCCCAATCCCCACCGCGAAGCTGTAGCGCAGGGCCGAAGGAATCGCGTCCACCAGCCACTGCCGCAGCCGCACCACCGTCAGCAGCAGGAACAGCACGCCGGCAATGAACACCGAGGCCAGCGCCGCCTGCCAGCTATAGCCCAGCACCTGTACCACCGTGTAGGCGATGAACGCGTTCTCTCCCATGTAGGGGGCGATGGCGAAGGGGCGGTTGGCATAAAGCCCCATCAGCAGTGTGCCGAAGATGGCGGTCGCGATGGTGGCCACCATGCCCGGTTCGGGAGGAATCCCCGCCGCCTTCAGCACCGCGGGATTCACCACGATGATGTAGGACATGGTGACGAAAATGGTCACGCCCGCCGTCACCTCCCGCCCCAGCGTCGTCCCGGCGCGCTCCAGACCGAAATATCTAGACACGATGCTGCCTTCCGCTGCGCGCACAGCCTTCGTTTTGGATGCCGTGGTCGTCATGGGTACCCTATCACTCGTGAGTCCTATCAATAAAAGCCCAACTGGATTTCATGTCAACCAATCATGCAGCACCAATCATTTTTTATGCTTGTCATGCTGAGCGTTTATGCTTGTCATCCTGAGCGCAGCGAAGGACCTGCTTTTCCTGGGAACAGCAATTGCCGCTTTCCTGATTACCGACGGTTAGGGCCAATTGCTAAATGCTAACTGCTAACCGCTGATTGCTTCCGCTACAATCGCAGCACCCATGCCCCACACCGTCTTCGCCGCCGATCTGGGAGGAACAAAGCTCGCTGCCGCGCTGCTCACCGCGGATGGCAAGTTTCTGTCCCGCAAAACCGAGGCGGTTGATCTTTCCTCCACCCTGGCGCCGGTCGAGCAAATTTTCCGCCTGGCGCGGGAGCTGGCCGGCAAATACAAAATTCGTGCCGCCGGCATTGCTGTCCCCGGCCTGGTTCGCCGCAACCATACCGTCTGGGCGCCCAACCTGCCCGGCTGGAAAAAGGTTCCTCTCGAGCATCTCTTGCGCAAGCGGCTTCAGGTTGCCGTGCAGGTGGAGAGCGACCGCAATGCCGCCGTCCTGGGCGAAGCCTGGCGCGGCGCTGCCCGTGACAAATCGAACGTTGTCGTGTTGCTGCTGGGCACCGGCATCGGCGCCGGCATCCTGAGCGGCGGCGAGTTGCTCCGCGGCGCCCACGAGCTTTCTGGTTGCGCCGGATGGATGGCAGTCTCCGAGGCCGACGGCGACGAAGTGCGCCGCCACGGCGGCCTGGAAGCTTTTGCCTGTGGTCCCGCGCTGGTACGCGCCGCCGCCCACAGCATCGAGGCTGGCTTCGGTGGCAAGCTCGCCGCTCTGCCCGCCAGGCAGCTCACCGCCGAAAACATTGCCCGCCTGGCCCGCGAGCACGATCCCTTCGCGCGCCAGATTTTTCAGCGCGCCGGCAAACTGCTGGGCCTGGCGGTCGCGAACCTCATCAGCCTCTTCGACCCGGAAGTGCTGATTGTGAGCGGCGGCATGATCGCCTCCGCTGACCTCTTTTTCAACACGTTAAAAGAAACCGCGCTGGCGCGCTGTCAGCCTCTGGCCGCGCGGCAGGTGCGGATTAAACTCAGTCGCCTGGGCAACAACGCCCATCTGCTGGGTGTGGCACGCCTGGCCGCAGGAAGAGCGGGTCTTCTATGAGCCTCTACCAATATCGCGACCACATCAGCCAGGTGCTGGAAAAAATCTGGAGCACGCAGGCGGAAAACATCGCTCGGGCGGCCGCCACCATGGCCGAATCCATCGCCGCCGGCGGACTGGTTCACCTCTTCGGCAGCGGCCACTCCGTCATTCCCGTGCTCGATGTTTTTCCCCGCTATGGCAGCTTTCCCGGCTTCCGCCCTTTCATGGACGCCCGCCTTATGTGGAGCAACGTGCTTGGCTCCGGCGGCACGCAAGGCTTGCTCTGGCTCGAACGCCGCGAAGGCTACGCGCCTTTGCTTTTCGAAAACGAGCCCATTCGCTCCGGCGACGTCATGCTGGTCTTTTCCCATGGCGGCCTCAACGCCGTGGTCATTGAGGTCGCTATGGAAGCCGCCCAGCGCGGCCTGCGCACCATAGCGGTCACTTCTATGGACAACCAGCGCCGCCGCGCCGCTACCCACTCCAGCGGCAAAAAGCTGAGCGAAGTGGTCGAACTGCTGATTGACAACTGTGTCCCCGCGCAGGACGCGCTGGTCACCATCGAAGGCTGGAAGGCGCCGGTGGCCGCCGGTTCCACGGTTGCCAGTGTTACCATCGCCATGGCCCTGGTGGCTCAGGTAGCCGATGAACTTGCCCGCCATGGCCTGAAGCCGCCGGTTTTCGTTTCTCCCAATGTGCCCGGCATCCCCGCCGACAACAATCATCAGGTTTATGCGGCCTACGAGCGGTCGCTGAAGCGCTAACCATGCCCAGCGGCCGACAACGCGCCTGGCTTTTTGCCGCTGCCTGCGCCGCCATGTTCATCTTTGGCGTGGTGCTGGCCCTGCTCGGAACCCTGTTCGGTTTGCCCGCAATGCGTGAACGCCTGGGCGTGAACCTGGCCCAGCAGGGCGACCTCTTTCTGCTGCTCTTCGCCGGTGTCTGTTTCGCCACCGTCGTCGTGGGGCCGCTGATTGACTGCTTTGGCCACAAGTTGGTGCTGCTGGCTTCATCCGTTCTGGTCACCCTGGCGCTGGTAGAGTTCGCCGTCGCGCGCTCCCTGCTCTCCGCCGCCGTCGCCGCGCTGGTAATCGGCCTGGGCGGCGGCGGCCTCAATACGGCTTCCAACGTCCTCACCTCGGATCTCTACGAAGGCAAACGCGGCCGCATGCTCAACCTGCTGGGCATCTTCTACGGCTTTGGCGCGCTCTTCATCCCGCTACTCGCCGCCGGCATTACCAGCCTTCTGCCCATGCCGGAACTGTTGCTCTGCACGGCTGTGCTGCCCCTCATCGCCATCGTTGCCTGTGCCGTGCTTCCTTTCCCTCCGCCGCGGGAAGGCCACGGCATGTCGTGGCGCGAAATCCTGGAAGTCGTGCGCTACCCCGGTCTGCTGTTATTTAGCCTGCTTTTGTTTATTGAATCGGGCAACGAAGCCGTGCTCGCCGGCTGGACCTCCACCTACGTGGGCGAAGCCGGAGCCGCCGCCCGGCTGGCTACCTGGATTCTCGCCGGTTATTGGGCCGGGCTGATGCTGGGCCGCTTTTCCGCTACCCACCTGCTGCGCTACTTCCGTGATGTGAAGCTGGTTCTGCTCAGTGCGCTGGGAACCATGGCCGGCTGCGCCATTCTGCTGGGCGCCCGTTCCCTCCCTGTGCTCGCCGCGGCCGTGGTTTTCACCGGCTTTGCCCAGTCCGCTATTTACCCCACCAGTCTGGCCATGATCGGCGACCGCTATCGCCGCTACGCCGGTACCGCCTTCGGCGTGCTTTTCGCCATCGGCCTGGCCGGCGGCGCTGTCTTCCCCTGGGCTGTGGGCCAGATCTCGGAAGCCCGCAGCGTGCGCGCCGGCATGGTGCTCCTGCTGGTCGGCGCCTGTGCCGTCGCCGCCGTCGTGGTTGTGATTAAGCACCGCCTGTGCGGCGACAAGCAGCCCGGCCGGCCCGTCGGTGACGCATCCGTCTGACCCCGTACGCAGCGCCCGCCGGAAAAGAAAACGGGCGGCCTTTTTAAGGCCGCCCGCTTCAGCGCAGCGCTGCTCCTACGCTCCGGCCAGCGTGAAGTTCACCGTGATGGTGGTATCTATTTCCACCGGCGCTCCGTTCAGCATGTAAGGCTTGTACTTCCACTGCTTCACCGCGCTAATGGCTGACGCCGTCAGCATGGGGTGCCCGCTCACCACCTGCAGACCCTGCACGCTGCCGTCCTTGCCGATTACGGCGTGCAGCACCACCGTGCCCTGAATGTGAGCCTGCTTCGCCAGGGGCGGATACTGCGGCTCCACCTTGTGCGTCAGCAAACCTTGCGAGACGCCCTGGGAAACGCGGACTCGCTTCAGCTCAACCTTGGGTACGGCCACCGGTGAGTTGAGCACACCACCCAGTACGCCGCCCACCTGGCCGCCGGCTACTCCACCGGGCACGCCGCCTACCACTCCGCCCATTGCCGGCGCAGCATTCGACGGCGGCGCCGCCGAAGCCATCTCTTGCGTCTTCACAATCTGCTTCGGAATCTTCGTCGGGGTGTGCAGTTCATTGGGATTGAGCTGTTCCTTCACCACCGGCCGTGGCCGTGCCGCTGCCGCTGCCGCAGCAGGCGGAGGTGGCGGTGGTGGCGGAGGCGGAGCCACCAGTTCGGTCATCAGTTGATGCGTGGGCAATGCCTCCACAAAAATCAGCGGTATCAGAACCAGGAAACACACGATGACCG
>DASYWT010000476.1:0-13691 GCA_035935775.1 Terriglobales bacterium
GCGCACGGCGATGAACAAGCAGCAGGTCATCAAAGTGGCGCGCGGAGATTCTTTGACCCAGCAGGTGGTGGACGTACCCAAGATCAAGTTGCCGCCCAGCCGGGATGCGGTAGCCAATCTGATCGCCATCGCCGCCACCAGGCCGGGACCGCCGCCGACAGAATCCCTGGCGTCAATGCGTCCGAAGCTGCTCCTGCCTGAAGACGCTGTGCCCCCGGAAGTGAAGGTGGCGCGGGACAAGCTGCAGAAGATGCCCGACATTTCCGCCGATGCCGTAGCGCCGCCGGTGGATGTAACGCGCGACAAAATGCGAGCCGCACCCAACCTGGCGGCCCAAGTGGTGCCGCCTTCGGTCGAAATCGAGAGAAACAAGCTGCTGCGCACGCCTGCGCTGGGAGTCACGGTGGTCCGGCCAGCGCCGATGGTGCATGGGCAGATTGAGAGGTCCAGAGCGCCGCAACTCGACGCTGAGGTGGTTCCGCCGCCGGTTTCCGCGCGCGACGTACAGGACAATAATCTGAATCCCAAGATGGTGCTGCCGCCGCCTACCGCGGTGCAGCCGGCGCCCAACACCAGCAGCATGGCGAAGGAGATTTGGAATGCCGCGGGCTCGTTCTTCGGGGGAGGCACCAAGAACGTAGTTCCCCCACCAGTGCAGCCGACGGCAGGGTTTTCCGACGGGAAACCGCTTGCGGCCGGGCTGGCGCGCGGGCTGACTGGCGGACCGGGAGTTGTGCCTCCACCGCCTGTTATCACTGGAGACGGACTGGGCGGAGGCGGCAAAAGCGGCGGCAAGGGCGAAGCCGGAGCCCTGGCGGCGTTGCGCCCGGCGGCGGCATTGGGGCCCAGCGGCGGCAATCCCAACGGCTCGGGAGTAGTGATGTCCATGCAACCGGGAGAAAAGGTGGGCATGCCGGGTAATGCCGCGGGCGGCGCCCTGGCCATGTCACGCACCGGAGGCGGGCGGCCTGGGCTGGGAGGCGAAGGCAACGGAGCCGGCTTCGGCAAAGGCGAAGGCGGAGGCAGCGGGAGAGTGGGTGAAGGCTCGGGCGCTGCCGATACGGGCACGGGCTTTGGAGCCAAGCTGAATGCGAAAGGCGGCATTTCGCCGGCGCCGGGCCACGGCGGCGCGGGCAGCGGAGGCGGGCATACAGCCATGGCGGGCGTGTCCATCCGCGGCGGAGTGGTGAATCTTCCCAGCTTTGCCGTAGGCGGCGACCCGCCCAGCATACCGGGACACACGCCCAGCGAGCGCAAGCTCAGCCGCCCGGACATCACGGTGATTGCAACGCCCAGTTCCGGCGGCGCGTTGAATCTTTATGGTGCGCTGAAAGGCGACAAGGTCTACACCATCTACATTGACACCCACCAGGGCATTGCGGTCCTGCAGTTTGCCGATCCGGGCTCGCGCAACACCGGCTTCGACGAGGACCTGACGGCGCCGGAGGCCATCCGCACCGAACTGCCGCCGGGCCTGAAGAAAACCCGGCTGGTCATCACCTGCACCATGGACCGGGCGGGCCTGCTGCGCAACGTCAAGATACTGCAGGGACCCCCGTCGGAGAAGGTCAGCCTGGTTACGGCGGCGCTCTCGAAATGGCGCTTCCGCCCGGTGCTGCGCGGCGATGATCCGATCTCGGTGGACGCCATCCTTGGCTTCAACGTAGATACCAAATAATGACGATTGATGAATGTAAGAATGCAGTTGCCGTCGAGATGGTTCTCAATCGTCAATCGAAAATCTTAAATCGTCAATTGACGTCCTCTGTGTCTCTGAAGTGAAAACTAGGGAAGCGGCGGAGTACGTGCGAAGAGGATGGCGTGGTGGTCGTCGTAGAGCACGCGCCATTGGGGCAGCTCTTTGAGGGCGTTGGCGAGGGTCCAGTCGGGAGGGACGAGAACCCAGTTCACCCGCTGCTTCTCGAGCACTTCCTGCCAACCGGGCTGGATGCCTTTCACCTTAATGTAATCGCGCACAAAGGGCTCGCCGTAGAAGTCGTGGCGGTCGTCCATAAAAACCTTGTAGCTCGGTCCGAGGCGGTAGATAAGGTAGCCGCCCCAATAGTCGGGATTGAAGACCTGGGAGTGGATGCCCTGGGCTGCCAGATAATCGGCCGCGGCTACGGGAAAGCGTTTGCCGTCAAAGTGGGCGCGCATGAGGGGGCGGGCGCCCAACCGGCCGCTGTTCAGGCAGACCACAAATGTAACCAGAATCGCAGCCAGCGGCAGCAGGTGTCCCCGAAGACCAAGCTCTGTAGCGGCGGTGCGGGGGGCAAAATTCTTCCAGCGCAGGAACAGGGTGTGGGCGCGCGGCGCAAGCTCCTGCACCGCGCTTCCCTGCTCCACCGCTCCTGCCAGCAGCGGAGTTGTGGTCAGTACCAGCAGAATGGAAGCGATCGGAATGTTCCTGGCGGCATAAAGCCCGAAATAGACACTGAACAATATGACCAGCAGATGCGCGGGGCGCAGGCGGGAGCGGTTCACCGCCAGCCCCAGCAGGCTGAGCAGCAGCAGCGCGGCGAAAAATTTCTCTGCCGCGCCATGGAAGTTGGGGGAGAGAAATTCCTGGATGTTGTTCATGTAGAAGCGGCTGCCGAGATAGTCGTAGATGTGCAGCCAGAGCTTGTAACCGTAAGGGTTGAGGAACGTCGCGACAAAGGCCAGAAACCCGGAGATTCCGAGTTGGTTGGCCATGGCTTTTGCGGCGGCGCGCTGATCGGGTGCTTGCGAAGTCACAGCTTCCCAGACCGCGCCCAGGAAATACAAGCCAATCAGCGCCAGGCCCACGAGAAAGCCGCCATGGATGTTCACCCAAAGCAGCATGAGCGCGGGAAGCCAGTAGAGTCGGCGTGACTGGGGCGCTGGGGCGGCAGCCGTGGCGTTCTCCAGGATGTCCCAGAAGATAAGGGTAAACGCCCAGGTGAAAAGGTGGGGGCGGGCAAGGAAATGAAGGCTGGAGGCAAAAATGGCCAGCACCACCAGCACGGCGGCGATCAGGGGATAGCGGTTGCGGGCCACAGCCTTGCGGAACACGCCAGCGAAGATGCCGGCGATCAACAAGGCGCTGAGAAACACAACACCATTGAGCCCCATGCCGCTATAAAGCACGCCCGCTCCCAGGTCGTAGAGCCATTCCCAAGCGAACCAGGGGTGCCCGGGCATGGTGTAAGAGAAGGAGTCCTGGCGGGGGAAAGAGTGGCTGGCTAAAATCTGTTGTCCATCGCGGATATGCCAGCCGGTGCCGGCATCTCCCAGAAGCCGCTGTTGCAAACCGCCATAGGTGAGCGCCAGCAAAAGCAGCAGAAAGATCACGTCGGTGATGGAGGGCATTAGAGCCCGGAACCACCAGGGAGACGGGGCCGCGGGAGAGGGGGCGGCGGGCGACACCACGGGCATTCGCGGCGATCCGGTCTGGCTGCCGACAGTCATAAGGTGGAATTGGCAATGGGCAATTGAAGATTGACGATTGCGCCTGGTGTCGCCAACTTCAACGGCTTATTCATCTTAACCGACATTTTGCGGCAAAGGAATTTCGCAGCTGGCTTCCTTTTACTCACTCATCCTCTGAGGGGACGCATCCCAATGCGCCATCATGCAAAGGTTGGCGGTTACGGTCCCATTGCTCACTCGTAGTACAAATTTGCTTGCAAGTCTGAATATTCGCTATACACTTACGCTACTTTGGACGCTCCGTGAGGAGCGACTCCCGACCAGCCTGAATGGTTGCGATCAGTGGTGATCAGGGTCATGGGGAACACTATCCTGTGCGTGGACGATGAGCACCATGGACTGATGATCCGGCGAATGCTGCTGGAAAAAGTAGGCTATTCCGTCCTGACCGCGGAGACCGCGCGCGAGGGGTTAGAGTTATTCAGCCGTCAACCGGTGGACGCGGTGGTGCTGGACTACTATTTGCCGGATGTTGACGGGGGCCGCGTTGCCGCCGCCATGCGCCTGATCAAACCCGATGTACCTATCATTCTGTTCTCGGTTCAGTGGTCCTTGCCGGAAGAAACGGACGCCATCGCCGATGCCGTGCTGGGCAAGGGGGACCATCCTATTGGACTTCTGAACACGCTGGAACAGCTTCTTCAGTTGCGGCGGGCACAGAGCGCATAAACCCGCAATCCTTACCGCGCCCGCGCGGAGCGCATCAGCGCAAGTTAGAACCTGAAATACACCTAAGCAGACATTTCCTCGTCTGACGAAGCAGCCGGCAGCATCGGAAGGTTCGCGCCCGCGCGATGCCTGACGAAGTGCATTATCATTTAAGAAGAAGGAAGGAAAGACCGGCATGGGGGACAACAATCATCTCTCGGGACAGGTGGCAATTGTGACCGGAGGCGGGCGGGGAATCGGCGCTGCCATTGCCGCCAGGCTCGCGGAACTTGGCGCCACGGCAGTAATTTGCGGCCGCAGTCCGAGCACGCTGCAGAACACGGCGAGCCGCATTCGAGCGGCAGGGCATCAATGCGAACCCATGGAATGCGACGTCACCAATCTGGATTCGGTGGAGAGACTGGCGGAACGGGTGCAACGCACCTTCGACCGCGCGGATATCCTGGTGAACAACGCCGGAGTGGGCGGCTTTGACACTCCTTTGCACGAGTTAGCGCCGGTGGAGTGGGACCGCACGCTCCACACCAATCTGCGCGGCGTGTACTACATGATCCGCTGCTTCGCGCCGCTGATGATCCGCGCCGGCAGGGGTGACATCATCAACATTTCTTCCGGAGCAGGCAGGAATCCTCTGCCCAACGGGGCCGCGTACGCCGCGTCCAAGTGGGGATTGAACGGGCTCAGCTACTCCATCGCCGAGGAATTGCGGAACCATCACATACGCGTCTCCGTCATCTGCCCAGGCTCGGTGCAGACAGAACTGGGGCCCCACGCCGGCAAGGACCCCAAGAAAATGCTTCAACCGGAAGATGTGGCGCACGTGGTGGCGATGATCGTTACGCAGGCGCCGCAATCGTTCGCCAGCGAAGTGGTTCTGCGACCCACCCAAAAACCTTAATCCAGCGGGCTACTCAACTGCCGTTTTCGGAAGAGGCTCGGGCTCGGCATTGCCGTCGGCGCGGGGATCGGATGCGCCGTACTTGATTCCTGTCTTGCTGTCGTAAAGCACTGCCTGGCCGCGCCCCATGTGAGAAGAGTAATCACCGACGACCATCAGATCATGGCCCTTCTCGCGCAATTGCTGCAGCACTTCCGGCTTGACCCGCGACTCGATGGGAACGGTGCAGTCCACCCGACTGCCGTGCACGGTAAAGCGAGGCGCGGAGAGCGCAGCCTGAATGTTCATGCCGTAATCCACCACGTTGGACACGAACTGGGCGTGGGCGACAGGCTGGTTAGAGCCGCCCATAATACCGAAGCCGATGTGCACATCTCCGCGCTGCATGAAAGCGGGAATGATGGTGTGGAAGGGCCGTTTGCGGGGCGCGAGCGCGTCGGGGTGCTGCGGGTCGAGGCGGAAGAGACCGCCCCGATCCTGCAGGAAAAAGCCCATGCCTTCTACGGCAAGCCCGGAGCCGAAGCCGTCGTAGTTGCTCTGGATGAGGGAAACGATATTGCCGTTCTTGTCCACCGCCGAGAGATAGGTGGTATCGCTGGAAGGGGCACCAGCCTGAACATTGCAATTGGCCTTCTCGGGATTGATGAGCTTGGCGCGCTCAGCGGCGTACTGCTTCGAAATCAGCCCCTGCACGGGAATTTTGACGAAACGCGGGTCCCCGTTGTAGCGGTAGAGATCGGAGTAGGCGAGCTTCATGGCCTCTATTTTTTTGTGCAGTTCGACCTCCCCCTGTGGTCCGGCGGGTTCGGGCTGGAAGTTGGACATGATGTTGAGCATTTCCAGCGCGGCCATGCCTTGCCCGTTGGGCGGGAGCTCGTAAACGCGCCAGCCGCGGTAGTCAATGGAGATAGGGTCCACCCATTCGGCTTTGAACTGCGCCAGGTCATCGGCCTGCATGGTGCCGCCGGCGTCGGCGGAGGTCTTAAGGATGGCCTTGGCGATCTCGCCCCGGTAAAAGGTGTCGGCTCCCTGGTCAGCGATAAGGCGCAGAGCCCTGGCCACGTCGGGGTTGGTGAACACCTGGCCGACTTCTGGCACTTTGCCCTTGGGCAAAAACACGCGGCGGGCCTCGTCGTTCTGGAACACTTCTGCGCTGTCGCTCCAATAGGCATGAACCAACTCGGCCACGGGAAAGCCGTGTTCGGCATAGTAGATGGCGGGGCCGAACAGCTCCTTCCAGGGCAGGCGGCCGAAGCGCTGGTGGGCTTCGCTCCAGCCTTCGACCGCGCCGGGCACGGTCACGCTGTTGATGCCGTGCTGGGGCATGGAAGTAATGCCGTGCTGCTTGAGGTATTCGATGGTGAGACCGCGGGGCGCCCAGCCGCTGGAGTTCACCCCATAAAGCTTGCCGGTCTTGGCGTCCCAGTAGATGAGGAAGAGGTCGCCGCCGACGCCGTTCATCATGGGTTCGGTGACGCCGAGGACCGCGTTAGCAGCAATGGCAGCGTCAATAGCGGAGCCGCCGCGGGCCAGGATCTGCGCCCCGGCCTGCGAAGCCAGGTACTGGCTGGTGGCCACGATGCCGCGGTCAGTGATGACCATGGAGCGGCCATAAGAGCGGTCTTGAGCAACGCCTGGGAACACCATAGCCAGAACAAAAGCCAACAGAAAGATGAGACGCAACATTGTGCCTCGCAAGCGGTGAAAGATGAAAGCCTGCGAATGTACACCGGGAAGCGCGGTGGGGACAACTGCGGCCAGTTTCACCGCGGCCTGCTGGCGGCGAGGGCGCCGCAGGACAGCCGGCGAGACGCCGGCGCTACAACGCGGGCGGACCCTGCCCTGAGCGCAGTCGAAGGGGCGCCGGCGCTACAAAGGACGTGGTAGCATTTCGCGGTTATGAAAAAGATGCTAGGTGCGGTGTTAGCAGCAGTAGCGCTCAGTTTTCTGGCGATGGCCGCGAGCGCCCCCACGGGTTCTCCCGATTTCACCCTGGAAAAGCTAGGCAACGGAGTGTGGGCGGCGATAGGCAGCGATGGCGGCAAAGCCGGCGCCAATGCAGGATTCGTGGTGGGCGATGATGGGGTCGCCGTCATTGACACGTTTGAAGATCCGGGAGCGGCCAAAGAACTGCTGGCCGAAATTCGCAAGATAACGCCGCTGCCCATCCGCTTCGTGGTCAATACTCATTACCATCTGGATCACGTGAACGGGAACGACGTGTTTGCGGCAGCGGGAGCGACCATCCTGGCGCAGCGCAACGTGCGCGACTGGACGCGCACCGAGAACCTGAAGTGGTGGGGAGACAAGATTAAGCCGGAAGTCAAGGCCAGGGTGCAGTCGCTGAAGCTGCCGGACGTTGTCTATGACAAGGGAGTGGACCTCTACCTGGGCTCGCGCGACGTAGAGGTGCGCTCGTATCCCGGGCATACGGGCGGCGACTCCATCGTCTACGTGCATGACGCGGGAGTGGTGTTCTGCGGCGATCTGTTCTGGAAACAACACATTCCCAACCTGATAGATGCCACTACCGACGCCTGGATCAAAACGCTGGATACGCTGGTGGGTTACGGCGCGGGTAAATTCGTACCCGGACACGGCGAACCGGGGACCTCGCTGGACGTGAAGGCATTCCAGCAATATCTGGTGGACCTGAGGGCCGCAGTCGGTCAAGCGCAAGCGACGGGCAAAAGCGGCGATGCCCTGGTGCAGACAGTATTGCCCGAGTTGCAGACCAAATACGGCAGTTGGGGATTCTTTACGGAATTCGCAAAATCAAATATTCAGCAAACCTCGGAGGAACTGGCAGGCACAAAACGCGTGCCTAAACCGGCGGACACAACGGCATCGAGCGCGCCGCAGGTTCCCTATCTGCCACTGCGGGTGAAGGTCGGAGAGAAAGCGCCCGACTTCAGCTTGCCCAGCGCCACGGGCGGGACGGTGAAGCTCTCAGCCCTGGAGGGACGCGCCGTGCTGCTCGATTTCTACGAGGGGTTCTGGTGACCATACTGCATGATGGAACTCGGGGAGTTCACCAAACACTACAAGGAATTTCAGGCCGCCAACGTCGAAATCCTGGCGATCAGCACCGATGGCATGGACGAGACGCGCTGGACACAGGAGAAGGTAGGCACGCCGTTTCCAGTGCTTTCGGATGCGCAGCGCGAGGTCTTGACGCTCTATGGGACGCGCTCGCTCTCCACTTATCCCTCGCCGGATGGCGGAGCGTATAATCACGCGGCTTTGATCCTGGTGGACAAGAGCGGAATCGTTCGCTGGATTTACCGCAAACCGGATTATCGCGTGCGCGCCAGCGTGGCGGATGATCTGGACCACATCAAAGGGCTGCGCTAACGTTGGCCCAAACGGTTGCGGACTGGAGAACACTATGATGACTCGGCGGGAGATGGGTAAGGCGCTCGGTTTGACTGCAATTTCGACAGCTTGGCTGGGAAAGCTTCTGCAGGCGCAGACCGCTTCCGCCGGCAAGAAAGGCGGCGATTCGATCGGCGTTCAGCGGTTATTCGAGCAGGCGGTGCCCGACATCCAGGGCAAGGAGGTGCGTCTGGTCCTGCTCACCGTCGAGCCTGGAGGAATGTCGCATCCGCACCGGCACACCGGGCCGGTATTTGCCTATGTGCTGGAGGGAACAATTCAGAACCAGGTGGACCCCGAGCCGCTCAAAACCTATCATGCCGGCGAAATATTTTACGAGCCGACCATGCACGTGCATCGGGCATTGACCAATTTGAGCAAGTCCACGCCGGCAAAGATCCTGGTGTTCGAGATCGGGGAAAAGGGGAAAGACTTCACCGTGGCCGCGACGTAGTTCCTTTTACACCACAGAGTACACAGAGAACACCGAGGAAAGCAATTCATTTCCGATTTCCTTTTGTTGGTGGCAGCATTGACGTCATCGCGGGCGAGGGCGCCCGCGCCACAAGGTTCCTTTTTACCGATGATGAAAAACTGAGACTTACTCTGTGACCTCTGCGTCCTCTGTGGTTAAGCCTTCAGGTTCGCCTTGGAGAGCGGCAGCTCGCGGATGCGCTTGCCGGTGGCGGCGAAGATGGCATTGCATAACGCGGGCGCAAAAGGCGGCACGCCGGGCTCACCCACGCCAGCAGGCGGCGCGGTACTCTCCACGATGTAAATATTGTTCTCGCGCGGGACCTCGTTGATGCGAGCCACAGGGTAGTCGTTGAAATTCGACTGCTCGATGACGCCGTTTTTGGCGGTGATTTCACCCATCAACGCCAGGCTGGTGCCGAAAACGTTGGCGCCCTGGAATTGAGCTCGCGTGATCTCCGGATTCACCACCAGGCCGGCATCAAGCGCCGTGTCCACCCGCGGAATGTGAACTTCCCCCTGAGGCGTCACTTCCACCTCGACCACCGAGGCTACATAGGTGCAAAAGCTACGGTGGACGGCAATGCCCTGGGCTCTGCCCTTTCCAAGCTGGCGTTTTCCCCAGTTTGACGCATCCGCCACGGCTATTATCACCTTGCGCAGGCGATCAGTATCAATGGGGAATTTTTGGTAGTCAGCCCCGTAATTCGAGTATTTTGTGGCCTTTAGATCGAGGATGCGCGGCCGGCCGAGCAGGGCCAGCAGATACTCGACCGGGTCGCGGCCGGCATTGTGCGCCAGTTCGTCCATGAACGACTGAACGGCAAAGCCGTGATAGATGTTCGCCACCGAGCGCAGCCAGCCGATGCGGACGTGAGCCACGGCGGGGCCATTCTCCACGCGCAGGTTGGGAATGTCGAAGGGAATGTCCGTGAAGCCCATGCCCATCTCGTCGTCGCCGCCATAAGTGGCGCTCGCGTCGAAGGTGGAGGGGATCGGTGTGAACACCGAACGCTGCAGCCAGGCGGTGGGCATGCCCTTGTCGTCCACCGCGGCCTTCATGTACATGGCGGCAACGGCGTGGAAGTAATCGAACTTGATGTCGTCCTCGCGGGTCCACACCACCTTGACCGGGCGGCCCACTTTTCTCGAAAGCAGCGAGGCCTCGACGATGTAATCGGGCATGGACTTGCGGCCGAAAGCACCACCCAGCAGTGTGACATGGCAGACGACGTTTTCCTTGGCGATGCCGAGCGCTTTGCTGACCGCATCCTGCGTGGCCTGGGGGTCCTGGGTGGGAGCCCAGGCCGTAAGCTTGCCGTCGCGGAAATCCGCCACCGCCACCGGGGGCTCCATGGAGGCGTGTGCCAGGAGCGGAACATAGTAATCGGCTTCCAGAATCTTGCCACCCTTGGCGAAGCCGGCATCCACGTCGCCCTCGTTGCGCACCGCCTTGCCCGGCTTGCGGGCGTTGGCCTGCATCTCCTTCTTGAATTCTTCGGAATTGAAGACTGCGTGGGAGCCGTTGTCCCAGGTAATGTTCAGCTTCTTGCGGCCCTGGAAGGCGGCCCAGGTATTGTCCGCAATGACGGCCACACCGCCGAGCGCCTGGTACTCGTGCGGCGGCTTGAACGTGTCGATCGGAATGGTCTGGCGAACTCCGGGAACCTGCAGCGCAGCTTTGTCGTCATATGACTTGATGGTGCCGCCGAGTACGGGCGGATGCTCAACCGAGGCATAGACCATGTTGTCCATGCGCGCATCCATGCCATAAACCGCCTGCCCGGTAACCAGATGGTTGAGGTCGTAGCTGACCATTCCCTTGCCTACATAACGCCACTCGCTGGGCGGCTTAAAGCGGAGCTCTTTCTTGTCGGGAACCGGCAGTTTGGCGGCGGCCAAAGTGAGCTCGCCGTAGCCGAGCTTGCGGATGGGAGAGGCATGCACAATCGTGTGCAACTCGGCGCGGCAGGCGCTCTCGGGCACGTTCCATTGCTGGGCGGCGGCCCGGATGAGCATGAGGCGGGCGGTAGCTCCGGCTTCGCGCATGGCGTCGTAGAACTCGCGAATGGACTGCGAGCCGTCGGTTTCCTGGGAGCCATAACGCGCGTCGCCGATGGCCTGCTCGATCCTCACCCGTTTCCAGTCGGCGTCGAGTTCGTCGGCCAGCACCAGGGGCAGCGAGGTGCGGATTCCGGTGCCCATCTCGGAACGGTGGGCCACAATGTAAACCGTTCCATCGGTGTCAATGCCCACATACACGGCTGGATGAAGCGTGGCGTGGTCGGCATGGGTGCCGGCATAGGCCACATTTTCCGCCAGCAGCCCGCTGGGAAGAATGCGGACGCTGAGCACCAGGGCGCCGGTGGTGACCATCCCCTTGAGAAATCCGCGGCGGCTGAGATTCAGGATGTCGCTCATGACCGTTCTCCGGCAGCGGCCTTGATGGCCGCGCGAATGCGATTGTAGGTGCCGCAGCGGCAGATGTTGCCGGACATGGCATCGTCAATCTGCTGGTCGGTGGGCTGGGATGTTGTGCTGAGCAAGGCAACGGCCTGCATGATCTGTCCTGACTGGCAGTAACCGCACTGGGGAACGTTGTGCTCCAACCAGGCTTTCTGCACGGGATGAAGGCCGGCGGCTGAAATGTGCTCGATGGTTGTTATGTTGCTGCCGGCGAGCCCGCCCATGCGCGTCACGCAGGAGCGGATGGCCTTCCCATCCCGGTGCACGGTGCAGGCGCCGCACAGCGCCATGCCGCAGCCATATTTGGTTCCGGTTAATCCCAGCACATCGCGCAGGTACCACAGCAGCGGCATCTGCGGGTTGCCGTCAAACGAGTGCTCAACTCCATTGACCTTCAGGCGGATCATGGTGTCCTCGACAGGTGGAGCAACGCCAATTGTGCCACGGCAAGGGCGGTTGCGCCGAACAAAAACCTTGCTATAATCGCGCAACGTTAGAGAAAAGGCTTCGGACTTGTCAAGTGGAGAACCCTGCCGCACACCGGGACCACCATTTCCTTCCCTCGCACACATCCGTTCTCACCACCAAGGACACGAAGGAATACAGAGGCAACGCCGGTTCACGGTGGTTCGAGTGAGTCAGATGACGGCGACTTTCGCGGTTGCGCACGCGAGATGCTTCACGGCTGAAGCCGTTCAGCATGACGCCTTCAGCGCTATTGAGCCGACCGGCGAATTCCTAACAGCCCCGATGACAATGGTGCTAAAGCAACCTTATGGCCGCCGATAAGGACCGCGCAGATTACGACCGGTACCTGGGAATGGACCGGCCCATCACGCGCCGCGATTTCCTGAATGGCATGGCGATTGCCATCGGCGCCAGTCTTCTGCCGATACAGGCGTTCGGCAAAGGGGATGCGACTGAACCGCAGGACGGCCCAGGGTACTATCCGCCCACGCTGAACGGAATGCGAGGCAGCCATCCTGGCTCGTTTGAGATTGCCCACAGCTTGCGGGACGGCACCTTCTGGCAGAGCGCGGGAAAAGCGCGCGACACCGGCGAATTCTACGACCTGATCGTGGTCGGCGGGGGAATAAGCGGGCTCGCCGCCGCACACTTTTTCCGCGAACGCGCGGGGAGCAAGGCGCGCATTCTGATTCTGGAGAACCACGATGATTTCGGCGGACACGCCAGGCGCAATGAATTCCATCTCGGCGGCCGCCTGCAGCTGATGAACGGCGGGACCATGTTGATTGACAGTCCCACGCCATACAGCCGCCAAGCCGACGGCCTGCTTAAAAAGCTGGGCATTGATCCGCCGAAGTTGGCGGCAGAATGTGATGATCCTGCCATTTACAGTTCGCTTGGTCTGCAGCCGGCCTCGTTTTTCGATAAAGAAACCTTCGGCGAAGACCGGCTGGTGGTGGGCGAACCCGGAGGCAACTGGCAGGACGGGAGCGCCAGCAGGCTGACATGGAAGGAATTTCTCGCGCGCACGCCGCTGGCAGCTCCCGTGCAACGCGACATCGAGCGCATCCAGGAAGCAAAGACGGATTACATGCCGGGCCTGACGTCAGCGGAGAAGAAGGACCGGCTCTCGCGCATGAGCTACAAAGATTTCCTGCTCAAGGTTGTGAAAGCCGATCCCGGCGTCATTCCCTTCTACCAGACGCGCACCAACGGGGAGTGGGGCGTTGGCATTGATGCCGAACCGGCGCTGGACTGCTGGGCGCTCGGGCTGCCGGGATTTCAGGGAATGAACCTGGAGCCTGGAGCGGCGCCACGCATGAGCTACACGGCGGCAGGATACGCCAATGGCGGCTCCTATCGGTTTCATTTTCCGGATGGCAACGCAACCATTGCGCGCCTGCTGGTGCGCGACCTGATAGCGAGCGCCCTACCCGGTCGGAGCGCGGAAGACGCCGTGACCGCAAAGGTGGACTACAGCCGGCTTGACCAGGCGAACTCACCTGTCCGCCTGCGGCTGAACAGCACGGTTGTGCGGGCGCGCAACCTGGATGACGCAGCCACAGCGGGCCAGGTGGAAGTCACCTATGCCAGCGGCCAACAAGTATTCACTGTCCGTGGCAGGGGTTGTGTGCTGGCCTGCTGGAACATGGTGATTCCTTACCTCGTGCCGGACCTTCCAGAGAAACAAAAGGAGGCGCTGCACTACCTGGTGAAGGTGCCGCTGGTGTACACCAGCGTGGGTATTCGTAATTGGACGTCATTCCAGAAGCTGGGAGTCCGCAGCGTGCGCGCCCCGGGCGCCTACTGGATGGACGTCAGCTTGAACTGGCCGGTGAACATTGGCGCGTACAAGACACCGGCGAGCCCGGGTGAGCCAATGTTGCTGTTT
>DASYWT010000477.1:0-3354 GCA_035935775.1 Terriglobales bacterium
CCGGAGTGCGCCAGGCGGAAGAAATGGCAGAACAGGAGAAACTGCGGGCGGCAGAGGCGGCCAAGTCAGCTGGAGTCAACATCAGCGAAGCCGACACCAAGGCTATCGACGAGCGGGCTGCGGCATTCGCCGCCGCCCCCGTTGACTATATCTACGAGCAGCCGCCGCAGGAATTGTTCCGCAGCATGCTGCCACGGTACGTGGAGCTACGGGTGTTTCACACGCTGCTGGAATCGGTGGCGGCGGAGCACGCGGCGCGCATGACGGCCATGGACGCGGCCACCAACAATGCCAGCGATATGATTGACGCGCTCACGCTGGCCATGAACCGGGCGCGCCAGGCCAAGATTACGAAGGAAATTATTGAGATCGTGAGCGGCGCCGCGGCACTGTGAGAAAGCATTCAGCAGTCAGCACCCAGCATTCAGTCAGCCGCGCTCAACCGCAAAGGTACAGGGGCTGAATGCTGACGGCTGAGCGCTGAGTGCCAACTGGCAACTGACAACTTGCAACTGGGAACTTATACATGCCTGAAAACGTTGGACACGTAATACAAATCGCTGGACCGGTGGTGGACGTGCAATTCGAAGAAGCCAAGCTGCCGCCTATCTACCAGGCGGTGCGGGTGGTGGGCGACGGCTTTAAAACCCCGGTGGAAATCAACGTCGTTTTGGAAATCGAACAGCATCTGGGCGAAGGCCGGGCCCGCTGCGTGGCCATGGAGCCCACCGACGGTATGGTGCGCGGCATGAAGGCTGTTGATCTGGGCGAGCCCATCACCGTGCCGGTAGGCGCGGGCACGCTGGGCCGGGTGATGAACGTGATTGGCGAGCCGGTGGATAAGCTGGGCCCGATCAAGGCCAACCAGCGCCTGCCCATTCACCGGCCGGCGCCGGCTTTCGACGAGCAATCCACCACGGCGGAGATGTTCGAAACCGGAGTAAAGGTGATTGACCTCATCCAGCCCTTCCTCAAAGGCGGCAAGATCGGCCTGTTCGGCGGCGCGGGTGTGGGCAAGACCGTGGTGATCATGGAGCTCATCAATAACGTGGCCAAGCAGCACGGCGGCTTCTCCGTGTTTGCCGGTGTGGGCGAGCGCACCCGCGAAGGCAACGACCTGTGGCTGGAAATGAGCGAGTCGGGCGTGATCAAGCCGGGCGTGCCGGAGCAGTCCAAGGCCGCGCTGATTTACGGACAGATGACCGAACCGCCGGGCGCCAGGCTGCGGGTGGCGCTGACCGGACTGACTGTGGCGGAATACTTCCGCGACGTGGAAGGCGCGGACACGCTGCTGTTCATTGACAACATTTTCCGCTTCACGCAGGCGGGGTCGGAAGTTTCGGCGCTGCTGGGACGCATGCCCAGCGCAGTGGGATACCAGCCCAACCTGGCGACGGAAATGGGCGAACTGCAGGAGCGGATTACTTCCACCAAGAAAGGCTCGGTCACCTCGGTGCAGGCCATTTACGTGCCGGCGGACGACTTGACTGACCCAGCGCCGGCGACCACCTTCGCCCACCTGGACGCGACCACGGTGCTTTCGCGGCCGCTGACTGAAATCGGTATCTACCCGGCGGTGGACCCGCTGGCTTCGACTTCGCGCATTCTCGACCCGCGCATCGTGGGCCAGGAGCACTACGAGGTGGCGCAGGGCGTGAAGAAGGTGCTGCAGACTTACAAAGACCTGCAGGACATCATTGCGATTCTGGGGATTGACGAACTGAGCGAAGATCAGAAGCTGATTGTGGCGCGGGCACGCAAGATGCAGAAGTTCCTGTCGCAACCCTTTCACGTGGCCGAGCAATTCACGGGTCTGCAGGGGCGGTACGTCAAGATCCAGGATACGGTGCGCAGCTTCAAGGAAATCCTGGATGGCAAGCACGATGACATCCCGGAGCAGGCCTTCTACATGAAGGGCGACATTAACGAAGTGCTGGAGCACGCCAGCAAGCTGAAGGCGGCAGCGTAGAAGCAGTTCTCAGTTCTCAGTTGTCAGTTCTCAGTTGATGTCGTGCAGCGGAGAACTGGCTTCGCCAAGCGAAGAATGTCGGTTAGTCGACAGCTGGTTTTTCTGAGAACCGAGAACTGAGAACTAGGAACTGGTTTTGGCGGATACTATCCAACTCGAAATTGTGACCCCGGAGCGACTGGTGGTGCAGGACGCCGTGCTCGAGGTGCAGATTCCCGGCAAGAACGGCTACCTGGGAATTTTGCCTGGGCACGCCCCCCTGATCACCGAGTTGAGCGTCGGCGAGATCAGCTACCGAGTCAACGGGTTCACCCATTACCTGGCGGTAGCCTGGGGATTTGCGGAAGTGCTGCCCACCAAGGTGACCATCCTGGCGGAAACCGCGGAGCGAGCCGAAGAAATTGACGTGGAGCGCGCCCGTCGAGCCAAAGAGCGCGCCGAGCAAATGCTTCATAGCAGCGATCCCAACACCGACTTTGCTCGCGCGCTGGAAGCGCTGAAACAGGCCGAAGTGCGGCTGGACGTGGCGGCGAAGCGGGGAGCGGTAGCCAGTACGTAGTTCCTCAAGTACCTGGTACCTAGTACTCAGCGCCAAGCCGCAAGTTCTCCTTGCGTATCCTCTTTTCGACCAAAACAACCGCTGCCCTCGCTCTCCATGAGCCCACCCGCTATCATAAAAACAATGGCCAATGGGGTGAACATCAACGGCGCGCAGGCGCTGCTTATTGATGCGGATGACACGCTCTGGGAGAACAACATCTACTTCGAGCGGGCCATTGCCCAGTTCATCTCCTTTCTCAACCACCAGACTTACACCTCCGAGCAGGTGCGGCAAATCCTCAATGAAGTGGAGCGGGAGTGCATCATCAAGCATGGCTATGGCATGCACAGCTTCGCCCACGCCCTGGTGGACACCTTCGAGCGCATCGCGCTGGAGCCTGTTACGCCTGAACTGCACCAAAAGATTGTGGGCTTCGCCCATAGCATTGCCGATCATCCTGTGGAAATCCTGCCCGGTGTGCCGGAAACGCTTGGGTATCTTTCCCAGCGACACCACCTGATCCTGCTCACCAAGGGCGCGATGGCGGAGCAAGCGGGTAAGGTGGAGCGGTCAGGGCTGAAGGATTATTTCGCGGCAGTCGAAATTGTCGCGGAAAAAGACAGCGGCACCTACCGCGACGTGGTCGCGAAGTATGGACTGGGCCACGGCAGCACCTGGATGGTGGGCAACAGCCCCAAATCCGACATCAATCCGGCGCTGGCCGCCGGGCTGAATGCCGTCTTCGTGCCCCATGGGAACACCTGGATACTGGAACACGAAGAACTGGCTCAGGCCGAACTGCCCTCGCGGCTGCTGGTGGTGGAGAAGTTTGCGGATTTGGCGG
>DASYWT010000478.1:0-4782 GCA_035935775.1 Terriglobales bacterium
ACTTCGGCGCAGCGCTCCGCTTCCCAGGGCATAAAGGTTTGCAGAATCCGCTTGCTGCAGGCGAGATGGTCGGCGGGCGTTTTTACGCCGTCCCAGCAATCCATGGGGCCGCCCGGCACCCCTTCAAAGACCATGATTTCGCAGGGGCCTGAGGTGGTGAGCGCTGGGAAAACAAAATATTCTCCCACGTTGGGAATGAGGTTGAAGCACACGGCAGGATAGGGACGGCGCGGCCGCAGGTTACGAACATAGGTGAGAGCCAGAGCACGTTGCGGTTCCGCATAAGCGGAGCGAGACGGATCGCGCTGGAAGACGCCGCCGAGAGAACCCCGCCCGCTGGCGACGATGACGAGGTCGTGACTGCGGGCGCAAGATTCCAGCTCTTCCACGCCGACGGCGCAAATTTGCAAATTTCCGCCACGCTCCTGGAACTCTGCCATCCAGCGGGGAATTTTCAGACGTTGATCCACGGATTGGGCGTAGTCATCGAGGCGCGCGGCCCAGTCCAGACTCTTGCCGCCTACGCCGTCGGGCACGGTGAAGGCGATGCCTTCCACCCTGGGGCATTCCTCTTCCCAGTAATTCAGTTTGAGGTTGCGTTCGATTTCCAGCGCGGAATCAAACATGCACTGGCTGGACATCACATGGCCGTCGTGGATTTCCTGGGCAGACCGATCCGAGTAGAGCGTCACCTCGCAGCCGGCGCCGAGCAACCCTAGAGCCAGCAGCAGTCCGGACTGGCCGGCTCCGACAATGGCGATGCGCTTCATGAAGGAACGAGTTTATTCCATGAGCCTGGGTATGGCGGGGGCGGCCATTTCCGGGCCCATGGCGGAATAGCCGCCATCCACGGCCAGATCGGTTCCGGTAATGAAGGAAGCGTGAGTGGAACAAAGGAAGAGGACTGCCTGCGCGACTTCTTCCGGCTCGCCCACGCGTCCCAGCAAGTGGAAGGGGCCGCCCACGCGGTTGGTCTTTGCCTTGTCGCCATGAGTAATGTCATCCATGAGGCGGCACCAGGTCCAGCCGGGAGAAACGGAGTTGACACGAATCTTGTCGCCGGCCAGGTCCATGGCCTCGTTGCGCGTGAGCTGGAGAATGGCAGCCTTGGTCACCGGGTAGAGCCAGCGGCCGGTCTGCGCCACTTTGGCGCTGATGCTGCCGAAGTTGACCACCGCCCCTCCGCCGCGCTTGAGCATGTGCGGGCGCACTGCCTTGAGCATCATTACGCCGCCCACCACGTTCACGTTGTAGCTGTCGAGCCAGTCTTTGCGGCTGGAATTGAGGGCGTCGTCTATATAAACGCAGGCCAGATTGATAAGGAAATCCACGCCGCCGAAGGTGGAAACCGTGCGCTCCACGCAGGCGGCAATCTGGGCGTCGTCGGCCAGGTCGGTTTTCACGAACAGCACGTCTTTGCCCAGTTGTTTGGCGACAGCCTGGCCGCCCTGGTCGTTAACATCGGCGATTACAACTTTGGCGCCTTCGCGCTGGAAGGCGCCGACCACGGCGGCGCCAATCAAAGTCGCGCCACCGGTGACGATGCTTACTTTACCTTTGATTCCGTCCATGCTGTGCTCCGTACTGCCGCGGGTTGGGGAAGGCAAACCGTATCACGGGGCTTAGTTGCGGAACAAGGGCGGCGGCCGAACGCTTTTGCCGCTGTACGGCGGTTGGGGTTATAGTATGCAGCCTGTTCTGCGCGACTGGGAGAAGAAACAAGGCGGAGGAGCGAACGCATGCGTAAAATTGCGATCATCGGCGGAGGGCAATCGGGACTGCAGCTGGCGCTGGGTCTGCTGCAGCACAAATATGAAGTCACCGTGGTTTCCAACCGCACACCGGAGCAGATCTTCAAGGGGCGCGTTACCTCCAGCCAATTCATGTTCCACGATTCCCTGCAGAATGAGCGCGACCTGGGCATCAATTTCTGGGAGAAGGAATGTCCGATCACAGAAGGGATTGCCTTCACCATTCCCGGCCCCAACCGCACGAAGGCGCTCTTCTGGGAGTCCAAGCTGGATCACTACGGGCAGTCGGTGGACCAGCGGGTGAAGTTTTCCGGCTGGCTGAAGGAATTTACCAAGCGCGGCGGGAACCTGGTGATTCAGGATGCGGGCCCCAAGGATGTGGACGATTACAGCAAAAAGAATGATCTGGTGATTGTGGCCGCGGGCAAGGGTGAGATCAACCGGATGTTCGAACGGGACGCGGAGAAGTCTCCCTTCGACCAGCCCATGCGGGCGCTGGCCCTTACCTACGTGAAAGGCATGGTGCCGCGGAAGCCTTTTACCGCCGTATCGTTCAACCTGATTCCGGGCGTGGGCGAATATTTTGTCTTCCCCGCTCTGACCACGACCGGCGCATGCGAAATCATGGTTTTTGAAGGAGTGCCGGGCGGGCAGATGGATTGCTGGGGAGAGGTGAAGACGCCAGAGCAGCACCTAGCCAAGAGCAAGTGGATTCTGGACACCTTGATGCCGCTGGAAGGGGAGCGTTGCCGAAACGTCGAACTCACCGACGATAACGGGATTCTAAGCGGCCGCTTCGCTCCTACTGTGCGTAAGCCAATCAGCAAACTGCCTTCAGGGAAGCTGGCGCTGGGCATGGCCGACGTGGTGTGTACGAATGACCCAATCACCGGCCAAGGCTCCAATACAGCCAGCAAAGGCGCGGCCATTTATCTGAAACGCATCCTCGACCACGGCAACAAGCCGTTTGATGCGGCCTGGATGCAGGAAAGCTTCGATCAATTCTGGAGCTATGCGCAGTGGGTCACGCGCTGGACGAATTCACTGCTGGTGCCGCCGGCGCCGCAAATCCTGCAGCTGATGGGGGCCGCCAGCCAGATTCCGCGTTTGGCCGCCAAGATCACCAACGGCTTCAACAATCCGCCCGACTATACGCCGTGGTGGTTCGACGGTAAGGAAGCGGAGAAATTGATCAACGGGATGGCGGCAGCGGCGGTGTAGAGCCCGACATCCGCTGCAGCAAAAACACACGCCGGGTGTTGCGAATCTCTACGATCCAACATTCAAAGCGACTTGTCAGCCTGAATTTTCGTGCAGGCTCTTGACATTGAATGTGCCCCGTTGTTGAATAAGCCGCTTTCTTTTCAAGTCGGTCACCGGAATTGTTCAACGGAGACCGATTTCGCGGCCCAGCGAGGAAATCATTCGGCAAATACGAAACTATTTCATTCGAGAGGGCTCAGTATTCGCGGGGAATGCTGAGGAGCCAGCGTTATAGCTGGCGGTGTTTTCCAAACGCCGTGTTACCGTTTTCAAGACAATTTGGGTTGTCGCTGAGAACCGATTCCTGATTCTCGAGGGGGAAAGATGCGCCGAACTTCGTGTCGCTTGTGGGCTACGGTTTGTGGAATCCTGCTGCTCTCGTCTGTGCTGGCCGCACAGGAACTGGCAACGCTGAAGGTTACAGTACAGGATCAGACGGGGGCGGTAATTCCCGGGGCCACGGTCACGATGAAGAATACGCAGACCGGGGCACAGCGGACCGATGTTACCGAGTCCCACGGACTCTCCGTGATCCCCGGACTTCCCGCGGGCAGCTATCAACTGACCGCCAATGTGAAAGGGTTCACGCCGCTGAAGATGCCGGTGACGCTTTCCGTGGGCCAAGTGGCCTCGCTAACTGTCACCCTGGGCATAACGGTGAAGCAGGAAGTGGAGGTACAGGAAACGGCGCAAGGGATTGACACCGAGCAGTCGGAGGTCAGCCAGGTAATTGACACCCCCAAGATTAACGACCTGCCGATTTCGGGGCGCGATTTTATTGATTTTGTGCTGCTGACGCCGAGCGTGGACGTGGGCCGCAGCACGGCCGTGGGGTCGCAGTCTCCGTTCACCGAGACCGTGTTGAAACTCAGCTTTGGCGGCATCCGCGAGAGCCATAGCTCGTTCTTCGCCCTGGACGGCATTGACTACACCACCAGCATTTCCGGCGTGCAGCGCATCAGTCCGTCGCAGGACTGGGTGCAGGAATTCCGCGTGGTGGACAGCCCTTATACCGCGGACAACGGCAGCAACCTGGGGTCGGTGGTCAATACCGTGACCAAGTCGGGCACCAACGACATCCACGGCGCGGCCTATGAGTACTTTCGCAATAACGATCTGAATGCCAAGAACCTGCTCTCCGCACCGGGCTTCAACACCCTGCGCTCGAATCTGTTTGGAGCGGAGGCGGGCGGGCCCCTGCGCAAGGACAAAAATTTCTACTTTCTTGGATACGAGGGACAACGCCGCGGCGACTCTCCGCTATATTCCTCTTTCATCCTGCACTGCATAGACGCGCCCTGCCTTGGGCCGAACACGCCCAGCATCAACCAGGTGAAGGAAATGCTCGGCCTGAAGCCGGAGAACCTGGGCTCCATTCTGCAGATTGACAACTACGACAAGTTCATCGCCAAGACCAACAACACGCTGAGCCAGAACACGTTTCTTAACATCACCTACCTGTTCAATGACTCGCGCAAGCAGAATGTGCGCGGTGCGGCGCCGGGCGAGGGCCTGCCGTCGTCCTATCGCGACAACCCGGTGCGGGATCAGACGCTCTACAGCAACCTGATTCACGTTTTCAGCCACGATCTGACGTCGGAAACGCTCATGCAGTACAACCGGCGCAACTTCAACCTGGAGCCCAAGGGCCTGGGCTTCGAGCCGGCGCTGGGGATACCGGACCTGATGTCGTCGGGCGGATTTGTGGGCAGCGTACGCTTTTACAACGAGCAGCACTTCCAGGCGGCGGAGAACCTGACCTACACCC
>DASYWT010000479.1:0-9508 GCA_035935775.1 Terriglobales bacterium
CTGACTCCTGACTCCTGACTCCTGACTCCTGACTAGCTGCCTCACGCCGGCTGTTTTCCGCCGGAAAGAAACCGTGCCACAATCTCCGTCGCCTGCTCCCAATCTCGCGTTTCTTTTTCCAGCTGTTTCTGCCCGGCCCGGGTCAGCTTGTAATACTTAGCTTTGCGCTTGTTCTCCGAGACACCCCACTCGGAACTGATGTAGCCTTCCTGTTCCAGTTTGAGCAGGGCGGGATAGAGGGTTCCGTAGTTGACCGCCAGGAGATGGCCGCTGGTTTGCTCGATGCGCCGGGCGATGCCGTATCCATGCCGCGGCCCCATGGCTTCCAGGGTCTTGAGCACCATCAGCGCCAGCGTGCCCTGCCAGACGTCAGTTTTTTCGCCCACCCTCACCTTCCTATGGGTAACACATAGGAGAGCATGGCACAGTTCCTATGGGTTGGCAATAGGGGAAAGTAAAAAAAATTCGTAAAAAGGCTGCGCAGGAACTTGTCGAACTATCGGCCGAGAGAAGGAAGAGCTTGTCGGTCTGGAGTATGCTTCTTAGCTCTGTTTTTCCAAAAGGAGAGGAGCCTTCATGCAGCTCTCGCGCCGTGGTTTTTTGCGTTCTGCCAGCATTGCCGCCGCCGCAACCTCCATTTTCGAACTGCCCGCGCTGGCCGCTCCCCTGCAGGTGGAAGCGGCCCACAGGGGAGATATCCCGCCTGGCGCCATCAAGCTCAGCAACAACGAGAACGCCTATGGCCCCTCCCCCAAGAGTCTGGCGGCCATGCAGACAGCAGTGGCCGAAGGCAATCGTTATCCCGACCGCTACAATCACCAGCTCGTGGAAAGCATTGCTGCGTCTCACAAAGTGAAGACTGAGCGCGTGCTTCTCGGTTGTGGCTCCATGGACATCCTGCGCGCAGCCACAGGGGCGTTCCTCGGCCCGGGCAAGGCGCTGGTGATTCCGCAACCCACTTTCGAAGCGATTGCGGAGTACTGCAACCCCCTGGGCGCGCAGACCGTGCGAGTGCCCCTGGATAGCAAGTACGCGCACGATCTGGATGCCATGCTGGCGAGCGCCCGGCGGCAGCCGTCACTCATCTACGTCTGCAATCCCAACAACCCCACTGCCAGCATCACGCCGCGCGGGGACCTGGAAATGTTCCTGAGCAAGCTGCCGGCAAACGCGGTCGTGCTTATGGATGAGGCCTACCATCACTTCGCCATTGGCACGCCGGGGTATGAGTCGTTTCTCGATCGCCCCGTGGACGACGAGCGCCTGATCGTGAGCCGCACCTTCTCCAAGGTGTACGGGCTGGCGGGAATGAGAATCGGCTACGCCATCGGCAGCGGCCAGACCCTGAAACGGCTGCACGCGTTCCGCTCCATGGAATGCCAGAACGTGGCCGGAGTGCGGGCCGCCAAAGCGGGCCTGGACGACCAGGATTACGTGCAGATGGCCATCCGCCGCAACGCGGCAGACCGGCAGGAGTTCTCTAAGCAGGCGCAGGCGCGCGGTTTGAAGCCGATCGAATCGCGGGCCAACTTCGTCATGATGCCCGCCTCGCGCCCGGCACAAACGGTGATCGATTATTTCGAGAAGCAGAACATCATCATTGGGCGCAAATTTCCACCCATGAACAACTACGTGCGCATCTCCCTCGGCAAGCCCGATGAAATGCGACAGTTCTGGCGGGTATGGGACCAGATGGTGCACGCCATCCCAGCGGCAGGCTGATCAGGGAGCGGGTGCCCAGATTTGCCCGCAGGGACGGACCGCTTGCGGCGTCACCGACCTTGATACGGGCAAATGTGGGGAAGTTCACGACCTTTTCTGTCCCCGTGGACTTGAAGATCCGATCTCACAGAAGAGCAGGTCTTTCGTAGCACTCGCCTCGCAAGCTCGGTTCGCGCGTCCTCAGAATGACAATCACATATCCGCGAAATGCAGCGCTGAAGCGCTGCGCCACCCAAGAACAGCCATCAGTACCGGCGACAGGAGGACACCCCCCACATTTCGCCGCCCGTGATTGGCGAACAATGCTCTCGCTTGGCCCTGCGGCCAAATGTAGCGCAACCGCCATCCCTTTCAAGACCACCCTATAATCAGAGTTTCTTTAAGCGTTCCCAGCGGAGGCGCGGTGAAGGTGCCAACAAATCTGCGAGTCATACGGCGTGAGCCGGGCTTCTGCCGGGCCGTCATCGTTCTGCTGGCATTGGGAATCGCAACCACCTGTCTCCTGCTGTTCGGCGCCTCGCCGGACACACCCGCCGACCTGCGGTGGGATGTGCCCTCGGCTGTGGCGGCCGTGGGTCTGGTATGCGCTGTGGCGTTGCTTGCCTGCCTCAGCCCGATGCGTCGCGCCCTCAGCCTGCCGCCGGCGCTGGTGCTACGGGAAGAGTAACGCATCAGGTGGGCGGGGAAGCCGCAAACTGTTGGGGCGGAAGGGTATAGCCATCCTGTCATCCCCCCGGGTCAGGGCAGTGTCCAAAACCTGTTATTTCCACCCCAAAAAGTACACTGCACCGTAACTTTTTCCTCATTTTGGGGGAATAACTAAGCAAGAATGGCGCCCGGTCGGAGAACCTGATTGAGCGTGGTTGAAAAGGATACCGGCGAGCGGCTTCTGATCGAAGCCGCGCAACGCGACCCGACTCGCTTTGCCGAGTTGTATGAGCAGAACTTTGAGCGGGTATACGCCTACATCGCGGTCCGCGTCCGCAACCGCGAGGAAGCGCAGGATCTGACCGCCGAGGTGTTCCACCAGGCGCTGGCGGGAATCAGCCGTTTCGAGTGGCGTGGCGCGCCCTTTGTGACCTGGCTGCTGGGCATCGCGGCCAATATTCTGGCCGACCGCTGGGAGCGCACATCCAAACAGCCCGAGGCGCAAACGGATGAGTTGGAGCGCGCGGGCGTGGAAGACAAAGTGGAACAGCGCGCCATGCTGTTCCAGCTGGTGGACGGGTTGCCGGAAGACCAGCGGCACGTGATTCTCCGCCGTTTTGTTGACCAGCGCAGCGTGCGCGAAATCGCCCAGGAGTTGGGACGCAGCGAAGGCGCGGTGAAGCAGTTGCAGTTTCGGGCGCTGCAGAACTTGAGGATGCGAATCAGGAGCAGTCATGAATAACACCGCGGTTCTCGATCAACTCGATGGTGCTATTACGGCGCTGCTGGCCGAACCGGATGTCGCGATGCCGCATTTCGACTGGAACATCGGCGACCTGGTGGCCGTGGCCGCCGAGCTTCGGCTTATGCCCAGCCCAGACTTCAAAGCGCGGCTGCGCGCCGACCTGATGCGGCAGGCGGTGACCGGCGCCATTCCCCGCAACGGACACTTCCACGTGTGGCCTTCAGAACTTCGGCAGCTTACCTCCGGCGCAGGCGCCTCGCAGGACGTTTTACCTACACTTTTCGGCACCGGATACGGCAACTACCCCGTGCACCGCGCCAGCTTTGCCGCGTCATTTGTGATGCACGCGGTGGCAATGGTCCTCTTGCTTAGCACCGCGGTCTGGATGGTGCAACATCGCCACCAATTCAAGCAGGAATCGGTTGCAGTTCTGTTAGAGCCGTACGTTTTACCCGCCTCGCCTCGTCAGTCCGGCGGAGGCGGCGGCGGTGGCGATGCTTCTAAGCTTCCGGCATCCAGAGGCACTCTGCCGCGCAGCAGTCTGCAGCAACTGGCCCCGCCCACCATTGTTGTGCGCAATGCGGAGCCGAAGCTGCCGACCGAGGCAACGATCGTTGCGCCGCCCAATCTGGTTCTCAGCGAGGCCCAGGCAGTGGGCAGTCCTATGTCGAAACTTCTCGTCCCCTCCAACGGGCCGGGATTTGCCGGCGGCATCGGAAGCGGCAGTGGTGGCGGCATCGGGAGCGGACGCGGCCCAGGCGTCGGGCCTGGAACCGGCGGCGGGATCGGTGGCGGGGTGTTTCGTGTCGGCGGTGGAGTCAGTGCCCCTCGCGCCGTTTACGCGCCCGATCCCGAATACTCCGAAGAGGCGCGCAAAGCCAAATTTCAGGGAACCGTGATTCTGTGGGCGGTGATCGGCCCCGATGGCCGCGCTCACGACATCAGGGTGTCGCGCACTCTGGGCATGGGCTTGGACCAAAAAGCCATCGAAGCGGTGCGCAAGTGGCGCTTTGAGCCGGCGATGAAAGACGGCCAACCGGTAGCCGTGCAGATCAACATCGAAGTCAATTTCCGGCTGTATTAACGGCGCCGGCGTGGTGATCTGACGCACCCTATCTGGAAGCTGGAACAAACGGCTCGCGCCCGGCGTCAGTATTCGCAGGCTGGGTGCCCATAGCAGGGGGCAGTTTATGTCGAAGCGGCGTCTTGCAGTTGTTTTCCTGTGGTTGCTCGCGGCCCTTCCAGCCGGTGCTTCACCCCAGGCGGGCTCGCTGCTCATCGTTCACAATGGACAGCCCGCCAGCTTCTGTCCTCTGCGCCACACCGATGTGAAAGCCGGCATCAGCGGCTTCATCGCACGCGTGCTCGTAACCCAGGACTTCCTGAATCCCTCGTCCGACAAAATTGAAGCCGTCTACACCTTTCCTCTGCCGCAAAACGCCGCTGTAGATGACATGACCATTCAGGTGGGAGCACACACTATTCGGGGAGAGATCAAGCGCCGCGAAGATGCGGCTGCCATCTACAACCGCGCCATCCAGCATGGGCACATGGCCGCTCTCCTCGACCAGGAAAGGCCCAACATCTTTACGCAAACCGTGGGCAATGTGCCACCCGGCGAGAGCGTGCGCGTGATTATCAGCTACCTGGCGCAACTGAAGTACACCGACGGCTCCTACGAGTTTGTGTTTCCTATGGTGGTCGGCCCACGGTACATCCCCGGGACCGCGGCCATCGGGTTCCAGGGCGGCGGCTGGGCGCCGGATACCGACCAGGTTCCTGACGCATCCCGGATTACTCCTCCGGTTGCGCCGCCCGGCACGCGCGCAGGTCACGACATTTCTCTGGCCGTTGCGCTCGATGCCGGCGTTCCCATTCAGGACCTGCGCTCCCCAACTCATCGGATTGACGTAAACCGCACAGGGGCTGATTCCGCCATCGTGCTTCTCCGGAATGCCGCCGAAATTCCCAACAAAGATTTCATCCTGCGCTACAGCGTCAGCGGCGCAACTGTAGTGGAAGGCCTGCTGACTCACGCTAGCCCGGCCCCTCCGCGAGTCATCCCCGTGGCTGCGGGCCTGAGGCCGGCCCAGACCCAGGGATATTTCAGCCTGATCATTCAACCTCCGCGGCGCTTTCCGGAGTCGGACATCACCCCCAAGGAACTCATCTTCGTGCTCGACAGTTCCGGCTCCATGAATGGGTTTCCCGAGGAGAAATCGAAGGACCTCATCAACTATGCCATTGACGGGCTTTATCCCGGGGACACTTTCAATGTGATCAAGTTCTCGGGGGACACGGCGGTGTTGTTCGACAAGCCGGTGTACCCCAGCGCTGAGAACGTGCGGCAGGCCAAAGAATTTGTAAACAGCAACTGGGGCGGCGGCGGAACCGAGATGATGGGCGCGATACGGGCTGCACTGGAGCCTTCGGGCTCGGCCGATCACGTGCGCATCGTGGTGTTCCTCACCGACGGCGAAGTCGGCAACGACATGGAGATCCTGGGCGAAATCCGCAAGCATCCCAATGCGCGCGTGTTCGCCTACGGCATCGGCTCCAGCGTCAACCGCTTTCTCCTGGACAAAATGGCAGAAGAAGGCCGTGGAGAAGTGGAATACGTTTCCTACAAGCCGGACAGCCAGGAGGCCGCCGATGCTGCGCACCGCTTATACGAGCACTTGCGCGCGCCGCTCCTCACCGATATCTCGCTCGAGTTCGGCGGCCTGCCCGTGACTGATGTTTACCCGCGTCACATCCGCGATCTCTTCAGCGGCCGGCCAGTGGTTGTCACCGGACGCTACACGGCTCCGGCACACGGAGTGGTTCGGCTGGTGGCCAGGCGCGCCGGCGATTTTTATAGCCGTGAAATTCCTGTGAGCTTCCCCGCCCAGGAAAGCCAAAACGTTGCGCTTGCCAGCCTGTGGGCGCGAGACAAAATTGATGATTTGATGTCGCAGGACTGGCTGGGCGTGCAGCGAGGCACGCTGCGGGCCGATCTGCGCCAGCAGATTACCCAGCTTGGCCTCGATTACCACCTGATGACCCAGTTCACCTCCTTTGTGGCGGTAGAGGATCGCGTGGTAACCGATGGCGGCAAGCCCAAACGTATCCAGGTGCCGGTCGAAATGGCGGAAGGCGTTCAGTACGAACCAATCTGGTCAGGGAGCGTGCCGCCAACCGTGGTAGTGCGGAACGGAGTAGCAAAGCAGATGATGCCGGTCGCGCCTGTGACTGGCACTTTTGCAACTGGGGGACCATTACCGGCAAAGATTCCCAACTCGACAGTTACCGTCGCCGCCGGCGGCCGTGGCGGCGTGGCTGGCGGCCAAGGCACGGGTATTGGCCCAGGCTATGGCGGAGGCATAGGAGGCGGAGTGTTCCGAGTAGGCGGAAGCGTATCTGCTCCGAAAGCGACCAACTCCCCGGCCCCGAAGTGCCCCAAGGCGGCATGCCAGGGCGTGGTAGAGCTGTGGGTCATCGTGGGTCCGGACGGAAACGTTCACCAGGCGCGGGTCACCCGCGCGGCCGGTGGCGAAATGGATGCGGCCGCGTTAAATGCCGTGCGGCAGTGGAAATTTCAGCCGGCAATCAAGGATGGCCGCCCCGTTCAGTCCCAGATCAACCTGCAAGTGGCTTTCAACGGAGCTATGGCGAGCACTTCGACGACGACCAATGCTGGGAATGGCAAGCCGCCGCGCCTCATCGAACTGAAGCTGCACCCGCAACTGGTCGCTGCGTACGACTGCTGGCACGCGCAGGCGGATAAATCGCAGGCTGAGCGGGTCTGCAAGCTCAGGACGGATAAGCTGCGGATAAATGTGATTGTGAGCGGCGATGTAGAAACGGCTCTGAAGCAACTGAAAGCCATAGGCTTTGAGCCTGAGCGGAAACCTGCGCACGTCCACCAAATCGCGGGCCGCATCTCCGTGGACAAACTCGATGCGCTGGCCGGAATTGCAGCGGTTGTCTTCGTTGCTCCCGAACCTGCCACCATTGGCGATGTGGCCGCTGTGAAGAAGAAATGAGGTGGACCGAGCGAACAGAGATGTGGTCGCAGCTATTTCGGCTCGGGGCGGTTCAAATTGTGCGGATTTGTCGCAGTGGACGCGGGACAGACAGCAGGGACGTCAGGCGCAGACGCGGTAGGGCTCGCCGGCAGAGTTGGGCTGAGGCCCGGCGGCGACGGCGTCAGCCGCCGGGTCAATGGCAAACACAGAAGCCAGGTTCGTGAGCTCGAGCAGTTCCGCAACCTGTGCCGAAGGCCGCACCAGCTTCAATTCGGTGCCCAGGCCATGGGTCACGGTGTGCAGAAACACGAGCATGCCCAACCCGCCTGCATCAATGCGCTCCACGTGGGAGAGATCGAGTGCAATGGACCGCTTGCCCAACTCGCAGAGCACCGCTTCGCGCAGAGCCGAAAGGCTTCTTCCGACTAATATCCCGCCGTGGCAGTGAAGTATTGCCGTCTCCCCGGTTCGTTCTATCCTTATGTTCAACATTCTGAACTCCTGTACTCTTCCATACCATCCCGTACGCAAATATGTCGTTAAGAGTTCATTAAATTGTGCCGTCGCAAGCTCGGGCTGCATTAATGGACGGTTCAGGAAGATAGAGGTTAGCGGCAAGGAAATAATGTTTTGTTATAGCCCGGAACTAGGCGGCAACCCGGCCCGAGGCGGGTTGGGCGATTAGCGCTGGCTGGCCTCGCCGGCAGCCACTTTCTGGTTGAAGACTGCGGACTGCCTGCGGGGAATGCTGAGCGATTTCCAGCGGGCGTGTTGCAAATGCTTGGCCAGGAACACGATCTGCCCCACGTGATAGGCGTAATGGGCGAGCTGGCGGTTCACCGCCTGCATGACCGAGTGAGCTTCGCCGCGAATGGTCACCTTGCGGTCGGCGTCGGCTGGACCCATCGGCTCCAAGGCGTTGAATACGCAGCCCCAGCCGGCTTCCCACATCTTCATCAGCTCCACACGCGTGGCGGGCGGCTCCTCGAATTCGCTGTCGCGGTGGCGGTCCGGCTTTTCCCCGTCGCTGGTCAGGAAGTTGGTCCAGCGCGACCGCATGTTGCCCGCCATGTGCTTGACGATCTGGGCGATGGAGTTCATCTCCGGATCGAGCACCGCCAGCAACTGCTCATCGCTGACCTGCGCCATCGCCCCTTCCCCCAGCTTCTTGTAGTAGCGGAAAAGCGAGAGCGAATCCTCAAGGTAGGAGGTGGTGAACTGGAGCGCCATGAGGACGATTCTATATGAGCGGACGCGGAAGAGTCCCGCGGGTTAGGCGGTTCGATGGCCTAATCCAATCCCCGGATTCACATCGCTGCAGTACCAACCCTTGCAATGACTGCCGGTCTCTTTGCAGAACTGCGGGATTCACCATCATGATAGATTCGCGCTTGAATGCCTCTAGGACATTAAGTTAGAGAATGTGCGATGAAGTTGTGGAACGAATTTATTTATAGCCTGCGAATGCTGCGCAAGACACCGGGGGTGTCGTTGCTGGTGGTATTCACGCTGGCGCTGGGAATGGGCGCAACTACGGCCGTGTTCAGCGTCATCTACGCGGTGCTGCTGAAGCCGCTCCCCTACCCCGATTCCGGGCACATTGTCGCGCTTTATGAAATCAAAACGGCCCATGATGAGGCCAGCCAATCCGACGTTGCGCCGGGAAACTTCCTGGATTGGCGGGAACAGAACCGGAGCTTTTCAGCCATTGCTGGCTTTGCCGGATTCCACTATATCCTCACCGGCGATGGTGCTCCGCAGCACCTGTGGGGCGGTGCGGTTTCGGCGGGCTGGTGGAAGGTGTTTGGCGTGCGGCCGGAAATCGGACGCGTTTTCACCGCTGAAGAAGACCGGCCCAACGCTCCGCAGGTAGCCGTGCTGACCGATCGCCTGTGGCGGACTAGCTTTCGCGCCGACCCGCGGATTGTCGGCAGACCAATTCGGCTCAATGGCGAGGCTTATACCATTCTGGGCGTCATGCCCCCGGACCCGACTACCCTGCACACCGAAATTGATTTCTGGACTCCGCTGCAGCGGCAGATCCTGCCCCAGAGGATGCTCTGGCGCGACTCGCGATTCTTGCGAACGTTCGCGCGTTTGCGGCCGGGGATCAGCCTGCAACAGGCAGCCGACGATCTCAACCGCATCAGCGCCACAATCCAGCGCGAGCACCGAGACGCCGACGTCTACGGCGGCGCCATGGCAAGGCCCTTGCGCCAGATGCTGACGGGCGACGTGCGCGGCCAACTGTTCGTCGCCTTTGCGGTTGTTGCCCTGCTGTTGCTGGTGGCGTGCACCAATGTGGCTAACCTCATGCTGGTACGTGTGAGCAATCGGGCGCGCGAACTTGCGATCCGCACCGCCCTGGGCGCCCGTCCGCGGCATG
>DASYWT010000480.1:0-3753 GCA_035935775.1 Terriglobales bacterium
TCTTCTTGACGATCGCCTCGACGGTAGGGGTCAGGTGAATGGACTCGCGGTGTTTCTTGGTATGGACGGACAGGTATTCAGTGTGGAATTTCACAGTTGCACCCTTGAAAACCGATGGCCGTTCCTGACCGACCAGCGGGCACAGTAGGAGGAGATTCCAGCCACATCCCGTAATTTACTCGCGTGCAGGACCACTAAGCCCATTCCGACGCCATGTTTCTTTATGAGAACCCTTGATAACCATTGGAATTGCTGACCATCATTTCCCCGGCTGCAGCACCAACTGATGCGCGCGGGCGGCCGCTACCGCCTGAGATGAGAAGGGCAGACGAAATGTGGCGCCGCCGAACCATGCGCCCCACTGGTCCATGTAATAGGGGCTGAACAAATTGCCCGACTGGCCGGTTACGATGTTGAGGGTGGAGTCGTCGAGATTGGCTAGATCCACAGTAGTACGTTCGGAAGGGCCAAAGTGGCGTCCGACTGCTTTGACGGTGTAGCTGTCGCCTGACTGGGGATGCCTCCCCGGGCCGGCCCAGCGCCGCAGAATGGGCACAGCGCCAAAGATGGGGTGGTTGATCTCGACCGGGTTGAGCTCGCCCCAGCGCAAGTCGGCTAGCTCGGAGAGCATTCCCGGCCGCTGAATCGCCGCGTCCACCGCCGCCGCCAGCAGTTCGTTGTAATTCTTGAAGTTCGCTGGCAGCCAGCGTTGCGGCTGGTACAAGAGCACGTTTTCCAGCCACACGGGCCGCATGAACCACTCGTAGGTCTTCCAGTTCAACTGGCCGTTATCCTTGGCCTCGGCGGGAGCGGCCCCCAGTTTGGGCTCCAGCAGCAGACGATAGAGTTCCTCGCGAGCGGACGCCTCCACCGCGGCCGCAGCCGAATCCGCCAGCATGCGACCATCCCACTTGCGCATCAATTCGCGGGCCTCGCGCGCACGGGGGGAAACCCCTGTGACATGGTCCAGCGCATACACAAAGCGCTCGGCACAGAAGCGGTCGAATGCGGAATATACGTCGGTCTGCAGCGCCAGCATATCGGGAGGACTAAATTTCTTGTTCGACCCGAGCACCTTGTAAATCCGTTCCGTGCGATAGGGCGGACCCCATTCGTCGCTTAGCGAATAGGGGTACTTGTCAGGGGTGATACGGCCATTAGCCGTGGCCAGAATGCCCGAAGGCGGGTTGAAGACGCTGGGCAGCTTCTCGAAGGGCACATAGCCGGTCCACTCATGCGCGTTATCGGCGCCGGAAACAGGCAGGCTGCCATCGCCAGAGGCGCGGATGGGCACTCTCCCGGTGGCCTGGTAGCCGATGTTGCCGTCTACATCGGCATACACCACATTCTGGCCCGGCGCCACCCAGGTGGAAAACGCGCGGCGAAACTCATCCCAGCTCTGCGCCGCGTCCACATCCACAAAGGGAAGAGCCAGCGCGTCGGGAGTGTACAGGGTCCACTCCAGCGCCAGCATGCGTTTTTCACCGGGGATCAGTTCGCTGATGACGGGCCCGTGGCGCGTGCTCAGCACGTCGAAGCCCACGTCGGGCTGGCCTTTCACATGAATCACCTCGCGGCGCCGCTGCGGTTCCTTCCAGCCCTGCGGCGTCTGGTACTGGCCGCTTGCATTGAAATTTTCGATGAACACGTCCTCCACGGTCGGCCCGATGTTGGTAAAGCCCCAGGCGATGCGCTGGTTGTGTCCCAAAATTACGGTCGGCGTGCCCGGCAGCGTGACTCCGGCCACGTCGAAGTCGCCGCTCTTGAGGTGGGCCTCATACCACAGGGCCGGCATCTGGTGTCCTAGGTGGGGATCATTGGAAAGCAACGGCTTGCCGGAAGCGGTGTGCGCCCCGGAAATCACCCAATCATTCGAGCCGAGTTCGGGACGGATCTCAAACCTTGCCGCCGCAGCCCAGCGCAGGGGAGCCTCGCCGCGTGCGGCCTTGCCCTCCGCCGGAGGTTCCTCAGTCATCTTCTGCGGATCCTGGCCCGGTGGATGGTCGCGCCAGGAAGAGTTGGGGTAAAGGTCAGAAGTGAGGTCGGGGCCCAGCTTGGCCAATATTTTTTCGTGCTCCAGCGCCGCCCGGGCCGAGTAGTGGTTCAACTCCTTGATCATGTTGGCTTCAATCACCAGCGCGTCGGCGGCCGTCCAGGGACGCGGCGCATAGTGCAGGATACGGAACTCCAGCGGCAGACGATCGCGCCGCTGGGCAATGAAGGCGTTTACGCCGCGCGCATAAGCTTCCAAGTAGTTGCGGTCGCGCTGCGAGAGCTCGTTCACCCCTTTTTGTGCCCGATCCTCCAAGCCCAGAATGCGTTGTTCGCGGTCATGCTTGATCCACTCCCGGCCCAGAACCTCGGCCATTTCGCCGGCCGCGAAGCGGCGGGTCATATCCATCTCCCACAAGCGGTCCTGGGCGGTGACGTAACCCTGGGCGAGGAACAGATCGTCCAAGTTGGCCGCTTCGATGGTCGGTACGCCCTGGCCGTCGCGGGTGACCGCCACCGGGGCCGACAAGCCCTCCACCTGCAGGCTGCCGTCGAGTTGAGGCAGGGCGGTAGTCGCCGTGTAGTACAACCAGCCGCCCAGACCAGCCGCCAGCAGCACTATCAGGACGGCAAGGGGAATCAGCCAGCGCAGGGCTCGGCGCGCAGTACCGGTTTGGGGGGGAGCGATTTCAGGAGTGGCCATGATGGGAGAGCCAATGATTGTAGGGCGGAGGAGGCTGAGGAAACAACTGCGCTAACTTCGACTTAAGGGCGAGTTTCCTTCTAACAGCCCGCCCCCAGCACTAGAGGGTGGGGCAATGAAAATGTGCCAAAGACTGTAGCGATTTTAAAAGTTGGCGGGAGGGGGCGGTGGAGGGCGCGGCAAATTGAAAATGAATTTCATTTTCAAAATGACCCGCGCTTGCTATCCTGAACCCGCCGCCTACCCCCGCATGCTGCAGAAGCGCATTGACGATCAGCCCCTGCTCTCGCGCGAGATGATGCACGAGGCTGAGCAGATCCTGCACGACCACCTCAAACGCGTCGGCCTCAAGCATACCGCCCAGCGCGACACTATTCTGCGCACTTTCCTGGAAACCCGCGAGCACCTCTCCATGGACGAGCTTCATCGCCTGGTCAAGCGCAAGGATCCGCGCATCGGCTTTACCACGGTCTACCGCACCCTCAAGCTGCTGGCCGAATGCGGCCTGGCCAGCGAAGTTGCCTTCCATGACGGCATTGCCCGCTTCGAGCACCAGTACAACCGCCGCAGCCACCACCACATGGTGTGCACTCAATGCGGCAGTTCGGTGGAGTTCTTCTCCCCCGAAGTGGACCGTCTGGAGCAGGAGATTGGCCGCAAGCACCACTACCTGACCACTCGCCATACCTTCCAGATCTATGGCTTGTGCGAGAGTTGCCGCAAAAAGGTTGCTGCCAGCCGTCCCACCGCCTGAAACCGGGCGTTGCCTTGCGGCTCACTTTCTGCTAATGTCCGCGCAAACAGGGCTATCCCAGGGGCAGTAACAGGGCTCGGAACGACCGTTTCCATTCTCGGGTTTCAGGAGGGCAATATGCCGCGATTTTGCTCGTCATGTGGAGCGCCCATGGCAGAGGGCGCCATTTCGTGCAGTTCTTGTGGAACCAGCAGCGCCCAGAATGTGGGCGGAGGAGCCGCGGCAGTTCCCGCGGCCGCGCCCAGCACCGGCGGAATGACCGACAACGTTGCCGGTATGCTGGCCTACATCACCATTATTCCGT
>DASYWT010000481.1:0-8441 GCA_035935775.1 Terriglobales bacterium
CACTCTTGCCGGGCAGCAGGTGGACAATCTCGAACTTCCCATCACTCGCGCCGACGACCGCGCGGGACAGTTTTCCATCAACTTGAGCCCCATGCGAGACGAACAGGGCGAGGTGAGCAGCATCGTGGTGGTGATGACCGACATTTCCGATGTCGCCCTGATGCACTCCAAGCTGATGCACACGGAGAAGATGGCGGCGGTGGGCCAGTTGGTGTCGGGGGTGGCCCACGAGGTCAACAATCCCCTCACCGCGATTCTGGGCTTTGCCGACCTGCTGATGGAGAATCCCGAATTGCCGGAATCGGCGCGCAAGGACCTGCGCGTCATCCTGCAGGAAGCGCAGCGCACCAAGCAGATCGTGCAGAACCTGCTCAGCTTCGCCCGCCAGACACCGCCGCAGCGCAAGCCGGTGCAGGTCAATTCCATCCTGCGCCGCACCCTGCAGCTTCGCGCCTATGACTTTGCCAGCCACGGGGTGGAGGTGGGCGAACGCTTTTACGAGCCTCTGCCCGAGGTGGTGGGCGATTCGCACCAACTGCAGCAGGTGTTCCTCAACATTCTGAATAACGCCTACGACGCGGTGCGCGAGACTGGCCGGGCCGCCCGCATCGAGATCGAAACATCGGTGTCCAGCGGCTGGGTGCAGGTGCTGTTCCGCGACAACGGGAATGGCATTAAGAATCCTGACCGCATTTTCGATCCATTTTTCACCACCAAGGAAGTGGGCAAAGGAACCGGATTGGGGCTGAGCATCTGTTACGGCATCGTACGGGAACACGGAGGTGAAATTGTTTGCCACAACAATGCGGGCCGGGAGGGCGCAACCTTCCTCGTGCGCCTGCCTCTGGCAGCAGAGATGGCGGAAACCGTTGCCGCCGCAGGAGCCATGCAATCATGACCAACCTTTGTGCCAATAGCGCCAATCTGCCGCTGCTGCTCATCGAGGATGAGCCTTCGGTGATGGCTTACGTGCGCGCCGCCCTGGAGCGCAGCGGCTATCCGGTGGTAGCCGCCAATTCCGGCGCCGAGGCTCTGCACCTGCTGGCCGGGGGCTCGTTCCTGGGCGTTATTTCCGACATGCGCACTCCCGGAGGCGTGGACGGCGCCGATGTCCATGCCTGGATCGCCGGCCACCGCCCCGAACTGGCTTCCCGCCTGGTGTTCATTACCGGCGACATCGCCAACGAGGAAACTGTGGCCACGCTGCAGAAGACCGGCGCCCCCTGCGTGGAAAAACCCTTTCGTGTGCAACAACTGCTGGAAGTAGTGGAAAAAACCATTGGGAAGGCACCATGAGCGAAGAGGGCCGTATTCGTCTGCTGATCGTGGATGATGAGCAGAACATTCGCAAGCTCTGTGTAAAAATCGGGGAGTCGCTGGGCTTTACCTGTTGCGAGTCAGAGAACGCGGAAGACGCTCTGGCCCGCCTGGAAGCGGAAACTCCCGACCTGATCCTGGTGGACCTGCGCATGGCGCAGATGTCCGGCCTGGAGTTTCTGGAGACGGTGAAGCGGCAGTCTCCGCGCACCGAGGTGGCCATCATCACCGGCTACGGCTCCATTGATAACGCGGTGCAGGCCATGAAGCTTGGCGCCTACGACTACATCACCAAGCCTTTCCGCCTGGAGGAAATTAAGCTCATCCTGCAGCGCATGGCGCAGAAGGTGCTCCTGGTGCTGGAGAACCGCGCCCTGCGCGAGCGGGTGAGCACGGAGATGGGCGGCATTGTGGGCGCGTCCAAGGAAATTCAGGACGTGCTGGTGCTGATTGACCGCCTGAAAGACACGCGCACGCCGGTGCTGATCAGCGGCGAGAGCGGCACCGGCAAGGAACTGGTGGCGCGCGCCATTCATTATCGCGGGCCGCTGGCCAAGCGTCCCTTCGTGGCGGTGGATTGCGGCTCGCTGGTGCCCACGCTGATTGAGAGCGAACTCTTCGGCCACGAAAAAGGCGCGTTCACGGGCGCGCTGCGCTCCAAGGATGGGCTGTTTCAATCGGCAAACGGAGGCACAATTTTCCTGGATGAAGTGGGCGAGTTGCCGCTGGACCTGCAGGCCAAGTTGCTGCGCGTGCTGCAGGAAAAAGAGGTCCGGCCCGTGGGCAGCAATCAGAAGATCAAGGTGGATGTGCGCGTCATGGCAGCCACCAATCGCGACCTGGAAGCGGCGTACAAGGCAGGCACGTTCCGCAAAGACCTTTATTTCCGGCTTAACGTGGTCACCGTGCATCTACCCGCGCTGCGCGACCGCCGCAGCGACGTTCCCGAACTTGCGCAGTGGTTCCTCAGCCGCTATGCGCCTACCCAGCCCGTCAAGATCACGACTGCGGCCATGAAGTGCCTGCGCGCTTACGACTGGCCGGGCAATGTACGCGAACTGGAGAACTGCATTGAGCGCGCCGTGGCTCTGGGCGATCAGCAGACCATTGACGTCAACGACTTGCCGCCTGGGATTCAATCGCTATCTATTCACAGCACGGGCCCGGGCGACGGCTTCATTCCCATGACCAACTCCACCGATCTGGAGGACATTGAACGCGTCACCATAGAACGCGTCTTTGAGCAGGTGAATGGCGACAAGACTCTTGCCGGTCAGTTGCTGGGCATCAGCCGCGCCACTCTTTATTGCAAGCTCAAACGCTACGGGATCGGGATGAAATCAGCCGCAGCGGCGGCCGGCTCAGCCGAGCCCGCGAGTCCTCCCCGTAATATCGTGCACTGAAGCCGCGGTCGTTCTGGCCGACGACAAGTGGCCTGGCTCCTGACTGATAAGGGATGGTTCGATTTTGCAGCCTGCATTTCAAGGCGATGTCATGTTGAGCGAGGGCGAACGCCCGAGTCGAAACACTTCTACCCGCCGGCCGTGCCCAATTGTGTTGCAAGGTGTTCTTTTCAACTTCGGCGCGCCTGCTGGGAAGCGCGGTGAAGGACGCCTGCGGAGCAATCGTAAAAGACTGGTCGAAACGCTCGCAGGCGAAAGCCGCGCCAGCTCAGTGGTTGCCCGACGCAAAAAAAACCAGCGCTCGCGCGCTGGGGTAAGCCCGTTAAACCTTTAAGGAAAAATTAGTCGCCGCCGGCGGGCGATTCCACCAAAGCGGCGGGCTCAGATGCTTGCGAACGATGCCCGAAGGCAAACAGAATACCGCTCACAGCCACCCAACTGGCCGCAATTCCAAATGCCAAGGCTGCAAGAACGGTGAAGAATAAGGTCGCTAGACTAAGAAACAAGCTCAAGGTTCGGCCCACCTATTTAAAGCCGCGCCACATATGGGAAGATGCTCGTTCCGGCAACTCGGATGCATCTGCCGGCGGAGCGGCCGATTACTTCTTCTTTTCCGCGTTCCACACGGTGCGCGAAATGGCGCGCCCGCAGAACGGGCAGAAATTCATCAAGTACAGCTTGGGACGGTCGTCAGGGGAGGCGACGGCGTAGTCCGAATCCACTTCGTTCAAGATGCGCCCAGGCATGCGATTGCGGGGGGCGTTCACGACTGCGCCGTCATCCACCGCATCCTGCAACATTTCGCAACAATGCTCGGGCATCGGGGCAAACGGCGCGCCCTGAGGCGCATTGCCCACTTTACTCGCGTTGACCTTGCCCGCTGTTAACGATTAAGATACGTGAGTAAAATTGCGCTAACTCACTCTCCCTCTTACTAGAGGACCTGTCCAATTACCGAGGTACTACTGCACCCAGGGACCGATGGCGATTACTAAGATTACGGTGCGCGGGGCGCGCCAGCATAACCTTAAAAACATTGACGTTGAGATACCCCGCAACTCTCTTACTGTGATTACCGGGCTCAGCGGCTCGGGCAAATCTTCCCTTGCTTTCGACACCATTTACGCCGAGGGCCAGCGAAGATATGTCGAAACCCTCTCCGCCTACGCCCGCCAGTTCCTCGACCAGATGGAGCGGCCCGACGTGGACGCCATTGACGGCCTGAGCCCCTCCATTTCCATCGAGCAGAAAACCACCAGCCGCAGCCCGCGCTCCACGGTGGGCACCATCACCGAAATTTACGATTACCTCCGCCTGCTCTACTCCTCCATCGGCGTGCCCCATTGCCCCCACTGCGGCCAAGCCATCAGCCGCCAGTCCGCCGACCAGATCGTCCAGCGGGTCATGCAACTTACACCCGAAGACCGCGTCATGGTGATGGCGCCCATCGTGCGCGGTCGCAAGGGCGAGTTCAAAAAGGAGATGGAGAAACTGGTGCAGCAGGGCTTCGCCCGCGCCCGCGTGGATGGCGAACTGGTCAACCTGTAAGACGATATCCGCCTCGACAAGCGCAAGAATCACACCATCGAGGTGGTGATTGACCGTCTGCTGGTCAAACCGGGCATCGAGCAGCGTCTGGAAAATTCCATCAACACGGCCATGAAGCTTTCCGATGGCCTGGTACAGGTGGCGGTGGTGGGCGGCGAGGAGCACCTCTACTCCGCCAAGCTCGCCTGCCCCGATTGCGGCATCAACGTGCCGGTGCTGGAGCCGCGCTCCTTTTCCTTCAACAGCACCTACGGCGCTTGCCCCGAATGCCACGGCCTGGGCAGCAAGTACGATTTCGACCCGGCCAAAATTATCGTGGACTGGTCCAAGCCCCTGCTCGATGGCGGCCTCGGACCCGGCTCCGGCTCTTCTTATCTGCAACACATGCTGCAACTCGCGGCCGCCGCGCACGGCTTCGACCTGAACACGCCCTTCGAGAAGCTGCCGAATAAAGTTCAGACCCTGGTGCTCTACGGCGAACCCGCCAGGCGCAACGGCGGCCCTCGCACCGGCTTCCGCGGCGTGCTCGCCTACCTGAACAGTTCGCTGGAAGAAGCCTCGTCCGACAGCTACCGCGAATGGCTGCTCAACTACATGTCGGCCACTCCCTGCCCCGTCTGCCATGGCAAGCGCCTGCGCCCGGAAAGCCTGGGGGTGAAGGTCAACGGCATGTCCATCGCCGACTTCACCGCTCTGCCCGTTTCGCGCGCGCTCACGGTGGCGGCCAACATCAAGCTGGCGGGGCGCGAGCAGCTCATCGCTGGCCGCATCGTGCACGAAGTTGTGGAACGCCTGCAGTTCCTGAACGCGGTCGGCCTGGGCTACATCTCGCTGGACCGCTCCGCCGCCACGCTCTCCGGCGGCGAAGGCCAGCGCATCCGCCTGGCCACGCAAATCGGCTCCCGCCTGCGCGGCGTGCTCTACGTTCTGGACGAGCCCTCTATCGGATTGCACCATCGCGACAACGACCGCCTGCTGGCCGCGCTCGAATCCCTGCGCGACCTGGGGAACACCGTGCTGGTGGTTGAGCACGACGAAGAAACCATCCGCCGCGCCGACTACGTCATTGACCTCGGCCCCGGCGCCGGCCGCCACGGCGGCCACCTCGTTGCTCACGGCACGCCTAAGGACATCATGCGCGCGCCCGAATCGCTCACCGGCCAGTACATCTCGGGCAAGAAGCACATTCCCATGCTCCCCGACCGCCGCCAGCCCAACGACAAGGCCATTTCCGTGCTCGGCGCTCGCGAGAACAACCTGAAGAACCTTGACGCCAGCTTCCCTCTGGGAGTCATGACGCTCGTGACCGGTGTTTCCGGTTCTGGAAAATCTACTCTGGTCAACGATATTCTCTATCGCGCCCTGGCCCGCCACCTCTACCACTCGCGCGAAAATCCCGGCGAGCACAAGGCCATCGTGGGCATGGAGAACATTGACAAGGTCATCCAGATTGACCAATCGCCCATCGGCCGCACCCCGCGCTCCAATCCCGCGACTTACACCGGCGTCTTCACGCAGATTCGCGATCTCTACGCCATGCTGCCGGAATCGCGCGAGCGCGGCTACAAGGCCGGCCGCTTTTCCTTCAACGTGCCCGGCGGCCGCTGCGAGGCCTGCCAGGGCGAGGGCCAGCGCCGCATCGAGATGAATTTCCTGCCCGATGTCTACGTGCTCTGCGAAGTCTGCGGCGGCAAGCGCTACAACCATGAGACCCTGGCGGTGAAGTACAACGGTTATTCCATCGCCGACCTGCTGGAGAGCCCGGTCTCGGATGCGCTGCAGATTTTGGAGAACATTCCCCAGGTTCGTCAAAAATTGCAGACCTTAGTGGACGTTGGTCTGGGCTACATTCATTTGGGGCAGTCGGCGGTCACGCTCTCCGGCGGCGAAGCCCAGCGCATCAAACTGGCCCGCGAACTCAGCAAGCGCCAGACCGGCCGCACCCTTTACCTGCTGGACGAGCCCACTACCGGCCTTCATTTCGACGATGTGAAGAAGTTGCTCGACGTGCTCCACCGCCTCACCGACCTGGGCAACACCATCATCATCATCGAGCACAACCTCGACGTAATCCGCAACGCCGATTGGATCATTGACCTCGGTCCTGAAGGCGGCGAACACGGCGGCCGCATTGTCGCCGAGGGCACGCCCGAGCAGGTGGCCCGCCAGAAGAAATCGTTCACCGGCCAGGCCCTGGCCGAGTATTTCGGTCGCAACGGCAACAACCGCCTTCCCGCCGTCAGCGGCCAATAACGCTCGCACCCTCACGTTCTCCCGGTTGTCATTCGCACGTTCTCCCGGTTTGTCATCCCGAGCGAGCCTGAGCCGCGCTTGCGCGGTGAGGGCGAGTCGAGGGACCTTGCGTTTGTGGCGCGGGCGCCCTCGCCCGCGTATGCCTTCCGCTGAGGACGTCATCCCGAGCAGCTTCAGCCGCGAGCGATCTCGCGTGCACCGCCGACCACTCGCACGCTTGTCATCCCGAGCGAGCGCGACCCGGCCGAATGGGAGGGAGCGCGAATCGAGGGACCTTGCGGTTGCTTACACCACGATCACCCTCCTGGTGTTGTCATCCTGATCGCAGCGAAGGACCTGCTTCATGCGCCGGCAGCTGAGGCGCTAAATTTTTGCCCCACAAAAAACTTCGGGGACGCTCATCGCGTCCCCGGTATGCTTCAACTGTGAAGCTCTTAGTGCTTCTTTTTCTTCTTTGCTTTCTTCTTAGCTGCCATTGAACTATTCTCCCTTCCATTCATCATGGAATTTGCAACGGTGAACTGTTGCAACTGATTGATGTATAGAGTCATTGAAAAACGATGTCAAGAGAAAAATCACATCCAAGTGAGTAGAACCACACCGCCCCCCAAGTACCTTGGTAATGGCAAACGCGCTCAAGAAATTATTTGGCAAATAATTTTTCCCTTCCCGACAACCTTTTTCCTCTCCGACATCCGCGGGAACTGCTTCGATTCGCGCCCTCCCGCATCCTATAATGTGTAGTTCGCAAGTCCGCTTCAGGAGCTCTGCATGCCCGCACTCGAAGATGTCGTCATCATCTCCGGAGTCCGCACTCCGGTGGGAAAATTTCAGGGATCGCTCTCGGACTTCAGCGCCACTCAGCTCGGCGCGTTGGTGGTGCGCGAGGCGGTGAAGCGCGCCAACCTCGATCCCAAGCAGGTGGATGAGTGCATCATGGGGAACGTGGTCTCGGCGGGGTTGGGGCAGAATCCCGCGCGCCAGGCGGCCCTCTTCGGCGGCCTGCCGCCGGAAGTGGGCGCCATGACCATCAACAAAGTCTGTGGTTCCGGTTTGAAGGCGGTGGCGCTCGCCGCCCAGGCCATTCAAACCGGCAACAGCGAAATCGTTGTGGCCGGCGGCATGGAATCCATGACCAACGCGCCCTACCTGTTGCCGCAGGCGCGCAAGGGCTATCGCCTGGGCAATGCCCAGATTGTGGATTCCATGGTCAACGATGGTTTGTGGGACGTGTACAACAACTATCACATGGGCAACACCGGCGAGAACGTGGCCGAGAAGTATCACGTCACCCGTGAAGAGCAGGACGAGTACGCGCTCAATTCCCACCGCAAAGCCGTTGCCGCCATCAAGGAGTGCCGGTTTAAGTCTCAGATTCTCCCCGTGGAAATTCCCGCCAAGAAGAAAGGCGCGCCGCCGGTGATTTTCGACAAGGACGAATCGCCGCGCGACGATACAACTATCGAAGCCCTGCGCGCCCTCAAGCCCGCCTTCAAGAAAGATGGCACCGTCACCGCCGGCAACGCTCCCGGGGTGAACGATGGCGCTGCCGCGGTGGTGGTCACCAGCGCCCGCCGCGCCAAAGAACTGGGCGCCAAGCCCATGGTGCGTATCGTCGCCCAAACCACGAGCGGCGTGGATCCGAAGTGGGTGATGATGGCGCCGGTGGATGCCATTCGCCAGATCTGGAAGAAAACCGGCTGGAAGAACGAAGAAGTGGATCTTTACGAACTGAATGAAGCCTTCTCGGTACAGTCGGTTGCTATCCTGCGCGAACTCAATCTCGATCCCAACAAGGTCAACGTAAATGGCGGCGCCGTGGCCATCGGCCATCCTATCGGCGCCAGCGGCGCGCGGGTGCTGGTCACGCTCATCTACGAGATGATCCGCCGCGACGTGCACAAGGGCATCGCCGCCCTC
>DASYWT010000482.1:0-3259 GCA_035935775.1 Terriglobales bacterium
GACGATTCACTGCCATTCCCAAAATGGGAACGCCCGCGGGGCAGTCCGCAGCAATTCCTTGCTCCCCCTAGGAGCGGCCCTCGGCAGGCGGGCTGAAATCCCAGCCGGGAGTGCCATCTACCTGGCAGAGGAATTCCCCCAGGGCGCGGTGGGTTGCTTCCGGCTGATCGGTCGCCAGCATGTGACCTGCCCGAGGGATGATGACCAGCTTGGACTTGGCAATTCGCGTTGCAATCAGCTCCCCATTGCCGGACGGAATCAGCCGGTCCGACGCTCCATGGATGACCAGCGTGGGAGCGGCAATCTCCGGCAAGCGCGAATACGCTTCCCAGGCCACAATTGCCTGCAATTGCGCCACGAATGCTGCGGGGCTGGGCGGCCAATTGCGCAGGATCACCATGTCCTCCTCGATGCGCTCGCGGGAAGTAGCGGGATCGTACAGAATAGGAATGAAAACTTCCTCCGCCTGGTCGGGCGTCAGGTTCGGGCGTGACAGGAGTGCCATCAGGACGTCTGGCGCAGCCCTCACGGCATGGAATCCGCCGGCCTGCGTGCAACCCAAGATCAGGGACCTGACCCGCTTCGGGTACTGCAGCGCGAATTCCTGTGCGATCATTCCGCCCATGGACACCCCGAAAATATGTGCCCTGTCCGCTACCGCCGCATCCAGCACCGCCCGCGCATCTTCCGCCATCATCGCCATGGAATATGGACCCGGCGGCGCATCGCTGCGGCCCACGCCCCGGTTATCCAGGACAATGGTGCGGTAGCGTGCGCATAGCATTGGCCGCGTACGGTGCCACAGGTCGGAGGGATAACCCAGGCCCATGATGAGCAGCACGGGTATGCCCCCACCTTGCTGGTCCCAATAGATCTTGGCTCCGCGGTTCTCAACGAAAGGCATGTCGGCCTCCCCGACCACAACTACTACAAAGAATGTATTCGCGCAGTGATGGCCGCAATCAATTCCGGGTTTTGGCAGAGCGGGCGTAACCCGCATCACGGGGGTAGGGGTCACGCGTCACTGAACCTCGGTCCCATTCCCCTTAAGCTGAAGCTCGGCGGGCATATGCACGTCTGGCCGCCTGCGTATTCTTCTGAGTGGTGGAGCCGGCACGAACAGCGGGGGCGCAATCGCCCCGATGAAATAGAGGTTGTCATGGCGAAACAAGAAGTTGAGAGTCTCTCCTGGGGGGACGCCATATTTCTGTATCTGGAACGAGAGGGCGCTCCCCTGCATATTGCCTCGGTCAATGTGTTCGAGGGCCGGGTTCCGCTCGCCTCCTGCCGCCGCTTCATCGAATCGAAGCTGCCCCTCATACCCCGCTATCGCCAGCGCGTGGTTACCGCGCCCTTCAACATTGGGCTTCCCACCTGGGAGTACGACCCCGCCTTCGACATTCGCAATCATGTCCGCGAGATGAAGCTGAAGCGTGGCACGGTGGCCGAGATGCAGGCCGCCGTCAGTAAGCTTTTGACCCAGCGCATGGACCGGCAACATCCGCTGTGGGACTTCACGCTGTTTCCGCTGGCGGACGACCGCACCGCCATCCTGGCCCGTGTCCACCACTGCCTGGCGGACGGCATCGCCGGAGTCGGGCTGATGAACGTCATCATGGATCCCACTCCGATCCGTCACCGCTTGCCAAGAAAACCGCGTCCCTTCCAGGCGCCGCCGGCGAAAGACGATTTAACCTTGCTGCTGGATGGCCTAGTCAGCACTTATGGCGACCTGGTGCAGCGGCTGCTTTCCGCCCAGGAGCAGGCGGTCACGCTGGCGCAAAAAGTTCTCGGCGCCGGCGGCCAGTGGCCCGCCAACGAGTTCGTGCGCCTGCTGCCGGAGATAGGCGCTCCCACCGAGCGCCTGCGCTTCAATGTCATCTGCCGCGGCCCGCAGAAATTCGTCTGGGCTGAGCTTCCCCTGGCCGACATCAAGGCCATTAAGAACACCTGGGGCGGCACGGTCAATGACGTGGTTCTCGCCCTGGTCACCGCTACCATACGCTGCTACCTCCAGGCCCACGGCGATTCGGTCAAGGGCCGCATGTTCCGCATGATGGTTCCGGTGAATGTGCGCAACGGCGCCAACTCGCACGACTTGGGCAATCGCATTTCCCTGCTGCCCGTCACCGTTCCTTTGGGTGTTCGCAACCCGCGCAAATTGCTGGCTGCGATTCACCGGAGAATGGAGTTTCTGAAAACCGCCCACATCGCGGAAATTGTAGGCGTGGCCGGCGGCCTTATCGGAATTGTTCCCACCGCTCTGCAGGCATTAGCCGGACCCGTCGCCGGTCAGTTGCCCATAACGCCCTTCAACCTGGTCTGCACCAACGTCCCCGGCCCGCAACTCCCTCTCTACCTGCTGGGCAACAAGATGGTCAGCTGGTATCCCTACGTGCCCATCGGGGGCGAAATGGCGGTTAACTGCGCTGTATTGAGTTACAACGGCATGACCTACTTCGGGTTCACGGGCGACTCCCATGCAGCGCCCGACCTGAAACGTCTGCAAGGATTCCTCAAGGCCAGTATGGCGGAAATGCTGAAGAGCGCCGGTTACAAGCGACCGCGGAAGCCGGCCAGTGCACCAGTAGCCAAGGCGAAACCAGACAGTAAGATTGCAGCCGCGGCTGAAAGCACCTCCGAGCCAAATGCCGCGGTCAAAGCGGAGGAGAATGCCGCTACAACCAAAGAGGCGACACCGGCTCCAATCCTATCCATGCCGAAAATCAAGCCGCCGACCGATTTGCTGCGCTCGGCATAAACAGCCGCCTGCAATGGCCTGAAGGGTTCGGCTATCGGAGTGGTGCCGCGCCCTCTAGTGCTCCGCCTGAAACAAATATCTTCCCTGCCGCGTGTTGCTCAGCGCCTCCACCACCTTCAGGAAGGCTTGCGCCGCATGCGAAAGCGTCGCATTTCGCCGATAAATGATTCTCAGGCGCCGTTCAAAATTCAGCTCGCTCACCGGCACGCGTACCAGATCACCGCGGGTGATTTCGTCCTCCACTGTCAACTCGGGCACCAGCGCCACGCCGTTTCCCATAGCCACGAACTTCTTGATGCTCTCAATGGTCGGCATCTCCACGTCCATGTGCAGCGGCGTCTTGTGCCGGGCAAAAGCCTGCAGCACCTTGGCGCGATACGGCGAAGGCACATTGTGGGCCACGAACATCTCCGCTCCCAACTGGCGAATGCTGACATTGGCCGCGGTCGCCAGGGGGTGACCAGGGGGCACCACAAAAACCAGTTCGTCGCGGTAAAC
>DASYWT010000483.1:0-8091 GCA_035935775.1 Terriglobales bacterium
TGCTCAAGAGCGACAAGCTGGCCTGGCGCACCATCGAGGAATTGCAGCTGGCGGAGAATCCCACTTTTGCCGGCAAACCGCCGGCGCTGGCAGCCGACCTCGACCAGCGCAAAGTGGGCCTGATCGATTCCTTCCGTGGCCGTCTCAACGTGCAGCTCGTGCCCCGCACCCGCATGCTGCTGGTGGGTTTTGAGAGCCCCGACCCCCGCCTGGCGGCGCAGGTCGCTTCCACCCTGGTGAACAATTACGTCGACTACAACTTCCGGGAGAAATACGACGCCACCCGCCAAGTCTCGGGATTCATGGAGCAGCAACTGGACGAATTGAAGGCTAAAGTCGAGAAATCACAGCAAGCTCTGGTCGAGTACGAAAGGCAGCACGAGATCGTCAATACCAGCGAGAAGCAGAACGTACTGGAGCAGATGCTGTCCGATGTAAGTCGCGACCTGACTGCGGCCGAGAGTGAGCGCATCCAGAAAGAGTCGCTTTACCGGCAGGTGCTCTCCAACCGGGCGCAAGTGGCCGCCTTGGCGCACAGCGAATTGGTGCAGAAGCTGGAGGAGAAGGCTGCCGACCTTGCTGGACAGTACACCGAAGTGGCGTCGCAGTATGGTCCGAAATTCCCCCGAGCGCTCCGCCTGCAGGAGCAGTTGGCGGAGTGTCAGCGGCAGATCGCGCGAGAACAGAGCCGGGTGATTGCCCGCATGCGGCACGATTACAACGCCGCGCTCAGCCGGGAGAGCCTGGCGGCGGAAGCTTTTGCCCGCCAGAAGGAGCAACTGGGCAAACTGAACCAGCTGCTGGTGCAGCACAACATCCTGCAGCGCGAGTTTGAGAGCAACCAGCAACTGTATCAGAGCCTGCTGCAGCGCTTGAAGGATGCCACGGTATCGGCCGGCTTGCGTTCCACCAACATTCACGTGGTGGATAGCGCCCTGCCGCCATCAGCTCCCATCCGCCCGCGGAAAGCCATGAACATTGCGCTCGGGTTATTGGGAGGGCTGGTGCTGGGCATCATGGGGGCGTTTGCCCAGGAAGGATTGGACCGCTCGGTCAACTCCGCCGACCAGATCGAAAGCCTGCTGCTCACGCCCGCTCTGGCGGTGATTCCTCTCGACCGTTCCTCCCGCCCGGCGGCCCGCGGACTGATCAGCAAATGGCAGAGCCGGCAGGCGCTGAAAGCGCACCATTTCGAGGTGGCGCAAAGCGTGGTGCACCGGCCGCAATCGGTGCTGGCCGAAGCCTACCGTGGCCTGCGCACCGCGGTGCTGCTATCCTCTGCCCCCGCCGCCCCCAAAACGGTGCTGATCACCAGCGCCTACCTGGGGGAGGGCAAGACCGTGACCGCACTCAACCTGGCGCAGGCCATGGCCCAGCGCAAAGGGCCGGTGTTGCTCATGGACTGCGACCTGCGCAAGGGCGGGGTGGCGCGTACGCTGGCGCTCAAGGCGGAAAAGGGGGTCAGCACCGTGCTGACCGGCGCCCACACCGTGGAAGAGGCTTTGCAGCAGTCTCCTGCCCTACCCGATCTCTGGATCCTGCCCTGCGGGCCGGTGCCGTCCAACCCGGCGGAATTGCTTGGCTCGGACAGCATGGCGGAGTTATTTCGAGAGCTGAGCGGCCGCTATGAACACATCATTGTTGATTCTCCGCCGGTGCTCCTGGTAACCGATGCCACCATTCTTTCCACCCTGGCCGATGGCGTCGTGCTGGTGGCGGAAAGTGGCAAGACCCCGCGCCCCGCCCTGGTGCGTACGCGCCGCATTCTGGGCGATGCCGGCGCCCGCATCCTGGGCGTGGTCCTGAACAAGCTGGATCGGCACCACGGCGGTTACTACGACTACGGCTGCTACGGAAACCACCGCTACGACGAGTATGCATACGGCTATGGCCACAGCAGCGCCCAGCGGTAAAGCAGGGTCCGCGCTGCTTCCCCGGCGACCGCCACAAAGAAGATGGAATTGCGCGAAGCAGAGATAGAAATGTCGTTGGGCGGCCGCTGGGGTGTCACAGTGTTCCTGTTGGCGGTGTTCATCCCCGGCTCGTGGTTAATAGCCACCCTGGCCCGATTAGGCTTGGCGGGAGCCTGCGGAGACTCCCTCGATGCGCCCACGCTCAAGCGGGCGGTGGCTCTTGATCCGGGCAATCCGCAATGGCACTACAACCTGGGCACTGCTTATCTGTGGTCCGAAGGCGGCAATCCGGCGGCTGCGGTCGCCGCCTTGCGCGAGGCGGTGCGTCTCAATCCTCATGGCGCCCTGTCCTGGTCAGCGCTCGCCAAGGCGTGCTATGCCGCTGGCGACCTGAGCTGCGCGGATGAGGCTTTCGAGCGCGCCGCTCGGCTGGCCACCGCCAAGCCGCGTCTGGCCTGGGAGGCTGGGCTGCACTACGTAATCACCCGCCGTCCGGCTAACGCTATGCCCCACTTGCAGCGTCTGCTGCGCCTTCAGCCCTATCGGGCGGATGAGGTCTTTGCCATGCTGCTGCGCGCCGGGGTAGACGCGGAGTTCGTCTGGCGCCAACTGGCCCGTTCCGCGGCTCCCGAGGTCCGCCTGGGATACCTGTCGTTTCTCGTAAGCCACGAGGCGGCCGGGGCAGGAGAAAAATTCTGGACGGAAGTGGCCGCAGCGGGAACGCCCCTGCCGCCGGCGGCTGCCACCCGCTATGTCGAGGAGTTGCTCCGCTACCGCCATTACCATGCCGCGGTCAAGGTGTGGACCTATCTGCGGCAGGCCGGAACTGTAACTGGCGGAGATTCGCTGCCAACCGCCAACTTGGTGTTCAACGGCGGCTTCGAGCAGACACCCTTGAAGCATGGCTTGGACTGGCATTTGCAGACCCAGACTTATATGAGGGTTGATTCTGGGGATCGGCGCGCCCACGGCGGCAGGCGGGCTCTGCGGGTGGAGTTCACGGTACCCGACAATTCCGAGTACGAGCCCGCGTACCAGTTTGTTCCTGTAGCGCCGCGGCAAAGCTATATTCTCTCGGCCTATGTGTGCAGCGAGGACATCACCTCCGACAGCGGGCCGCGGTTGCGGGTCCTCGATCCGCAATGCCCCGCCTGCCTCGGCTTGTCCGTTGAAGGCACGGTGGGAACTCAAAGCTGGCGTCGGGTGGAGGCGCAGTTTACCGTGCCGCCGGCGACGGAGGTGATCCGCCTCTCCCTGTGGCGGCCGCGCAGCCGTTCCTTTCCCATGGAGATCAGCGGCCAGTTTTGGCTGGATGATGTCTCCCTGCGCCCCATCTCCAGGGGTGAAACCCAGGCGGCCGTCCGAGCTCTCCAGCCATGAACCGCTTCTCCCCTGCGCAGAATTTCACGCCTGCAATCGTCGATTGTAGTCGGCCATCCGACGTTCCCGGCTGGGCGCTGGTGGCCGTGCTGATGGCGGCGCCGCTGGCCTTTGGCGCGGTGCAGCCCGGGGCGTGGGCCGGCATGAGCATCGCCATCGTGCTGCTGGTGGCGGCCTGGGCCATCCAGCGCGCGCAAGCCGGCAGCCTGACCGTCTCCTGGTCTGCTCTCTTCATTCCCATAATCATGGTGCTGGGATTGGCGCTCGTACAGTTGCTGGCGGGGCTGAGCATGGATGCGGCGGCCAGCCGGGAATCGGCGATTAAGCTGGCGATTTATGGCCTGCTGTTCTTTATTGCCCTGCAATTTTTCTCCGCTGCCTCTCCCCGCTCGTGGCAGCGGGTGGCGCTGGCCGTTACGGTCTATGCTTTCGCCCTCGCCCTGTTCGCCATCCTCCAGTTCTTCGCCAGTCCGGGATTGCTCTACGGCATAATCCAGCCGCGCTGGGGCGGCTACATCTTTGGCCCTTACGTCAGCCACAACAACTATGCCGGGCTGATGGAGATGCTGATCCCGCTGGGTGTAGCCCTGGCGTTGACGCTGCGCCCGCGGCATCCGGCAAGACCCCTTGTCCTGTTTGCGGTGCTGATCACCGTGGTCTCGGTGCTGCTCTCCGGCTCTCGCGGCGGAATTATCGCTCTGCTGGCGGAATGCGCGCTCCTGATGGCAGTTGTCTTCGGGGCGCAGCCTGCCGCGCCGGCGCGGAACCGCACCCTGATTTCGGCCTTCAGCGTCATCCTGCTGGCCGGTGCGTCCTTCTTCTGGCTGGACCCGGGAGGCGTCTGGCAGCGTTGGGAGCAGCTGGCTGATTCCCGGGATCTGACCGCCAACATGCGCGCCCGGGTCAGCGCCGACACGCTGAGAATGGCCCGCGATCATTGGGCACACGGGATAGGGCTGGGCGCCTTTGCCGCCGCCTATCCCGCTTACCAAACCGTAATTACCGACGACGTGATTGACTATGCGCACAATGACTATGCCCAGTTCCTGGCGGAAGGCGGCGCGGCGGCAGCAGTTCTGATCCTGATTTCGCTGCTTTTGTTTTTCCGCCTGGCCTTCGGCCGCCCAAGGCAGCGATTGGGGCAGCCCACGGGATGGCTGCAGATGGGGGCCGCCGTGGGTGTCTGCGGCGTTCTGGTGCACAGCCTGCTGGATTTCAACTTGCACATTCCCGCCAACGCGGCTTGGTTCGCTTTCTGCGCCGCGCTGGCTACGGTTCGCGTCCACGCCGCCCAAGAAATCTGCCGGTAACTTCCATGAGTACCGCTGGCATTGAGGAATCGTCGCTGCTGTCCTTGGCGGCGCTGAGCCGGGCTCGGCCGGCCGCGCGCGCGGCGGACTTAGTAGACCGTCTGGCTAGGCTGCACACCGCCGTGCAAGTCGCAGCTGACGCCGCCACGGCGGCGGCGGCGGTTCTGCTCGCCTACAGCACCTACCGCTATCTCGACCTGGGCAAGCACATCTACTATGCCTGGGACGTCATTGGCGGGGCCGCAGCGGGATTCGCGGTATTGTTTGTGCTGATGCTCGACCGCGACGGCGCCTACCGTCAGGGCAGCAGCCTGCTGTGCATCAAAGAGACGGAGAGAGCGCTGCGCGTCTCCGCTCAAGCCTTCCTGCTGACCTTTCCTGTGACCTTCTTTGCCGGCCGGCTGTTTTCTCGCTGGTGGTTCGTGTTGGCCATGACGGCTGTGCCGCTGTGCCTGATTGCACAAAAGCAGCTTCTGTTTTTCTGCGTCCGGGTTTTGCACAAGCAGGGTTACGGCATCCGGCGCACCGTGATCTACGGCGCCGGCGACACCGGTCGGCGCGTGTTCTCCGCCCTGGCGCGCTCTCTCAAGCTGGGACTAGCCCCGGTAGCGGGGTGGATGACAACTCCGCCCTGGCCGGCCGGAAGGTATATGAGCTCGATTACCGGCGCAAACGTTCGGCTCCCGTGATCTGCGGGCCGGTGGACAGGAAGCTGTTGCTCGAACTCGGCGCCGAGGTGCTGGTGGTGGCCATCCCTTCGCTGCTGCACGAAAAGCTGATGCATATCGCCAGCGAAGCCGCTGCTGCCGGCACCTTGGTGGCCTTTGTCCCGAACCTGGCGGCGCCCTCGGATCTGTCGATCCGGCATTTGGATGTGGACGGGTTGTTTCTGAGTTCCATAGCGGGCCCTCCGTCCGAAACTCTGTACGATGCAGCCAAGCGCGTTTTCGATTTTGCTGCAGCCGCAGGCCAGCTGCTGCTGCTGTCGCCCCTTTTGCTGGCCATCGCGGTGCTGGTGCGCCTGGATTCTGCCGGCCCCGTCCTCTTTCGGCAGCAGCGGGTAGGCAAATACGGGAAGCTGTTCGAGCTTTACAAGTTTCGCACCATGCACGCGGACGCGCCCTTGTATTCGAAGTCGCCCACCGAATCCTGCGATCCGCGCATCACCCGCCTGGGGCGCTTCCTGCGCCGCAGCAGTCTGGATGAGCTGCCGCAGCTGCTGAATGTTCTCAAAGGAGAGATGTCGCTGGTGGGCCCGCGCCCGGAGATGGCCTTCCTGGTGGAAGGTTATACGGCGCGCCACCGCCAGCGGCTGCAGGTGCTGCCCGGCATCACCGGTTTGTGGCAGCTGAGCGCCGACCGTGCTTTTCTTATCCACGAAAACATCCAGTACGACCTTTATTACATCCGCAACCGCAGTTTTTTCCTGGATATTGCCATCCTGCTGCACACGCTGGTGTTTGCCATGCGCGGAGTGTAGGGGGAGCAAAGAGCAGATGCCCGGTTACGTCGCCATCGCCGAGGTTCCCCGGTCGCAGCCCGCGCCGCCCACCTTCGATGTGCTGGGCGTGCGCGTCGACGCGGTGCAGATTCCCGAGATGATCCGTCGCCTGGAGCAGTGGATTGGCGAAGTCCCGCGCGGGCGCTACGTCACCCTGACCAACGTGCACGCCATCATGGAAGCGCAGTCCCGGCCCGTCTTCAAGCAGGTGCTTAACCGGGCGGCCAGCGTCTGTCCGGACGGCATGCCCCTGGTGTGGTTGGGGCGCCGGGCGGGACATTCGCTGCCGCGGCGGGTTTATGGCCCCGACCTGCTGTGGGATTTTTGCCGGGCCACCGAGCGCCAGGGCTACTCCCACTTCTTTTACGGCGGCGGCCCGGGCACCGCCCAGCGCCTGGCGGCGGAACTCACGACGCGTTTTCCCGGGGTGCGCGTGGCGGGCTGCTATTCTCCGCCCTTCCGCCCGCTCTCGGCGGCGGAGGACGAGGCCATCGTGCGCCGGATCAATGATGCCGCGCCCGACCTGCTGTGGGTGGGCCTGGGCTGCCCCAAGCAGGAGTTCTGGATGCACCAGCACGCTGGCCTCCTGCGGGTGCCGGTCATGCTGGGCGTGGGCCAGGCCTTCGACCTTTATGCCGGCAACCTGCGCCAGGCGCCGCGCTGGATGCGGGAGCACGGCCTGGAGTGGCTGTTTCGCCTCTGCCGGGAGCCGCGCCGCCTGGGGAAAAGATATCTCGTCTACAACAGCTGGTTTGTGACGGCGCTTTGCTGGCAGGTGCTGATGTCCGCCGCCAAAAACAGCCCTGCGGTTGCATTCCTTTCGGATTCGGAGCGGGGACAATGAACGATCTGCACATTGGCATTGCCGGGCCGATCATGATCGCGCCCTTGAAACCCTATCTCGAGCCGCTCAGAGCTTCGCCCGCGCCCCTTCCTCAGGGACTTGGCGGCTCACCAGTGGTAAATCTCGTTCTCGAGCTGCTTAGGCGAAATCGCCGGCTCACGGTATTTTCGCTCGACCCCTCGCTCGATTCGGAGGTCGTGCTGCAGGGCGAACGCCTGAAGATCTGCCTGGGCCCCTATCGGGCGCGCCACCGTGCCCGAGATCTCTTCGCGGTGGAGCGCGACTACCTGCTGCAGGCCATGCAGCGCGAAAAGCCGGACATCGTGCATGCGTACTGGACCTATGAGTTTGCGCTGGCTGCCCTGGACAGCGGTTTCCCGGTGCTGGTCACCGCGGAGGATGCGCCGCTAACGATGCTTCGCTACAACTTTACGCCCTATCGCGCTTTGCGCGCTTTGATGGCATATCGGGTCGTGCGGCGCGCCGCCCACATGACCTTCGTTTCTCCATACCTTGCCGAGAATTATGTGAAGACGCTGCGCTATCGCGGGCGCACAGCGTTAATCCCCAACGCTCTGGCGGAGGAAGTGTTCTCTTTGGTTGGAGCGCTGGCGCGCACACCTTCGGCCGGTCGGCTGACGTTTGCCAGCGCGCTTGACGGATGGGCCGGGCGCAAGAACGGTCAAGCTTTGCTGCAGGCATTTGCCTTGGTGCGTGAGCGGCTGCCCGAAGCACGCTTGCTGATGTTTGGGCAGGGACACGGGAGCGGGGAAGGCGCCGAGTTGTGGGCAAAACAAAAGCGGCTGACAACGGGAGTACAGTTCGCGGGAAGTACCCCTTACTTCCGCTTGCTCCAACAACTTCGGGAGGAAGTTGACGTTTTGGTCCATCCCTCGCTCGAAGAGTCTTTTGGCATGATCCTCGCCGAATGCATGGCCCTGGGGATTCCGGTGATTGCGGGCGAGCACGGCGGTGGCACCCGCTATGTGCTGGAAGAGGGCAAAGCGGGACTGCTGACGGACGTCCGCGCGCCCGGGGACCTCGCTGGAGCCATGCTGCGTCTTGCGAATCCCGAAAGGCGCAAGCGCTACAGCGAGGCTGGGGCAGAGTCGGTGCGGCGGCGCTTTGGCGCCGATAGCATGG
>DASYWT010000484.1:0-3149 GCA_035935775.1 Terriglobales bacterium
CAGGTGGCGATAGGCTCAACGATGATCTGCGCCCCTTCCTTGTGCAGGAAGCGGAACATGTTGAAGTTGCCGTCGCCTTCGGTGGTCTGCGCCCAGAACTCGCCCGTGATCTTCACAATGGGCCTCACCTTCAGCCGGTCCACGGGAATGGAGTCGAAGCGGTCGCGGCAGTGGTGCAGGGCCTCCACATAATCGTCGCTGTAGAGCTGCTCCAGAAACTTGCCCAGGTACTCCACCGCGGCCTTGGCGGGCAGCTTGCCGGCGAACTTGCCCAGCTTGGCTTCCACGCTCCAGGGCGACTTCTTTTTGAGCACCTCGTGCATGTAGTCAATTACTTCATCGAGCACGGCGTCGGTGTCGCCGGGGTTGGTTTCGAAGGCGCGCACCTGGTGGGCCAGTTCGTTGATCACGTCGCCCATGTTGAGGCCGTTGAGGATACTGAGGAAGAAGTCCAGGTTCATGTCCAGGCCGGCTTCCGCTTCGGCCTGATTCAGCCCGCCCGACTGCTGGAACAGGAGCACACGGAAACCGTCGTAGCCGGCGTTGCGCAGGGCCAGCCGGTACTCGGATTCGTACATGCCGAAGCGGCAGGGCCCGCAGGCGCCGGCCGTCAAGAAGACGTAATTATTGATCAGATCCTGGCGCTTCTGGCCCGACTCCTCCAGCGTCTGCAGGTACTGCACCAGGTTGCCGACGGTGAAGTAGGTGGGATTGCACTGACCGTTGTTGCCGTATTCCTTACCCAGCTGGAAGGCCTTCACGTCGGGCGTGGGCACCACTTCGCAGCGGTAGCCAAGGCCTTCGAGAGCGCCGTGGACCAGCTTTTCATGCTTCCAGGTGAGGCCGCCAAAGAGCAGGGTGGTGCGGTGCCGCTGGTCGGCGGTGAAAGGGTGCTCGATGGGCTTGTGGAAGTGATGCACCTGCTTGTGGACAATGCCGGCTTCCCGTTCCAGGCGGGTGCGCTCTTCCGCCACGCGCTGGCGGATCATGTCTTCTACCGAGGTGATCTGAACGAGCTGGTTGCCGGACACTGGATTCGTCGAAGTGCTCATAACCTCACCTTCCCTGGCAGGCTTTGTGAATCATTGAAAGTCAAGGACTTGCGAGATACACATTTCCCTAGATTAAAAACGCTACATATTGTTGCCCGGTTTAACTGCCAGCCGAATCGCTTTGTAGCGAACGGCGGAAAATAGTGGTTCAAGGGGCCGATGGGGTATTGAGTGGATAATAACCACCCCTAATTTCAGTGACTTACAAGCTCTTATCACACTCCCTTGTGATAAGCGCGAAAACGGACCGGCGCTCCCCATCTCAAACGAGAATAGAGAGCATGCCGGTTGCGATAACCGGGCGCGGCAGATAGGCTGTGCAGATGTCGGAAGTTCTGCCCGCTGCTGGCGACCGTATCTCCGACCCCGGGGAAAGCTCGGGCGTGGCAGATCCCGGGAGATTTGTGGGCCGGCAGTGGCGGGTATTGGGCGTGCTGGCCCTGATCAACCTGGTCAATTATGTTGACCGCCAGATCGTCTTTCCCTTATTCCCCTTTCTGCGGCATGAGTTTGGACTCAGCCATCTACAGTTCGGTTCACTGGCCACCGCGTTCACCATTGTCCTTTCGGTAGGCAGTCTGCCCCTGGGCATGCTCGCGGACCGCACTTCGCGGCGCATGGTGGTGAGCGCGGGCGTGCTGTTCTGGAGCGCGGCCACCTTTCTGAGCGGGCTGGCCACCTCCTTCCGCTCCTTGCTGCTGGCCCGGTCGCTGGTGGGAGTGGGCGAGGCCGCCTACGCGCCCGCCGGAGCCGCCATGGTCACCGCCAATTTTCCGCGCGAGATGCGGGCCCGTGTGCAGGGCGTCTTCGATATCGGCATGTTTGCAGGCGGCGCTATTGGAATAGCCCTGGGCGGCATTATGGCGCAGTACTTCGGCTGGCGGGCCGCCTTCTTTCTGGTGGGCGTCCCGGGAGTACTGCTGGCATTCGCATCTCTGCGTTTGCCCGAAGGGGTGCATCAACACAGCGAGCGGCGGTTTCCTCTGCGCGACCTGGCGCGGGTTCCCGCCTACATCACCATGCTGCTGGCGGGGTGGTTTAGCAGCTTCGCGGGCTATGCCTACGTCGTGTGGGGGCCGGAACTGGTGGAGGAGTACAAGGGGTTCAGCGCCGGCCAGGCCGGTATCGTGCTGGGCGTAACCGTGATCGTGTGCGGCGGGTTCGGGGTAGCGGTGGGTGCCACGCTTTCCGATTGGCTGGCGCGGCGCGCATCCTGGGGCCGCGCCTGCACCATTCCGGTGGGATTTCTGCTGGCCGCGCCGCTTATTTACGGCGCTTTGCATACCACCCAGCGGGCGCATTTTGTTGTCTTCTTCGGGCTGGGAGCCTTCTTCCTGAGCTGGTATCACGGACCTGTGACGGCGACGATTCACGACTTGATCCCCGAGGAGGGACACGCCACCGCCCTGGGCCTCTACTACCTCTTCGTGAACCTGTTTTCCATGGCCCTGGCGCCAGTGGTGATTGGCGGCATCGCCGACCATTCCAACCTTATTTCCGCGCTCCACGCTGCCATCGTGGCGCAGCTCATTGGCGGACTTCTCTTCGTCCTGGTGGTGCTGCAGGTGCGCCAGCGCAGCGCTCCCAAGGACGACGAACCGGGCACTTGCGCCGGCGAACTCGCCTGAGTCTTGCCACAAGCCCCAGTGATACCCATCACAGCCAGTTGGTCCACGGGGCAGCGATACTGCCTGCCAAGCCCGGGCGCGAGTTTGCCCGCCTGCTCAGATGATCAATCTCGGACTGGACGTCGGGGCCGTAAGCCTGAAGCTGGCAGCCGTCTGCGAACCCAATCCTGTCCAGGTTTTCGCTCGCCTCGCGGCGAAGCATGATTCCTTCTTCCTGGCAGCGGCGCCGAACGGCAGCCCGATGTCGGGGGTCTCGTTCCTTCTCTCGCGCAGCCGACCGGTGCACGGCAACCCGCTGCAGGAGGCGCTGCGGCTGCTGGAGGAATTTCTGGCGGGCGTGCCGGAGAATACCGTTGCGGGCGTCCGCGTAACCGGACTGGGTGCACGCCTGATCGCTCAGGCCCTGAACACAGAGTTCGAAAATGAGTTTCGCGCGGTGGCTAAGGGTGTGCGCGCGCTCTATCCCGAG
>DASYWT010000485.1:0-3933 GCA_035935775.1 Terriglobales bacterium
CGCTGGCAGCCAGCTCACCCAGTAACAACCAGGTTCTCACTTGGAATGGCTCGGCTTGGACGCCGGTTACGCCTACAACGGGCGCAGGGACCGGAGCTTGCGGCTCTAATCAGTTCGTGACCGGGGTGAATTTAGGGACCTCGCCCAATTGTACGCAACCGACCTTTTCGAGTCTCAGCGGGTCTGCAACGCCAGCTCAGTTGCCAGCCGCCACTTCCTCCGCCCAAGGCAGCGTGCAACTTTCTCAAGATCTCTCGGGAAGCGCGACTGCGCCCAAGGTAGCGGGATTACAAGGCAACCCGGTGTCTGCCACTGTCCCCGCCTCCAACCAGTTCCTGGGTTGGAGTGGCACCCAGTGGGCTCCCGTCCAGCCTGGTTTCAGCAACCTGACCGGCGCCGCAACCGCTTCCCAGCTTCCCGCTGCGACCTCCTCAGCACAGGGCGCCGTTCAACTGGCCAAGGACCTGACCGGCACCGCGACCGTACCAAAAGTGGCGGGTCTGCAGGGTAATCCAGTGTCGGCCACTGCGCCCACGTCAAACCAGATACTCACCTGGAACGGTACCAGCTGGGCCCCGGCCACGCCTGCCGCTACGGGCGCCCAAATCGCTCAAGATCTCGGCGGCAGCACGGCAGCCCCGAAGGTGGTCGGCCTGCAAGGAAACGCGGTTTCAAGCGCGGCTCCCACCTCCAACCAAGTACTCACTTGGAATGGCACCATTTGGGTGCCCACCACTCCTACAGCAGGAGCAGGGACGGGCGACTGCGGGTCGAATCAATTCGTGACTGGCGTGAATCTTGGGAGCTCGCCGAATTGCACGCAGCCAGCCTTCTCCAGCTTGAGCGGTGCGGCGACGACGGCACAGTTACCCGCGGCCACCTCCCTGGCCCAGGGCGCAGTGCAACTGGCCCAAGACCTGGCCGGCAGCGCCACCGCGCCGAAGGTAGCTGGTCTGCAAGGTAACCCGGTGTCAAGCGCCGTTCCCACGTCGAATCAGGTTCTCACTTGGAGTGGCGCCACTTGGTCCCCAGCCACACCCGCCGCTACGGGCGCCCAAATCGCTCAAGATCTCGGCGGCAGCACGGCAGCCCCGAAGGTTGTGGGATTGCAAGGTAATCCGATTTCCTCCGCGACCCCTACTAGCGGGCAGTGTCTGTTTTACAGCGGTACACAGTGGGGGCCCGGAGCCTGCGGGTCCGGCTCCGGGGCGGCAGCCGGATCAGCCACTCAGGTCCAGTTCAACAACAACGGCTCGTTCGGAGGCGCGACGAACTTTACCTACAACAACACCACTGGGGCGGTCTCCATCGCGCCCGCGCCCAGCCAGGATGCCGTGCCGCTGGCTCTTGCTCCCTCGGTGTCGAGTCCGACGGCAGATGTCTTTCAGGTCTACCAGGCAGGCGCCTCCCCGAGCAGCATTTGTGCCAGCAATAGCAAATGTGCTTTCGCTGTCCAGAGCAACGGAAATCTGTTTTTTGCCGGCAACAATGCGACCTACGGCGCAGGGAGCCAGAACACACAATCCTGGATCCGTCTCTATGGCAGCGCTTCCGGTAGTAGCAATCTGGCTCCGGCCTATTTTCAGTTGCTGAGTGGAACCGGAAGCAATCAAACCAGCCTCTTCGCTTCAATGAGCCAGAATGGGATTCTCTGCGCGGGATCGTCTATCCCGGGTGCAGACTGCGGGGCGGGCCAGCAACTTGTACTTAATCCGATGACGATTGCCGGCGACCTGATCGTCGGCGACCTGATCGTCGGCGGCTCCGCGGTACTTGGGACCGCGCAGCCCACCCGGCTGGGGATCGGGTCAGTTGGCCAGTGCTTGCAGGTGGTGACTGGTCCGGTCCTCGGCTACGGTAGTTGCGGCAGCGGGACAGTTAGCAGCGTTGGACTCTCAATGCCACCCGGTTTCATCGTGACCGGCTCTCCCGTTACCACCGCTGGGGCAATAAGCGTGGCCGGCCCGTTGACCACGGAAGGCGACCTTCCCTACTACATTCGAGCGCTTGGACGCGATTGGGAGTGGGTACGAGCGGCCAGTGCTTGACTTCGAATGGCACAGACCCGTTGTGGGGTTCTTGCGGCGCCGGCGGAGGTGTTACCAGCGTAGGTCTGTCACTGCCCAACATTTTCTCCGTCTCACGTAGTCCGGTTACTTCCACGGGCACACTGACAGGCACACTGGCAACCCAAAACACCAATCTCGTTTGGGCTGGGCCGGCCTCGGGCGTTGCAGCGGCCCCAACTTTCCGCGGCCTGGTGAAGGCCGATCAATACAACACTACGGTCTATACAGACCAGGCGAATGCCTTCACGGCGGGCACCCAGGACTTTAGTTCTGCGGCAAAGCCTGAAGGTCCCCGTGGCAGCTGGACTCACGGCCGGGATTAACGGCGAAATCGGTTACGATTCCACTACCAACATCCCTCATATGGCGGTGAACTCTTCGGATGCAAAACTAGCCACGTTCACGGCCACGCCGACAACAGCTGACTGCGTGCAGTGGGTTAGCGCGACCAAGATCGGCGACCAGGGCAGCCCGTGCAATGTCCCTTCGGCGCTATCATCGCTGACGGGGGCGACCGCTTCAGCAACGCTCGCGAACGGCAATTTCCCGTTGGCGTGGAACTGGGCTCAGACGACGCCTTCACAGAGCGGCATCACCTTCGGCGAGACTTCCGCGGCCACTGGGTCCGGCGATAACGAAGTCAGAATATCGACCCAAAGCAACTCCACGGCAACGCCTCTGACTATCGCTCAAGGTTCAATCACCAACACCGCCAGCATCGCGGCCCTTAACATGACCTCGACCTGGAACAATGCCAGTCTCGTGGGTGAGGGCATCCAGCTGGCCGTCACTAACACCTCGTCATCGAGCTCCTCAACACTCTTAAATCTGCTGGCTGGGTCCGGTGGCACAACCTCCGAGTTTAGTGTAAGCCCTGTGGGCGCTGTCGTTGCGAATAGCACGATTATGTCCACGGGCATTCGTTTGGGAAATAGCAACTCGATGTCAAATTCCACTCCAGGGATCAGTCTCGCGGTCCAGAACGGGCAAGACTCCACTACTAACGCAGCTACAGCGACCTTGACGCTTCGAGGCGCTGACATAACTGGCGGGGCCACCTCGAGCACACTGGGTGGCCAGGTCCTTATCCGAGCTGGGAACAACGCGGGAACGGGAACGTCTCCCGGGGCGGGCAGTGTCGAAGTTGGGCCCGGACAGGACTCCGGGTCCGCAGGGCAGCCACTTCAGGGTTTATACGCCCAGTTCTTTTGCTATATCAAGGGGTCCACAGTCACCCAGTGGAATGTCGCGTGCTTCTCCGCCGCTATGACCACGGCGGATTGCGGCACCAGCCCCGGAAACTGGATCGGAGTCGCCGAAGTCGTGAATGCCAACACGGTCCAGGTGGTGGCCTCGGGCCAGACTCCCGTGAACAGCAGCAACTCCGCGACGGTCGGTCATACGTTCTGCACCGAATCGGTCGCCGGCCAGGGAAGCGACAGCGGCGGAACCTCAGCATGTGCGCTGGGAACGCAAATTGGAATTGTGGCGGCGGTCTCGGGAACTTACAAGCTGCCTGACGGCACCAGCTTCACGGCGTCCGGCACCTTGCCTTTGATTCAGATTGCCAGGGATTAGACGAACTGGCCTATCCGTGAGCAGCCGCAAATCTTGCGAAACGGAGGGAAGACACGGTCTTGAATGGCAAACACAGCGATCAAGAATTGAGGACTTACCACGCCAGGCATATGGCGGCTTTCGGCTCGGCGCCCAGGCTTCGAGCACAATGGTCGCCAGCGCTTGTTTTGAGCAAGCGCCATTATTCATGGCCCGGCACATTTGATGAAAATGCGCGACGCGCCTTGGAGTGCGGTGGCTTGCTACCGCTTTCTCCAGGCCAGCTTGCAGGCTGGGTCGCCGCCCC
>DASYWT010000486.1:0-24323 GCA_035935775.1 Terriglobales bacterium
GTTGTGGAGCACACCGTTGCTCGCCAGTTCGGTGAGTTCCAACAGCAACTTCCTGTGGGATAACGAGCAGCTGCAGTCCGGAACACCGGACGGTGGCCTGGCTGTGCTCGATAGCCAGGTATTCAGCAGCTCGACCGGTAATTTCTCGCAGTACTCGGCCATGAAGGTGGATGCCGGGTCGCAGGCGGTCGCCTGGACTTACAACAGCCCCAACATGCTGGATTCCGTGATGGCCGTGCATCCGGATGGCGATGTTTACCTGGTGCAGATCAGCAATAGCAGCACCAGCGCTACCGCCGCGGTTCTGGTTTTGAACGGAACCACGGGCCAGGTGAAATTCACCGCGCCGCTGCCGCTTTCGTCCACCACTTACCAGAACACCGCCTACAACCCATCCAACACCCTGGTTTGCCAATCCGGCAGCCAGGTCGTGGTGCCCAACTTGCCCAACCATGGGCCGCTTTCGGTGCTGCCTGACGGCAATGTGTACCTGGAGGTGGAATCCACCAACCGGGTGTTGAGCTGCCAGGGGAGCAGCAGCTTCAGCGATGTCAGCTATTCGGACACGCTGCAACTCGTGCAGGTGCAGCCTTCCGGCGCCAGCAGTCTGACGAGCCTGGAGCAGTTCAACGATGTGACCACGCAAACCGAAGGCCAGCCTGGACAGGTGCTGCCCGACGGACTGGGCGGCATGCTGCTGGGATGGAACAAGTCGGTCTCTTTGAGTTCGAGCAACCAGGCTTACATTTCGCATCTGTTGAACGGCACGAAGACGGACTACGCGCTGCCCTGGACGTCGAACTTCTCCATCACCTTCGTGATGGCGCTGGGCGAGGGCGGAACCGCCTTCGCGCAAGAAGGCGCCTTCTCCGGAGACATCCTGGCCTTTGATGTGAACAGCGGGGTGTCTAGCACCGGCAGCTTTGGCAGCGCGCAGATCGTGAGCGCAATGGCGGGCGGCGGCGCGATGCTGGCGACCAGCAGCCAGATCTTCTCCGTTGACGCCAACGCCAGTCCAGCCGTGCTCTCGAACGCGCTGGGTCTCTCCGCGCAAACTTACTACGCGGGTGGAACCTGGCTCGGCTTTTCCGCGAGCGATAGTTCTCTGGAGGCCGCGGTTGGTCCCGCCATGCAAGCCGGTGTGACCACGTGGCCGATGCTGGCCGGCAACATTACGGAACAGGAAGCCGCGCCGGTGCCTTTCCTGCGGCATTTCCTGCCGCTGCAGCCCGGTCCGCAGTATTCGGTCAGCCAGTTTGAGTCTGCCATGCAGCAGGCGGCACCGGTGAACAACCTTTATTACGCGCCGGGACAGGCGAGCGTCGCCAGCTTCCTGGAGCAATTGGACATGCCCAATGACGCGGTCGCCTTCCTGGGCAATGCGCTGAGCTATCAGTTCAGCGGCGGGCAGCAGTCGGTTGGGCTTTGCTTCTCCGCCGATTGCCTGGAGAAGACGCCGAGCGCCAGCGATCCGAGCTACACGCTGGTTTCCCCGGCGGGCCTGACCACGAACTGGGTGGATGCCTCTTTGTTGGCAGGCAAGGCCAAGGTGGTGTTCGTGGCCTCCGCCGATGACGGCGCCATCTTCGAAGAACTGTGGGGAATCGATGCGACAACCGCGCACCAGGCGCTGATTGTGCCGCCTAACTCCAGCGTCAACCTGCAGCAGGCAGCGCAGGAATGGGTGGCCATTGCCCAGAACCTGGTGGCGGGTCAGACGGTGCAGAACGCGGTCGCTAACGCCAATGCCCAACTGGGCGCGGCGTGGACGGTAGTGGGCGACGGCACGGTCCGCATCAAAGCTGTTCAGTAGGCGAGGGTGCCTGCTGATCGCGGGCCGGGAGCCGTGGGTGCAGGGCGGCGGGTTGGCTGTGAGAGGCCAACTGGAGCGGCCGCAGATGCGCCCCCCGGCCCATTGCGACACAAGCCGTTGAACGTCGCGCGCCTTGCTTGAGTCACTGGGCTCAGGCAAGGCGTGCGGTTATAATCCGCCCAGCGTGGCTTCCGCATTTCCTGCCCAGCAGATCGCGAATCAATCCAGCCCGTTGCCCGAGCGCCGCTGGTGGCGCGAATGGCGATTTTTCCTCTTTCTCGGGCTCGCCCTCCTGCCCTGTTTCTGGCAAAGCCGCATCCAGGCCGGCGATTTGTCAAGTCATCTCTACAACGCCTGGCTGGCGCTGCAGATACGCAGCGGCGCTGTTCACGGCCTTAGCATCGTTCCGCAATGGACAAACGTCGCCTTTGACTGGCTGCTGACCTGGCTGCTCGCAACTTTCGGGGCAGGGCCGGCGCAGAGAATAGCCGTCTCTCTGGCCGTGTTGGTGTTCGTGGGCGGCGCATTTGCCTTCATTTCCGCCACCGCAAGCCGCCGCCCCTGGTTTCTCACGCCTTGCATCGCCATGCTGGCGTACGGCTTCGTCTTCCACATCGGATTTTTCAATTTTTATTTATCGCTCGGAATCTGTTTGTGGTTTCTGGCCGTTTTCTGGAATGGCAGCACCCGCCGGCGAGCACTTGGCACTCTTCTGTTGGTGCCGGGGTGGCTCTCGCATCCGCTGCCGGTGATTTGGGCAGTTGGGGCGGCTGCGTACCTGGTGGTCGCCAGACTAATACCAGAAAGACGGCGACCGCTGCTCCTGGCGGCGAGCATCGGCGCAGTCTTCGCCCTGCAGCAGATTCTGTTTGCCCTCTATCACACATCCTGGTCGCCGCTTCAGGCATTAAGCGCAACCGGTGCAGACCAGGCTCTCGTGTACGGGTCTAAGTACGCGATAGTGATGGCGGGATTGCTGCTGTTGTGGCTGGCGTGGTTGCGGCGCCGGCTCCAGGAAGGCGGCGGACGCCTTGTCCAGCAAGTTCCGGCGCAACTGCTCGTGCTTACCGCGGCAGGTGTGGCGCTTATTCCCTCGCGCATTGATTTTTCCCAGTATGGGCACGCTTTGGTGTATATCGGCGATCGCATGTCACTGGTCGCCGGCGTGCTGCTTCTGGTGGTGCTGGCCGAGGTGCGGGTGCGGCGAGAGGAAAAGGTCGCACTGGCAGTGCTCTCCGCAATTTTCTTTGCTTTCTTGTACGCTGACGGCGCCTGGGCGAACCGCCAGGAAAACCAGGTTGAGGCGCTGGTGCAAAAGCAAGTTCCGGTGGGCGCGCGGGCGGTGTTCCTCTCGCCGGTAAAGACTTTGCGCATTGACCCGCTTGGCCACGTGATGGACCGGGCCTGCATTGGCCGCTGTTTCAGTTATGCCAACTACGAGGCATCAACGCGGCAGTTCCGCATTCGCGCTGCGCAGAATAATGGCATCGTGGTTACCAGCTACAAGGATTCCTACCAGCTTGCGAGCGGAGACTATGTCGTGCAGCAGCAGGATGTCCCGCTCTATCAGGTCGAGGCCTGCCAAACCGGAGGACAGGAATACTGTGTGCGGGAGTTGCGAGCGGGCAAAGTCAACGGTCACGGCGGCAAGTGAGTAAGGCTTAAGCGATTTTGTTTTCCGCGCCGCATGCGATAACCTTCCACTTCCTTCCTGCGAGGAAATCTGTTTGCCAATAGTGAGCGCGGGATCCTGAAGGCGGAGGCCTGCCCAGGATGACTAGAGGAGCGATATGCGACGAGTGCTTCTTTTCGCCTTTGTACTGATTCTTGTGACTACGCCACTTGGCGCCGACGAACCAGTTCTGCAGGGTTTTACTAAGAGTTCGTCGCCGACGGAGCAGCAATGGGAGCAGAAGTTTCGCGCCATTCCCAGCCCGCAGCTGATGCGCGACTACATGCAGCGGCTGAGCGCGCGTCCGCATCACGTGGGCTCTCCCTACGACAAGTCTAACGCTGAATGGATTCTTTCCAGGTTCAAAGAATTTGGCCTGGACGCGCACATCGAAACTTTTGAGGTCCTGTTTCCCACGCCCAAGGAACGGCTGGTGCAGATGGTCGAGCCCACGAAGTTCACGGCCAAACTACAGGAACCGGCGCTCGCTGTAGACCCCACTTCCGGCCAGACCAGCGAGCAGTTACCCACCTACAACGCCTACTCCATTGATGGTGACGTGACCGCGCCCCTGGTGTTCGTTAACTACGGCCTGCCGGAAGATTACGACCAGTTGCAGCGTCTGGGCGTCTCTGTGAAGGGCGCGATTGTGATCGCCAAGTACGGGCATTCCTGGCGCGGCGTGAAACCCAAGGTGGCCGGCGAGCACGGGGCCGTTGGCTGCATCATTTATTCCGACCCGCAGGACGATGGCTACTTTGAAGACAACGTGTTCCCCCAGGGCCCGACGCGGCCGGCGGAGGGAGTTCAGCGCGGCAGTGTAATGGACTTTGCGTCCTCCAATCCCGGCGATCCGCTTACCCCAGGTATTGGGGCAACGCTCAATGCCAAGCGTTTATCGGTGAAGGAAGCCCCCAGCATCACCAAGATTCCCGTGCTGCCCATTTCCTATGGGGACGCCCAGCCCTTGCTGGCGGCGCTACAGGGGCCGGTGGCGCCGGAAGCGTGGCGCGGTTCGTTGCCCATTACCTACCACGTTGGACCAGGTCCCGCGAAGATTCACCTGGTAGTGAAATCGAATTGGGACCTCAAGCCGGTAAACGACGTCATCGCCAAGATTCCCGGTTCTTCGCAGCCGGATGAATGGATTGTGCGCGGCAATCACCACGACGCCTGGGTGAATGGCGCCGACGATCCCATCTCGGCCCAGGTGGCGCTGCTGGAAGAAGCGCGCTCGCTGGGGCAACTGCTGAAGCAAGGGTGGAAGCCAAAGCGAACCATCATTTATGCCGCCTGGGACGGGGAAGAGCCCATGCTGCTGGGCTCAACCGAGTGGGCGGAAGAGCACGCCGATGAGTTGCGGCAGCATGCCGTGGCCTACATCAACACCGACGGCAACGGGCGCGGCTACCTGGGGATGGAGGGCTCGCACACCCTGGAGCACTTCATGAACGGCGTTGCGCGCGACATCCAGGATCCGGAGAGCGGTGTCTCCGTTTGGCAGCGGGACAGGATGGCTGCCATCGCCCAGGCGAAAAACGATGAGGACCGCAAGGAAATTCGCGGCCGCGCTAACCTGCGCATGGGAGCGCTGGGTTCAGGCACCGACTACACCACGTTTGCCGACCACCTGGGAGTGGCCAGCCTCAACCTCGGCTACGGCGGCGAAGATCCGGACGCGGGCGTGTACCACTCCATTTATGACGACTTCTACTGGTACACCCATTTTTCCGACACCAGCTTTGTGTACGGGCGAGCGCTGGCGCAAACCGTGGGCACAGCGGTGATGCGCCTGGCCGATGCCGACCTGCTGCCCTTCGACTTCAGCGATTTTGCCGATACCATGCAGCTTTACCTAACGCAGCTCAAGAAACTGGCGGTCGACAAGCGTAATGAGGCCATTGAGCGCGACCGCCAACTGGATGACGGCCTGTTTCAGGCCATCAATGATCCGCGCCGCCCGAAAGTGGCGCCGCCGCGCGAGGAAGTGCCGCCATACTTGAATTTCGCGCCCCTGGAGAACGCGGTGGCCAGGCTCAATCAGAGCGCCCGGCATTACCAGGAAGCACTGCAGAAAGCGTGGGCTTCCCCCCAGGGGATCTCCACGGCGGCTCTGGCTGACCTGAACCAGAAAATGATGGAGAGCGAGCGGCGGCTGACCGATGATGCCGGGCTGCCGCGGCGTTCCTGGTACAAGCACATGATCTACGCTCCCGGCGTATATACCGGCTATGCGCCGAAGACCGTGCCTGGCGTGCGCGAAGCGATCGAACAGAAGCGCTGGCCGGAAGCGAATGGGGAAATCGCCCGCGTGGCCAAAGTCCTGGAAAACGAAAGCGCGCTGATTGATTCGGCAACCGCCGAACTGTCCTCAACTAAGTAACACGTCAACCTGTCATCCTGAGCGAGTGCGAGTTGAGCGAAGCGAAGAGAGCGCGAGTCGAAGGACCTTGTGTTTTTTGGGGGGCTCGTCAATCGTAGTGAGTTGCGCAGCCGACCGGCCGCCCTCACCGCCCTCAGGTGAACTTGCCGGAGCCTCCGTTGCCGCACCCCCCGGCGGAGAAGGTGGAGAACTGGCGCTCGGCTTTTTTGGAGCCGCAGTGGGGACATTTCAAGTCGCCATCGGCGTCCTGCATGCGACGCAACAGTTCGAATGTCCGGCCGCATTTTCGGCAGTGATATTCGTATAGGGGCATACCAGATAAATGCGCCTGGAAGAATTGTATTACACAAAATCTGGCGCATCGCCCCGCGGCCTGCAGGATGCCCACCGGGCAGCCGGCGAGTCACCCCAGCGCCAGACAGGTCTGTCCGGCTTCCGCCACCGTTGACAAATTTCAGGACCACGATATTGTATGTACCCCATCACATTTGGGGCTTGGGGGCCAGTTTCAAAGAACGTCCACAAGGAGACGGCCTGTGCTTACCAGAAGACTTCCGCTGCTGTTCCTTACTTTATGGCTGGCTTTTGTAACTTCATCGGTGTTCGCCCAGCAGAACCAGCAACCGCTCACCAACGCCGATGTAGTCAAAATGGTCAAAAGCGGGCTGCCTGCGTCGGTCATCGCCAATGCCATTCAGGCTAATGACACCGATTTCGACGTTTCCGCTAACGGCCTGATAAGCCTGCAGAAAGCAGGTGTGCCGCAGTCGGTGATGGATGCCATGATTTCCGCATCCTCCAAAAAGCGCAGTGCGGCGGCTCCGAGTAGCACGGCGGCCCCGGCAACAGCCCCAGCGGCGGTCTTGCCCAACGGTGGCCACCTTGCGGTTACGGTGTCTCAGGATGGCAAGACTGAGCCGCTGACGCTGGAGAAGACGCAACTGGCGCAAACCAAGTCCAAGGCCTCGTCCATGGGAGCCCTGGCCACGGACTCCGCGGTCAACCAGGCCTTCCAGGTGGGTGTGAATGAAGCGGCGTGGCAGGCTTGGCAGCACGGCGGAGGATACGGCACCTACTCCGGAGTCTCCGCCGGGGCCAACGTCATGTCGGGCCTCATGGGGCATCGCAAGCCTACCGTTACTTACGTCTGGGCGCTGCCAGGACCAACTGCCGCCCGCACCCTGGGAAATACGCCCAGCTTCGACGTCACTTTCACCGGCATTCCCGGAATTAACGAGGAAGAGTATGAACCGGCGATCGTTAAGCTCACCCCCACCAGCAACAACTGGCGGCTGGTGGGAGCGTCGCAGGGCAAGGCCGACACCATGCAGGATTCTTCTGCAAACTGGGAAGTGTACTCGTCCTACGTGGAAGAAAAGGTTCCGGTAAGCGCCAACAAGCTGGCCGCTGGACACGTGCAGATCTCGCCCGCGTCACCGCTGGCGGCGGGACAGTATGGAGTGGTGCTGCGACCGCGTAACAAGAGCAAGCGATTTGCCGGCGCCGATGTGGCCAACAACCAGGGTGAGGGACTGGTTTTCAACTCCGTGTTTTCGTTTGCCGTGAAGTAAAACTGTAAGCGGCCGGCGCTCGCACGGCAGCGCCGGCCCCGATGGAGTCTCGCTGGTTCTACAGGCGGCTGACAACAATCGCAGCGATCTGCTTGCCCGCATCGGCGTTCTGGTTGGCCGTACGCAAGTCAATGTTCACCATGACGTCGCCTTTGCGCAACATTATCCCAGAGCCCATCGGCTCGATGTAGGCTTCGTCACCCACTCCTGGCAGAGAAGTGAAAGTGTCCATCCCTCCCGATATGCTTTTGAGCGCGCCATGGCCGAGTTTCATGGCCAGAGTGCCGCCCTCCCAGGTGACTTGCACTGCCACACGTCGGGCTCCGCCGAAATCGTAAACGCAGGTGCTGCCTTCGTTTTCCACATTCAACACAGGCATATGGAAAGCTGAGGAGACTTCCGCCTTGGTAGCCAGTCGGCAAGCATCGCGGCTGCCCTGGTAGGGGGTGGTCTTGTAGGTCTGTGCGAACTCCTGGGCGCGTTTCCTGACGCGGTAACCGATGTAGAAGCAACTGCCGGCCGCCGCCAGCACGAAGAAGGCGAAAATGCCCAATACGGCGAAGATGATTTTCGCCGCGCTGCCGCCACCCTTGGCCGGGGCCGCTGTAGCCGCCGCTGTGGCGGGTGGTGCCGCCTGAGGAGCAGACGCGGCTGGCGCGCCGGAAGAAGCGGCCACGGTTTGGCCGCATTGCGCACAGAACTTTGCTCCCGGATCAAGTTTGCCGCCGCAACTGGTGCAAAATCCGCCCATGAGATGCCTCCCAACAGCTTGAAGTTTAGAAGTGTTATTTCCTCAAATGTGACTTTGGCCCAAATCTGGATAAGAGAATGCCGCGCGAACAAGGCCCGACCGGGGAAACCCTGGGTTCGACCATGCCCAAAGCGCGCACATCTTGAAGCCTTTTACGCAGGCTGTCAAGCATTGGCTTGGGCCTTTCGCGGGTCGGTTGCCTGCGCCGGACAGCCTTATTCCAGCAGTCTCTTATCCCAGGGATAGTCGCGGTGAGAAACGATGCGAAGGCGGGCGGCGTCCGGATGGTGAGGATTGAGCAACAGGTTGAACGTTTCGGGGACAATGGCGGAGGGAACCCGGAGCAGGGCAGTAACACGAGACCGCAGCCAATCGTCGCCGAGGTTGCGCGTGCCGGGCAGGTCCTGCGTCCAATCGGCCGCCAGCTCGGCCTTGCCGATTGCGCGCAAGGAGATGTCGTCAGGCGCTTCCGCCTTGAGCAGCTTGTAGCTCCTGGGCAGGTGGGCTGGGTCGAGCTCCAGGTGGACCAGCACCTCCACCAGGGCGCCGGCCGGCGTTTCCGCCAGGTAAAGGACGGGATGGCCGCGGGTATGCCAGCGTGCGGAGGCGATCAGGCCGCCCCCGCCGTCAAGACTGGCGTGGTTGCTGATGCGCCACAGCAGCATCAGGCGAACATGCCTTCGTCAATCTGGATGAGCATTTCTTCCACCAGGCGTCCGCCGGTCTCGGTGGCCAGCATCTCCATGGGCGTGCGGCCCTGGAAACGCTGACGGGGAGCACGCAGCCAGGCCAGGGCGGCGGCTTCGTCCCCCATCACCAGCTGGGCCCGCGCCAGGACCCGGGCGGTGCGTACGGCGCGCTCCGACTCCTCCCGGGAGAGCGGCTCGTGGCGGCTGCGGCGGTGCTTGAGCGTGCGCGGTGGGATAATCACGCTGGCGATTTCGTTGCGCGAAAGCCCGCGCCGCAGCAACCGGTTGAGGACGCCGATGGGCAGGCCGCGTTCCACCAGGCGCACCACTTCCTGCTCCGAGCCTGCCTTGGCGCCCAGCCAGTCTACGAAGTAATCATTGAGCGTTTTTGCGGTTGCAGCAGTCATAGTCGTTAGGGACATTATGCCACAATATTATCGGCAAAGTGTCCATACTTGCTGGAGGACGCCGGGCAGACCGGCTAAGTGCTTGAATATAATACGGAAATAGCACTAATCAAAAAGAAGCGCCCGGGGATGAACCCGGGCGATCCTTGAGTGATATGGCGCTGGTGAATTTCCAGCCGCTTCAGTCTCCTGCCACCGGTCCAACTGTCCAGCGCTGTTTCACCTGCGGAAAAATGTTCAGGTAGAGCACGGCGTAGCGAAACGCCAGCACCGCCGCCGTGATAATAGCGGCGGTGGACGCCATTTCTGTCCACTTGGGCACGTAGTGCGCCCCGACGCTCGCCTGCAAGCCAGTGATGGAGACGTTGAGACGGTTCGCCATGAAACCCATCACCACCAGGGCGCAGGTACAGTACAAATACTGAGGGCTGGACCGCACCTGTTCGAAACTCAGGAGCACGAGTGGCACAACAACAAACAGCGCAATCTCCAGCCAGAACAGTCCAGTCTCCGACCGCCAGCGGAACATGTACGGCAGGGCGCCGTGGGTCGCGAGGTCAACGGCGCGGAACAGGGCGTAGATGCCGAGCAGAGGCGCCAGTAGCCGGCCGATGTCGGCGAGTATGCCGACATCGAAGCGCGCATTCAGTGAGCGTGCGCTCAGGTAAAGCGCCATGACCGTAACCGCCAGACCGGCTGGAATGGCTGAAAGATAGAACATGCTGGGGATGTAGGGGCTGTACCAGAGAGGATCAAGTCTGCCCTGCGTGATCAGGTACAAGCCGCCGAGGAATGATTGGTGCAGCGATGATAAGACCACGCCTATGAGCACCAGCTCAATGAGAATGGTGTGCTGCCAGCGGAGGAAGCACTCGCGCACCCGTTTCCAGGGAATCTTTTCCAGCAAGGCGGGCGAGAATTCCAAGGTCAGAACGGTCGTGTAGAGCATGACGCACCAGGCCACCTCAAACAGCACCGAGCGCCGGTTCCACATCACGATCGGGTGCCAAAGACGCCAGGGCAGTCCCAATTCATAGAGCATGCCGACCACCACGGTGAGATAACCGAGAAACGAAACCAGCACCGCCGCCCGCACCACCGGCCGGTAACGCTCAAAACCGAGGATATAAGCGGCCGCCGCCACCGCAAACCCGCCGGCCGAAAGTCCCACCCCGCAGAGTGTTCCCAGCCCTACCCAGAGGCCCCAGGGCACCGCGTCCGACAGGTTGGTGCTGGCGGCAAATCCCTGCAGGAACCGCGCATAGGTTGCGTAGATGCCGGTGGCGAAGATAAGCGCCACCAGCACTCGCCACAAGGTGATTTTGGGAAATCGAATGCCCGCCATGTTAGCTCCTTTCCTCATCCGCGACGGACGTGGAAGATTTCTCTTTTGACTCGGCCAAAGCCACCAGCTTCCGCCGTTCGGTGATCCAATACAGACCCGCGAGCAGGGAACTGCCCATGAGCACCACCGTGGGCACGTCCCCCAGTGCGTTAGCGGTCAAGGTGGGCATGGGCTGTTTGCCGGGCGCAGCCACGAAACCGAGCTTTTCAAAGGGCACATCGGAGATGAAAAACACAGAAGTGCCGCCCACTTCTTCGCTGCCGTAAATGTGCTTCACGTAACTGGCATTTTCGCGGATTTGCTTTTGAGCTTCGGCCAGCAACTCCTCGCGATCGCCGAACAGTGATGCTCCCGTCGGACACGCCTGAACGCAGGCCGGCAGTCCCGCTTTCTCCACTCGCTCCGCGCACATATCGCATTTCTTCACGTAGGGCGCCAGCTTGGTCCATTCATAGCGCGGCACCCCGAAGGGACAGGCCAGCATGCAATAACGGCAACCGATGCACCTGCCCGCCTCGTAGACCACTGGTCCGGCCGCTGTCTTCTTGAGCGCGCCAACCGGACAGGCGGAGGCGCATGCCGGATCCTGACAATGCATGCACAGCCGCCGCACGAACTTGTCGCCTCGCGGTTCCACCACCGTCAGCGCGGTGGCCGAGAGCACCGGTTCGGTCTCCAGCGGAAATCCGTGCGCTTCTTTGCATGCCTGCTCGCAATTACGGCAACCGATGCATTTAGTGATATCCACCAGGATCGCTTTGCTTTTCATATTGCGTGCTCCGTTTTCGTTCCCATTTGTGCTCCCAGTGTCCGGCATTGCTGCGCTACGTCAGGAAGAACTCCGCGATCACCTTGCGCCGAATCTCCGGCTGCAGGGTGTTGAGCACGCCTTTCAGCGGCGTTCCTCCGTCCTGAGCCAGTCCCGATTGCGTCTGCGACACCATTTGGTTCAGACGGCTGACGTTGTTTTGCATCCAGGCCGCTACCATGGGCCCTTGCACCAGATTGCGCAGGTTGGTATCCATTTCCGGCGACTTGATGGTGCATACCCAGCCCTGGTGGTAGGGGTCGCGCAGCAACAGGTCGGGCGTCTTGATTACTTCCGGCCTTACTGCGGTGACCACCCCTTCCACCGGAGAAAGCATTTCCAGGGTTTGCCCGTCCGCGGTGATGGTCAGCAGCTTTTGCCCTTGCCGCACCCAGCGCTGTTCTGGGGTGACTACGATGGAGTCAATATGGTTGAGCAGGCTGGCGGTAAAGCTATCTACGCCTACGCGTGCCGACTCCCGGTCTTCGCGCATCACCCAGGTGTGTCCGGGATGGAAGCAGTAGTTCAGCGGTATCTCAAAGCCGAGCTCACGTTTGACCTGGGGACGAGGCGCGGGCGCCGCCACTCGGGCGGATACAGGCGCCTGGCGCCCGCGAAAGTAGCTAACGGTCAGAATCAGGAGAAACATCAGCAGCACAAAAAGAATTGACATGCCTGCCTCCTCGCCCACCGACGGCGTACTACCGTCCCGTGTACCGTGGTAAACGGCCCTGTTCAACATCTGTGCTATTGCACGTTAGCGGCAAACCGGAAGCGTGAGTGACATGCTGATGGGAAAGGATTTAGCAGTTCGAACCGCACCGCGGAGCGGGGTGGAACGCTGCGTTTTGCTGGGTAATACTGCATTCTGCAGCAGCGATGAGGAGGGTCTCAGGGGATTCTGAAGGCAGGAACCAAGCTAGCTTCGCAGGCCCTCCTTCTTAGCCTTCAGCCGCCGCTGGAGAGATGTGGGATGGATGCCAAGCAGGCGCGCGGCCTGGGTTTTGTTGTTCCCTGTGGCCATGAGCACCTGCTCGATATAGTCTTCCTCGAGTTCATCCAGGGTCACAAACTGGTGGCCGGTTGGCGACACATCGAAAGCCGAAAAAGGTTCCGAGGGCGTGCGCAGCTCTTTGTAATCGCGTATTTCCTCGGGTAGATACTCGGCGTCAATGTCGCCTTCAGGTGAAAGAATCATGGCCCGCTCGATTACGTTCTTCAATTCGCGAATGTTGCCGGGCCATGCGTAGCGGCTCAGCAACTCAGCGGCCGGCGGCGTGAGCCCGGTGAATGACTTCTTGAGTTCGCCATTGAAATGCGCCACCAGGTCGAGCGCCAGGGGCAAAATGTCTTCCCGGCGCTCGCGCAGCGGTGGAATGAACAGCGGCACCACGTTGAGCCGGTAGTAAAGATCTTCGCGGAAGCGCCCCTGCGCCAGCGCTTCCTTCAGATTGGCATTGGTGGCGGCAATGATGCGCACATCCACGTGGATCACCCGCGTGCCACCCAGGCGCAGAAATGTGCCTTCCTCCAAAACCCGCAGCAGCTTGGCCTGCACACTGGGGGACATGTTGCCGATTTCATCGAGAAAAATGGTGCCTCCGTGCGCCCGCTCCAGCAGACCCTCCTTGCGCCGCCGGGCATCGGTGAATGCGCCTGGCTCGTAGCCAAACAACTCGCTTTCCAGCAGGGCATCGGGCAAAGCTGCGCAGTTGATCTCGAGCAGGGGCATGGACGCCCGCGGGCTGGCGTAGTGGATGGCGCGGGCCAGCACCCCTTTTCCGGTGCCGCTTTCGCCCTCGATCAGGATGGTGGTGTGCTCCGCTTCCGCTGCTCTCCGCGCTACCTCCAGCATTTTGCGAGTTGCTTCATTGTTCGTAACCACCCGGCCAAAATCGTAGCGGCCTTTGGCGCTCTCGATGGTTTCGCGAACCCGCACGCGCAGTTGCAGCATTTCCGTTGCGTGATGCATGGTGGCTACCATGTCGCTCAGGTGGAATGGCTTGAGCAGGTAGTCGAAAGCGCCCAGCTTCATCGCCTCCACTGCCCGGTCCACCATGTGGTAAGCGCTCATCATGACCACGACCGTGGCCGGCGCCTGCTGCTTGATTTGACGCAGCACTTCCACGCCGTTCAGTCCGGGCAGAACCACGTCCAGCAAGGCCAGTTCCGGCTTTTCCTGGGTAAAGATCTTCAGGCCCTCCTCGCCGTTGCTGGCCACGAGCACATCCCATCCCTCCTGGCGAAGGCCACGGCTGATGGTCCGCTGGGTCAACTCTTCATCGTCAACGACGAGTATGGAATAAGCCATGGTTCAGACCACGACCTCCGTATTTTCCTCTTCCGCGCCCTGCGCCGCTCGCCCGCCGATGGGCAGCGTAATCCGCACAATGGTGCCTTTGCCTGGCGCACTTTCCACGCGGATTTCACCGCCATGACTGCGTACGTAGGCCTGGCTGATGCTCAACCCCAGTCCCGTCCCCTTGCCCCGTTTGGTGGTGAAGAATGGTTCAAAAATATGCGGCAGGATATCTGGTGGAATTCCGTTGCCGGTATCGCTCACGCGGATTTCCACTCCTTTTGTCGCAGGCAGGGCCTGCGCCTCAACCGTGATGCTTCCTCCTGCCGGGGTGGCCTCGGCGGCGTTCAGCAGCACGTTCATCAGTACCTGGGACAACTGCTGGGAATCAGCGTATATGGGCGGAACCTCTGAGGTGACCCGGTTTTCCACGTGCAGCGCCCGCAGCAGAGGCTGGTGCTGCAGAAAGCTCAGCAATTCGCCGAGCAGCGGTCCCAGTTGAATGCGGCTTACCCGCACCGGGTCGGGACGGGTGTAATTGAGCAAGCCGCGGGTGGTGCCGGATATTCGTTTCGCGCTTTCGATGCACTGCTCAATCTCGGTGTGCGCTTCCGGGTCGGAGGCTTTCAGTTCCAGTTCCAGATGAGAAAGAATCCCCAGAAGGGGATTGTTGATTTCGTGCGCCGCTCCCAGCGCCATTTGCGCCAGGGCTGCGCATTTTTCATAGTCCGCCAGCTGCGCCTGCAACTGCATCTTTTGCTTGTTCAGTTCGCGCTCCTGGTCAAGGCGCAGCAATAGTTCGCCCTGGGCCAGGTCTCGCTCCCGGTTGCTGTTCCGCGCCTGTTCCAGCGCGCGGCACAATTCCGCCCGCAACCGCCCAATGATTTTCCTGTGCCTCCGCCAGGCAATAATCAAGACAACCGCCGCCGTTGCCAGCATTGCGAGCAGCGTCTGCACCCAGATTTGCTCGAAATCCAATCCCACTTGGGGCGCCAGCAGGACCAGGAGCACCCCGGCTTTCTCCGCCACCTCCGGCAGACACGACTCCCCGCTCGCCTTGCGGCGTGCATTTCTCATCTCCTACAACATGGAATGAAACGACCCGTCCCGCAGTGACCCGGGTCACCCCGATTTGTGCCTCAGGTCTCAAACTCTGCCTTCATCGAGCCTTGGCCTTGATATTCCGAAGCAGTAACTCTCCTAGTGGTACTTGGTCTTTGGAGAAGCGCCGATTCTTGCGAAATGCAAACGCGCGGAATCTCTGCCGTCGCCGCACCCAGCTTCCGTTGTCCGACCTCCCCCTTGACATTCTACAGGAGCCGGTGCATCCTTCTTGTCGAATCTCTAGGGGGTGCGTAAAGCGCTCTTTCGCCGAACCCGGGGAATTGATAGCTGGCGAGTTTGTGTGGGCACAGGCGCCCTCGCCTGTGCGGATTAGCGCAGCTCGCCTGTTCTGATGGAGGCACAACGTGCGCCTGCGAGCGCGCATATCGGCAGGGCTGCGATCGTTGTTCAGTCGCCGCGAAATGAATAATGATCTGGCCGACGAACTGCGGTTTCACCTGGAACAGCAGATTGAGGCCAACCTGGCCGCGGGCATGGAGCCAGAACAGGCGCGCCGCCAAGCCCTGATTGCTTTTGGCGGGCTGGAAAGCATAAAGGAAGATTGCCGCGACCAATGGGGCGCGCGCCTGCTGGACTCCACCGCCAAGGACCTGCATTATGCCCTCCGCGGCTTCCACAAGAACCCGCTGTTTACGCTGGCGGTGGTGTGCACTATCGCGCTGGGCATCGGCGCCAGCACCGCCGTCTTCAGTTTCGTGGACCGCATTTTGTTCCGCAGCCTGCCTTACCCTCATGCCGCGCGCCTGGTCTCCGTGGGCATCACCGCGCCCATTGAAAATAACGAGTTCATGCTGGGGGCGAACTATGCCTACTGGCGGGAAGCCAGGCTGCCGTTTTCCGCTATCACCTCCATGACCGCGTTCGACTCAGCCGCGTCCACTTGCGATCTCACCGAAATACACCCGCTGCGCATGAACTGCCTGCAAGTGGAGTCCAACTTTTTGGCGGTCCTCGGACTGAGTCCGGCGTTGGGGCGGGGTTTCGCGCCGGACGATGATCGGCCGAACGCTCCCCCGGTGGCTCTCATCTCCTATGGCCTGTGGCGCAGCCGTTTTGGCGGCAGTGCGGTTGCTCTGGGAACGCTTATGTCGGTGGACGGCAAGCCCGTGCGGGTTGTGGGCATTTTGCCGCGCGGCTTCGAAATGCCGACTCTTGCGGCCGCTGACCTCCTCCTGCCCCAGCGAATTGATTGGAACGAGCAGAAGACCCAGCCTACGGGGCGGGTTCTGCGCTGCTTCGCGCGCCTCAAGCCGGGACTCACGATGGAACAGGCCAGGGCGCAGTTGCATCCGCTCGTCACCGGCCTGCTGAAGACCACGCCTCCCCAGTTCCGCAATGAAATCCATCTGGCGGTGCGCTCGCTGCGCGACCGCGAACTGGGTGACTCGAGGCTGGCGGCATGGGTGCTCCTGGGTGCTGTACTCGCCGTGCTGCTGATCGCCTGCGCCAACGTTGCCAACCTGCTGTTGGCGCGTTCGGCGGCCCGGCAGCGTGACCTGGCTGTCCGGGTAGCGCTGGGGGCAAGCCGCGCGCGCATGGTCCGCCAGGCGCTCACCGAAAACCTGGTGCTGGCTCTCAGCGGTGGCGCGCTGGGCTGTGCCTTGGGTTATGGCCTGCTGCGCGTGTTCGTGGGCATTGCCCCCAAGGGCGTGCCCCGGCTGCAACCCTCGGGGTTGGACCACCGTGTCCTCCTCTTCACTCTGGCGGTCTCGGTCGCCTGCGGACTGGTTTTTGGACTGGTTCCCGCGCTGCATCGTGCTCCTCCACAATTGGCGCTGGTGGGAACGCGCTCCAGTGCTGGTTCGCGCGGCTTATTCCGACAAATGCTGGTGGTGGCGCAGGTGGCAATTTCCTTGGTGCTTTTGGCGGGCGCCAGCCTGCTGTTGCGCAGCTTGTGGAACCTTCAAAACCAGCCGCTGGGCATGCGCACCGACAGTCTGCTGCTGGCGGAGATCACGCTGGGGCGACAACGCTATCGCCAGCCCGAACAGCAACTCGCCTTTTTCGATCAGATGGAAACTCGCCTGCGCCGCCTGCCCGGAGTGAGCGACCTCGCCCTCAGCGATTCACTTCCTCCCGGCGGATGGCAACACTTCCATATCTACGCTGCTATCAACGTGCGCGGCCGTCCGCGCTCCCCTGAGGGCACGGGCGGCGATGTGACCTGGCGCTCGGTTACGCCCCAATATTTCTCCGCCCTCGACATTCCCATTGTGCGCGGCCGCGGCTTCACCGAAGCCGATCGGGGTCCTGTGCAGCACGCCACTGTTCTCAGCCGCCGGCTGGCAGAGCGCCTGTTTCCCGGCGAAGATCCACTGGGACAGCAACTGCAGTTTGGCGAAGGTCCCTGGTACACGGTGATTGGGGTGGCAGCGGATGTAAAGAATGGCGGCCTGTCCGCAACCGGCGATCCGGAATATTACGTAGCACGACGGCACGCCGCTGCTGCCGCTGGCGATCCGCGCAGCCAGGTTGATACTCACGCGTACGTTATTGTTCGCACAGCCATGAAGGCTGCGGCCATGTCCGCCTGGGTACGCAGCGAAATTGCCGCCCTCGATCCCACGCTTCCCGTCAGCGTAGACACCATGCGCCAGCGCGTGAGCCAGATGGAAGCGCGCCCGCGCTTCGATGCGGCCCTGCTCAGCCTGTTTGCTGTGCTGGGAGTTCTGCTGGCCGCCATCGGCGTATACGGCGTCGTCGCCTTCCTGGTGACCCAGCGCACGCAGGAGATCGGCGTGCGCATGGCGCTGGGCGCCAGCACCGGCGATGTTCTCCGGTTGGTAACCGGCAAAGGGCTGTTGCTCATTGTGACTGGCGGCATGCTGGGAATTGGCGCGGCACTCGGGCTTTCGCGCTTGTTGCGGGGATTGTTGTTTGAGATCGAGCCCAATGATCCGCTCACACTGTGCAGCGCCGCCGGGATGCTGCTTGTCGTAGCCTTGCTGGCGACGTTTATTCCGGCGTTCGCTGCCACCCGCATTGACCCCATGGTGGCCTTGCGCTGGGAATGAGGCGCGTAGAGACGTAACTTGTTACGTCTCGCTCATGAAACGAAACGGACCGGAGACGTTGCAAGCAACGTCTCTACCACAAACCGCGCAGGATTCAGGCAGACGTGCTGGAACGGCGAGTTCGCGGGCGGGGGCGCCCGCGCCACAAATACTCGATGGAGGCGTAACTTGTTAGGTCTCGTGTGCGCAAATGCTCGGTAGAGACGTAACTTGTTACGTCTCGTTTATGAAACGAAGCGGAATGGAGACGTTGCAAGCAACGTCTCTACCACAAATCGTGAACCCAGCCCGTCAGGGCGAAATAGTTTTTAGCCCAGGGCGTGAGCCCTGGGTAAGCCCCAGAGAAAGCAGCGAGCCCCTTTAGGGGCGACACCCGTTTTCAGGAGGAGCAATGAGCCAACCGGTAGATCTGCTGCAGGGAACGCTGGACCTGCTGATCCTGAAAACGCTCGCCCTGGACTCAATGCACGGCTGGGGCGTAGCTCAGCGCATCCAGCAAATCTCGAAGGACGCCCTGCAAGTGCAACAAGGCTCGCTCTATCCGGCGCTACATCGCCTGGAGCATCAGGGATGGATCGAGGCTGAGTGGCGGCCTTCGGAGAACAACCGCCGCGCCAAGGACTATTCACGTACCCGCGCCGGCCGCAAGCAACTGGAAGTGGAAACCGCCAACAGGGAGCGGCTCGCGGCCGCGATCCGCCAGATCCTGCAGACCGCCTGATCATGCCGCCGATTTGGCGGTTATCGTTTCCAGTCCGTGCCCGTGTGGGCCAGTTTCACGCTGGCGCAGCAGGAAGGCAAAGGTCAAACCCAGAAATCCGAGAACGGAGAAGATACACATGCCCAGGCGGTAGCCGTCGGGATTGGCGGCGCTGGCGTGAGCGTGGTCGTTGGCCCAGCCGATGAGCAGGTTGAATCCCGCCAGGCCGATGTTCTGGATCATGGTCATCAGCCCGTAGGCGGTGCCCAGCTTCGATTGCTCCACGATGTAGGCCACCGAAGGCCACATTACCGCCGGAATCAGCGAGAACGACACTCCCATCATGGCCATGGGTACGTATAGGGAAATGTTGGTGTATCCCATCATCAAGTACACGGGGATGAGCAGCACGGAACCGAACATCATGAGCAGGGCGCGCCTGCCAACCTTGTCGGCGAACAACCCGAAGCTGGGCGTGCCGAACATGGTGAAGGCGGTCAGTATGCTGACCAGAAAGCCGCCAAGCTCGCGGCTGGTGTGATGGGCATCCATGAAAAACTTGATGGCGAACGTCTCAAAGGGGAAGATTCCGGAATAAAACACAATGCACAGCGCTACGATGTACCAGTAAGAGCGGCCGAAGCGTAGGACATCGCTCAGCACGACTTTGTCGGTGGAGCCCGCCTGCCCCAGTGAGTACTTTTGCTCGGCGCGAGCCTCAAAAATCCAATAGAGCACGGCGCCAATCACGCACAGGGTGCCGAAGCCCACGGCGATGAGCAGCGGATTACGCCAGTTCGTATAGGCTGGTTGCGCCCAGGTAGGAGAATTCTGTGCCAGCCAGGTGCCCAGCCGGGCAATCATCAAGTTCATGCCGAAGGCGAAGCTTAGTTCCTTGCCGCGAAACCACTTGGCCACGGCCGTGGTCACGGCAACAATCAGGGACTCGGCGCCCAGCCCGAACACCAGCCGCCCGGAAGCCATCACCGCCAGCGTGGGTGAAGCCACGGTGATGACCGCCCCTAACAGGCAGAGCACGCCAAAAATGAAGATGGCCTTGCGGGTCCCGATGCGGTCCACAATGATGCCGCCAATCAGCACCATGAAGACGTTGGGCATGCTGTAGATCGCCTGCAGCAGGCCGACGTTGGAGTCAGTGAAGTGCAGCTGCTTGACCAGCAGGTCGGCAATCGGAGCAATGCAATCGTAAACGTAGTAGTTGCCCAGCATCGCCAGGCTGATGAACAACAAAACCATCCAGCGATACAGGCGGGAAGGTTCGGGGCGGGCGGCGACGTCGCGAACAGCGGCTTCAGTGGTCAAGTTGGACTTCTCTTTGTTGCTGGCTGAGAGCAGAGGATATCAGACGGGGCAAAACGAAGGTGTGACCAGCGTCACGCGCGGAAAAGCCCGGGAGTTCCCAGCTTCAAGTTTCGAGTTTCAAGGTAAGTCCCACGACGAGACAGAACACTTGAAACGCGAAACCTTGAAACCTCAAAACTTTCCTACTGCTTGGGCGCGGGAATCGCCGTCTCAGGCCGGCTGGCATCCTGCTGGTGAATCCGGTCAACATCCTGATTGGTATAAACCTTGGCGGGCGGATGCGCCTGCTCCCAGGCGCGAATGTCCTTTGCCGCTTGGGCCAGATTTTCCGGCGTCACCGGAATGCCATAAGCGTTGTCGAATACTGCCGCGCCGGTATTGAGGAAGATAGTCTGAGGCGCGTTGTGGGCCATCATCATTCCGTGCGGCCGGGGACGTGCCATCGTATGGCGACCGAGACCCGCGGCCAAAGGTACGAAGGGCCGCGGCCCAACCAAGGCAGAGACTGCTCCCACCACCGTTGGCTGTCCGCTCACGCTTACCAGCGTGACCGCGGGCGGCGTCATGTTGGCGGTGCTGCTCAATCCCATGTTGGTGATGGAAAGGGTTGCGTTGGTCGCTCCCGCAACATTGCCGGGGGTGGCGTTGCTGGCGCCCGCAGGTGATAGAGAAACCGAGTTCAGGCTCAGCATTGGAGTGCTCACCACCGGGTAGTTGAACTGATCCCAGAGCAATCGGTTGCTGGCAAAGCCCGTATTCGTTACCCAAGTCTGCCCAAAAGCTTGCACCGTCGCTAAACTCAGCAAAAGAACTGCCCCTGCCAGGAACCCACGACGCATAACTTCCTCCCTCCGGCTGGTTGGCCGGATATTCCGAGCAGATCTTAAAGTATTTCATCCTGGAAAGTCACTAACTTCCTATATAGCGGGCATATAGGCTTCGGGCGATGGCGGTGTCTGAGGTTCCCTTAATGATCGCCCGGCCGTCTGGAAACAGGGTGAATTCGTAAGCTTCATGCCAGAATTTGAGCACAAATTCATTGTGACGGACGGTGCCATGAGGCTTAAGTCGTTCACTCATAAGGAGAAAATCCACCGGTCGGGCGCGCTCGTGAATCTGCACGGAATTACGTCCGCAAAGGGTGATTTGCGGCCGCCCCTGGCCCGCCAAATGAACGAATTCACGCCGTCCACAAACGGTGCAATCAGGGCGGGGCTCACCCGCCTGAAGGGCGGAAGTCCGGTTGGTCCAGATGTCCCAGGAGAGGAGGGTACGGCGCAGTTGTTCCCGCGCTCCCACCAGTAGCTTTAAGGCTTCGCCGGCTGCGACCGAGGCGACCAGGCTCACCGCCGGACCCAGCACTCCGGCGGTCTCGCAGGTCTCCAGCGCGCCCCGCGGTAATTCGGGAAAGAGGCAGGCCAGGCATGCGGTTTCACCCGGCAGTACGTTCATAGTGACGCCGTAACTGCCCACCGCCGCGCAGTAGATCCAGGGCAGCCCGCGCTGCACGGCAAAATCATTCAGCAGGTAGCGGGTTTCAAAGTTATCCGTGCCGTCCAGCAGCAGTTGGGCTCCGGAGAGCAGCCGGTCAATGTTTTCCGGAGTAAGGTCTGCCACTTCGGGCTCGACCAGAATTTCAGAGTTGAGGGCGGCGAGCTTGCGCCCGGCGGCGATCGCCTTGGGCAGGGAAGCGGCGGCATCGGCTTCGTCGAACAATGCCTGGCGCTGCAGATTGCTGGCCTCAACGTAATCGCGGTCAATGATGCGCAGCGCGCCCACCCCGGCGCGGACCAGCAAACCTGCCAGTATCGAGCCGGTAGCGCCGCAGCCTACGATGGCGACACGGGCCTGGGCCAGCCGAAGCTGGCCCTCGGCGCCGATGCCAGGAAACAGAACTTGCCGCGAGTAACGCTCCTCGAAACTCACTGGACATCCCCTCAGGATGTACTAACCCTTTATTATAGGAGGCAGCAACTCGCGAATCGGGGCATCGCAGCGCTTGGGGAAGCGTAGGCGCACCGTGGGCTTCCCCGGGGGGCGTCGCGACTGGGTCCGGCCCGGGCGGAGCCGCACATCCAGTACAGTTCGGGCGCGCAACGTTGCCTTTTGTGACGGGTTCATCGAAGTGGCTGCAATCCATCTCAGACGGGGCAGATAGGGCGGCAAGGAGTCCGTTTGGCGGTAAGGGCAACATTTGTCCGGACACTCGCGACACTGGTGATGGGAACGGCAGCGGTAATTCTGTTGCCGGCCCTGACGTGGGGGCAGCACGCCACAGGAGAGCGGGAAGTGCACCGTGTGCAAACCGCCGCCGCGCCACAGGACCCCGTGCTGGCCACGCCGGTATCCACTCCCACATCTGGTCCTGCCTCCACTCCCCTGGGCGCCATTTTTGAGTACCAGGGGCTGCCGGTGCGTGACATCCGCTTCGCTGGCGTACAGAGCGGCGACTTGGATCAGTTGCAAAAGATAGTCAGCCAAAAGGCAAATCAGCCCCTGGACCGCGTCAAGATCCGCGACAGTGTTCGCGCACTCTTCGCCACCGGTCGTTTTGCCGACATCCAGGTAGAGGCCGACCGCACGCAGCAGAATGAGGTGACACTCGTCTTCCGCGCCGTGCAGAACTACTTCGTGGGCGTGGTCAATGTGGAAGGAGCGCCGCGCGAACTTACCAATACGCAACTGGGCAATGCGAGCAAGCTGCAATTGGGGGAACTCTACACCCCGGAAAAGCTGCAAACCGGCATTGACCGCATGGGCCAGTTGCTGCAGGAGAACGGTTACTATCAGGCGACGATTACGGAGAGCGAGCAACGCGACCCGTTAACCCAGCAGGTGAGCATCTCCTTCCGGGTGGATCCGGGAGCGCAGGCACGAGTCGGCCGCATTACCCTTACCGGCCATGCCGGGTACAGCCTGCTGGAGTTGCTGAACGCCGCCCACTTCCATCCCGGCGACCGCGCCACGGCACAGAGCATTACCAACGCCCTGCGCCGCCTGCGCAAGAAATACCAGAAGATCAACCGCCTGGAGGCCCAGGTCTCAATTCCCAGCCAGAACTTCCAGCCGGGTACCAACACCGTCGATTACGTGCTGAATGCTGAACCAGGGCCGATCGTCATCGTGCGCGTGCAAGGGGCCAGCCTGCGTACCGGCGAGATCAAAAAGCTGGTTCCGGTTTACGAAGAAAACGCCGTGGACGAGGACCTGGTAAATGAGGGCCGCCGTAATCTGCGGGATTACATGCAGACCAAGGGTTACTTCGACGCCGAAATCAATGTTAGGCGCGAATTTGACCAGCAAAAAAATGAACGCCAGATTATCTATATTGTCGAACGCGGCATACGCCACAAGCTCACCAATATTGCTATCAGCGGCAACAAGTACTTCGACAGCGCAGCGATTCGCGAGCGCATGCAGGTTCAGACCGCCGGGCGGCTGTTTTCCCGGGGACTGTACAGCCAGGAATTGCTGGCCAGCGATGTGAAAGCGATTGAGGACCTGTACCGCGCCAACGGCTTCCAGCAGGTGGAGGTGACCTCGACGATGCACGACAATTATCTGGGCCAGATGGGACGGATTGCGGTGGATATTCACATCACCGAAGGGCCGCAGACCCTGGTCGGCAGCTTGCAGATCGTCGGCAACCGCGCGGTCCCCGACGAGGCGCTGCGGCCTAATCTTTCCAACGTCGATGGGCAGCCATTTTCAGAGGCCAACATCGCCGCCGATCGCGACTCGATCCTTACCTACTATTTCAACAACGGGTTTCCCGACGCCTCCTTCGAATACATGGCGACGCCTATGCCCGGCCAACCCAACCGCATGAACATCACGTATACGATTCGTGAAGGGCAGCAATTCTTTGTGGATCGTGTCCTGGTGGACGGGCTGAACTACACCCGTCCCTACGTGGTGCGGCGCGAATTGCAAGTGCACACCGGCGACCCCATCAGCCAGAACCAGATGTATGACAGCCAGAGCCAGCTCTACAACCTGGGTATCTTTAACGAGGTTGACACGGCGGTGCAGAATCCGTCCGGCGACATCACGCAAAAGAACGTGCTGTTCAGCGTGAAAGAGGCTCGGCGCTATACCTTCAACTACGGCTTCGGATTTGAAGCTCAGACGGGACAGCCCTCCGGTTCCACCCAGCCCCAGGGAGAAACGGGTGTGAGCCCGCGCGTATCGTTCGGAGTGACGCGCCTGAACTTCCGCGGGCGCGACCATACCATTTCCTTCAAATCGCATTTTGGCCGCCTGGAGCAGCGGGCCTTGGTCAGCTACGTCGCGCCACACTGGCTTAACAATGACAAGCTGCGGCTTACCTTTGCCGGTTTCTATGACAACTCCATTGACGTCGTTACCTACACCGCCAACCGATTGGAGGGGTCGGCGCAGATTGAGCAGAACTGGAGCAAGG
>DASYWT010000487.1:0-15128 GCA_035935775.1 Terriglobales bacterium
TAAATTCGGCGACGATCTTATCGCCGCGCAGCGTCGTCATCAGACGTCCATCCACGAACACCGGCGCTTTAGGCTCTTCGAAGGTGCCAGGTAGGGAAATGCCGATGTGCGAGTGCTTGGATTCGCCGGGGCCGTTGACCACGCACCCCATCACCGCCACTTTCAATTCCTCCACGCCCGGATAGCGCTGCTTCCACACCGGCATCTGCTGCCGCAGGTAGGACTGGATCTGCTCCGCCATCTCCTGGAAGAAGGTACTGGTGGTGCGGCCGCAGCCGGGGCAGGCGGTCACCTGCGGGGTGAAGCTGCGAATGCCCAGCGATTGCAGAATCTGCTGCGCAACCAACACCTCTTCGGTGCGGTCGCCGCCGGGCGCGGGTGTGAGCGAGACGCGAATGGTATCGCCAATGCCTTCCTGGAGGAGCACGCCCAGCGCCGCTGTGGAGGCCACAATGCCCTTCATGCCCATGCCGGCCTCGGTAAGGCCCAGGTGCAGCGGATACTGGCAGCGCGCCGCCAGGCTGCGGTAGACGTCAATCAGGTCCTGCACGCCGCTGACCTTGGCGCTGAGGATGATCTGGTCGCGGCGCAGGCCGTACTGCTCCGCTTTCGCGGCGGAGTTGAGCGCGCTCACCACCATGGCTTCCATGGTCACGTCGCGCGCGTCCTTGGGCTCATCCAGGCGGGAGTTCTCGTCCATCATGCGGGTGAGCAGGGCCTGGTCGAGCGAGCCCCAATTCACGCCGATGCGCACCGGCTTGTCGTTCTGAGCCGCCACTTCCACCATGGTGCGGAAGTTGTCGTCATCTTTGCGGCCCACACTCACGTTGCCGGGGTTGATGCGGTACTTGGCCAGCGTGCGGGCGCAGGCGGGAAACTTTTTCAGCAGCAGATGGCCGTTGTAGTGGAAGTCGCCGATGATGGGCACGCGCACGCCCTGCTTCTCTAGACCGGCCACGATGTGGGGGAGGGCGGCGGCAGCCGCCTCATTGTTGACCGTAACGCGCACCAGTTCGGAGCCGGCGCGGGCCAGGGCGGAAACTTGCTTGACCGTGCCGGGAACATCGGCAGTGTCGGTGTTGGTCATGGATTGCACCACGACCGGGGCGTCGCCCCCGACCCGCACCGCGCCTATGTTGCAGGCGTAAGTCTTTCTGCGCTGGGTAGTTGCCATCCCAAGGCTAGTTTAGCATGCGCTACGGCAGCCTTTGCGCCAATCCCGGCAGCGTCTTCACCAGGTCGTTATAAATCACGACCACAAAGAACAGCACCAGGAACAGGAACGCCATCTGGTACACGCGCTCTTTTACCTGCAGGCTGATGTCGTGTCCCATCAGGCTTTCAATGAAGAGCATCAGAATGACGCCGCCATCCAGTATCGGGATGGGGAACAGGTTGAAGATGCCGAGGTTGAGGCTGATGGCGGCGGTCAACTCCAGCAGGGGCGACAGGCCCTGCTTGGCGGCTTCGCCGGAGGCGCGGGCTATGCCAATGGGACCTTCCATTTGCCGCATGGAAACCTGGCGGCGAACCATCTTTTCCACCAGCTCCAGAATCAGGTAGGAGCTCTTCTTGTTGTCCTGCCAGGACTGCCGCATGGCAGCGACGAAAGAAAGCTGGGTGACCTCGTCCGGGTCGCAACTGATGCCAATGCGCCAGCGTTTCTCTTCTTCCCCGGGGGCGAGGACCAGTTCCGGCGTGATGGTCAGGTTGAGTTGCTTGCCGTCGCGCTCCACCGTGAAGCTTGCCGGTTTGCCCTGCGCATCCTGCAATGTGTCAATGATGGCGGGAACGGAGCGCACGGCCTTGCCATTTACGGCGACAATCTTATCGCCCAGTTTCATGCCAGCCTTGTCAGCCGGCAGGCCCTCTTCCAGCGAGGTCACGACATTGGGCTGATCCGGTACCCAGCCCGCGCTGCCGTACTGGTCCGGGCCGGTGGGTTCAGGAACAACCGTCTTGGTAAAAGTCTGGTCGCCGCGCTGCAGCTCCACTTGGACCGGTTGGTTGGGACTGAGCACCATCTCCGGGATCACCTGCTGCCAGGTCGGATTCAGCTCCCCGTTGGCAACACGCAAAATCCTGTCGCCCGGTTGAATGCCGGTCTTGGCGGCGGCCGAATCCTTGATCACGTACCCGATCAGCGCCGGCTTATTGGCCCAGATGGGGCGCGAGAAGCTCACCATGTACACGCCAGTGAGCAGGGCCAGGGCCAGAAAGATGTTCATGAACGGCCCGGCTATGGCAATAATGAAGCGCTGCCAGCGGGGATGGGACAGGAACTCGCCCGGGTCGCCGGTACGCGCCTCCATGGGGTTTTCCCCCGACATACGGACATAGCCGCCCAGCGGAATGGCGCTGATGCGATAGTCGGTGTCCCCTTTTTTCCAGCCCAGCAGGCGGGTGCCAAAGCCAATGGAGAATACCTCCACGCGCACCCCGAACATTTTGGCTGTGATGTAGTGCCCGAATTCATGAATCAGAATCATGAAGCCAAGCACTGCTGCTGTGGCGACCACTGCTAACAGGAAGCCGTTCATACAGTTAGGAAGCTACTCTCCGTGGTGGATTGCGGAAGCCGTCCATGGCAATGGGGAGTTGCTGCGGGACAGGTACTGCACCCGTTTCTTGGCGGCGGTGCGTGCCTCTGCGTCCGTTAATAGTATCTCATTTATAGATTCAGGTTTGCGGTTTTCAGTTTCACCAAGAACGTACTCGATGGTCTCGGGAATCTGGTCAAAACGAATGCTGCCGTCCAGAAAAGCGGCCACGGCTACCTCATCGGAAGCGTTGAGGGCAATCGGCTTAGCACCACCCTCGCGGGCTGCTTCATAGGCCAGCCGCAAACAGGGGAACTTTTCCATATCGGGAGGCGTGAAGTCGAGGTGCCGCAGGTCCATGACCGGGAAGCGCAAGCTGGAACTGATGCGCTCCGGGTAGGTCAAGGCGTAGAGGATGGGCAGGCGCATGTCGGTGACCGAGAACTGGGCCAGGATGCTGCCGTCCACAAACTCCACCATGGAATGGATGGTGGACTGGGGGTGCACGATGACCTTCACTTTCTCCGGCGGCACGCCGAAGAGGCGGCAGGCCTCGATAACTTCGAAGCCCTTGTTCATCAGAGTGGCGGAATCAATGGTGATGCGGCGCCCCATCTTCCAGGTGGGGTGGTTGAGGGCCTGTTGCACCGTAATTGAGGCAAACTCGGAGCGCGGAGTATTGAGGAATGGCCCGCCGGACGCCGTCAGCCAGATGGCCTCCACTTCTTCCACGCGCCCGCCCCGCAGGCACTGGTGCACGGCGTTGTGTTCGCTATCAATGGGAAGCAGGGGTTTGTTGTGCTTCCGCGCCTCCGCGGTGAGCAGTTCGCCGGCGGCCACCATGCACTCCTTGTTAGCCAGACCTACCGTCTTTCCCGACTTAACCGCTTCGTAAGTGGCCTCCAGGCCGGCCACGCCCACAATCGCGCTGACCACAAAATCCACTTCGGGATGAGTGGCCACCTGTACCGTTCCTGGAGAGCCGTGGGAGACTTCGATTTCGCTCAGGCCTTCGCGGAGGAAGCGGGAGCGCAGTTCGTTGGCCGCGGCCTCATTGCCCATCGAGACTATGCGTGGCCGCCAGCGCCGGGCCTGCTCGTAGGCGGCTTCCAGGTTCTTGCCCGCGGCCAGGGTGAGCACGCGAAAACGGTCAGGATAGGACTCCACAATGGAGAGCGTGCTGCGTCCGATGGAGCCGGTGGAACCGAGGATGGCGAGGGTTTTCATGTGCTCACGGTAGTTTATCGTGAAGCTCTCAGCTTTCAGCTATCAGCTCTCAGCTAAACCGGCCAAGCTGAGAGCTGACGCCTGACGGCTATGACAACACCCGCAGCGCCGCGTAAAACCATATCACCGGCGCCGCCAACAAGAGCGCGTCAATGCGGTCCAGCATGCCCCCGTGGCCGGGCAGGAGCGCGCCCGAATCTTTGACATCGGCGCCGCGTTTAATCAGCGATTCGACCAGGTCACCAAGTTGGGCCGCCACGTTAATTATGGCCGACAGCACCAGGATGGTGACCAGCGGCCAGGGCTGCAGGGCAAAGTAGCCGTCCCGCCGCTCGATAAGATGCGCCAGCAGCAGCAGTGAGCTGATGGGCTGCGCGTTGGCTAGAAAAGCCCACCCCACCACCAGGCTGCCCACCATGGAGCCCACTGCTCCTTCCCAGGTCTTTTTGGGGCTGACGCGCGGGGTCATGAAGTGGCGGCCGAAAGCGCGTCCGACGAAATAGGCTGTGGTATCGCCCGCCCAGACCACCAGCAGCACGTACACCAGCAGGATGGCGCCCGCCCACTGCTGCCGCACCTGCACCAGGAAGCCCAGGGGAAGCGCGATGTAGCCAAAGGCGAAAGCGGATGCGGCGGCCGCCGGCAACGCGGTGCCGAAATCGCTCCGGACCATTCCGATCACCAAAAATACAAAGGGTGCGAGCGCAGCGGAGAAACCCATGGCAACCATGAAGCTGGCGGTGGCGATCAGGGGCTTGCCGCTCAGGACGTTAAGCGCCAAGAACAGGAAAAGCAGGGCGACATAGACGTAGGTCGGCTTCCACAATGGCTCCACCCGGTAGCACTGGGAAAGCTGCAGGAATTCATGCGTGGTCAGCAACGCGACCACCGCCACCACGGCGGAGAGCAGAGGGATGGGCGCGCGCAGCACGATCACCAGAACGATGGGGATCAGAACGGCCGCCGTGGCGATGCGCTTCCACGGCCCGGAGGCGCGCTCAGTGGTCGCCGTGGCTATGGGTGCCGGCTCCGTTGCCATGATGAGCGCTGACCAGGCCGCCATAACGCCGTTCCCGCTTCTGGTACTCGGCGATCGCTTCCAGCAGGTGCTGACCCCGGAAGTCGGGCCACAGCGTAGAGGTAACGTAGATTTCCGCGTAGGCGAGCTGCCAGAGCAGGAAATTGCTTAGGCGCATTTCGCCGCTGGTGCGGATCACCAGGTCAGGGTCGGGAAGATGGCGGGTGTACAGATGACGGGTGATGGCCTGCTCATCCACGCGCAAGTGATCAATGCCGCCGTTGCAGGCCGCGGCTTTTACCAGGGAATTGAAGGCGTCCACCAGTTCGCTGCGCGCGCTGTAGTTCAGCGCCAGGGTCAGAACCATGCCGGTGTTCTTCGCAGTGGATTCGCGCGCCCACTGCATGCGCTCCTGCACTTCCGGCGGCAACTCATGCTCGCGCCCAATGTATTCCAGGCGAACGTTGTTGCGGTTGAGCGTGGGCACCTCCTGCTTAAGGTAACGGCGCAGCAGGGTCATGAGGAAGCGGACTTCGGTGGGCGGCCGTTTCTTCCAGTTTTCTTCCGAAAAGGCGTAAAGAGTGACGGCTGGGATGTGCACCCGCGCGGCGGTTTCCACGGTGGAGCGCACGGAAGCGACTCCGGCACGGTGCCCGGCGATGCGCGGCAGGTGGCGCCGGTGCGCCCAGCGCCCGTTGCCGTCCATAATGATGGCGATGTGTTGTGGGAGCCTTTCCGGGTCAAGCCGCAGATAAACTTCCGCTTCTTTGCGGTCCAGGCCGGCAGGAACCTTTACTTGCGACAACGATAAAACCTCTTCTGGGTCACGAAGTTAACACACAGGGGGGCAATGTGCAATGAACCGAAAGGAGGTAGTTGGAAGCTGGTAGTTAGTAGCTGGGGGCCAGCGCGGCCCAGGGCAGCGTGACGCAAGTCTGTTCCTAACGAAGACGGAAGACTGCACCGGAAATGCTGCATCCAACGGCTGGTGATAGGGGCTTTCATCAGCCACTGACTAATTGGCTGCCAGGGTGCTGGGGCCAGATTATTGCTGTGTGCTGCTTGGCGCCTCCCAACCAGAGCTGTTCACGTGGGTAGAAGACACGTCGGAGCCGCGATGCGTTCAGCCCGCGCAGCGGGCGGAAAGTAAAACCCAGGGCGTGAGCCCTGGGAAAGTGTGCACAGGAGCCGGCAAAGCCCCAGAGGGGCGGCATAAAACTCTGCCGCCAGAACAACAGCAGATCCTTCGCCGCTCTTCCTCGCTTTAGCTCAGTCGCGCGGTTCAGGATGACAAAATTATTCTTATGCGGATACGATGCAGCTAAAGCTGCGCCCTTCCGAAATCTGCTACAGCCACCAACCACCAGCTACTGAACTGCGGCTTCTTCCGGCACGATGGCCACGTCCAGCTTCTGCGGGCCACGAATCACGGTGAGGCGTGCGCGAACCCCGACCTGGGCCTCGGTCAGGAGGCGGTGCAGATCGTCCACACCGGCGATCTGCTTGTCATCCAGCGCGACCACCAGGTCACCCTGGCGCAGGCCGGCCCTTTCCGCCGGGCTGCCATTTTCCACCGAGGCCACGGCAATCGCCGATTCCACCGGTAACTCGTGGAAGCGCACCAGGCGGCGCGGCAAAGGCACCGTTTGCGCGACCACACCAATGTAGCTGCGCCGGATGCGGCCATCGCGCAGCAGGCGCGAGGCTACAAACTTCGCCGTATTAATGCCGATGGCGAAGCAAATCCCCTGCGCCGGCAGAATCGTCGCCGTGTTTACGCCCACTACCCGCCCGTCAGCCGTGACCAGCGGCCCGCCGGAGTTGCCGGGATTGAGCGCGGCATCGGTCTGGATGACGTCGTCAATCAGGCGCCCGGTGCGGGAGCGCAGCGACCGCCCCAGGGCGCTAACCACACCCGCGGTCACCGAATACTGGAAGCCGAAGGGATTGCCGATGGCGATCACCAATTGGCCCACACGAAGCTGCTGCGAGTCGCCCAGTTCGGCCGGCTTGAGCAGGGGCGCGTCAATGCGGATCACCGCCAGGTCGGCGGCGGGATCATCGCCTATCAGCGCCGCCGGGAAGCGTTGCCCATCGCTGAGGGAAACCTCAATCCGGTGGGCGCCATGCACCACGTGGCTGTTGGTCAGGATGAGGCCATCGGGAGTGAAGATGAAACCCGAGCCGCCGCCATGCGCCTCGCGTTCCGCTCCGCGGCGCTGCATGCGCTGCGTTACCTCGATGTTGACCACCGCTGGGCTGACCCGCTCAGCCGCGCCCACCACCGCGCGGGAGTAGGCGTCGAGCAGGGCGGAGTCGTCGTAGTGGGCTGGGGCAGCGCCCGGCGGCCGGTCGGCCCCTTCCCGGCGTAGGGGAGAGGCAGTCTCGTGCAGCGATTCCAGGTTCATGGAAGAGAGATGCTGGGAGGGGATGCGCGGATTCAAGTGTGGCTAGTCAGGGGTCATAAGTTCAGCCAGGAAAGCGCAAGGTCCCTCGACTCGCGCTCCCCTTCGGCAAGCTCAGGGCAGGCTCTCGCGAGCTCAGGTCGCGCTCGCTCGGGATGACAGAGGTGAAAACAAAACAGGTCAACAGCCGAGGACTAGCTGCCAGCTACCAACCACCAGCTTCTAACTACCAGCCACAAACTACCGATCAGGCTCGCTGACTCCTGACTACCGACTCCTGACTCCTGCCTTTAAGAAATTGCCGGGGCTGGTTGGCCCCGGCCAGTGGTTGGCATTGTGGCCCGGAAAGCTTACGCGCCGCGGCGCGGATGCAGGGTCAGGTCGCGCACCTGCGCCAGCACGCTGTTGAGTTGCATGGCGTTGAGCTGCGAGACAAAAGGCATGATCTCCGCGATAAAATTGTCGCTCAGCAGTTCCCGCATCTCCTCCTGGCGGGTGCGCTCGCCCCCGTTCAGCAGTTCGGGGACGGTGACCTCCAGGGCGCGCGCCAGCCGCTCCAGCGAGGAGAGCGTGGGGGTGGCTTTCTCGTTCTCGATTTTGGAGACGTAGGTGCGCGGCACATTCATGCGCATGGCCAGTTGCCGCTGGCTCAGCCCGTTGCGCTGGCGCAGGGAGCGGATGGAGGTGGCCAGTTGCAAATGGCCAGGCAGATGGGTGTGCACCGGCGGGGCGATGGCCGGCTGAACCGCAGCCGTCATCTCCGGTTCTTCTTCGTCCAAGCTCACGTGGCAGCGGCGGCAGAGATTATTCGAGGTGCGAAACTGAACCAGCTTGCAGTGGTCGCATCTCACGACTTCCCGTGAGTCGACCGGAGCCAGGGTTGTGGCCATGGATTGGTGGGAGTGCCAGAGCGGACACATCCTAACCAACTTGGTTCTCCGCGTAATGTGCGGCAGGAATGGTGCAGTGTCAACAACAATTTGCTGTGAAAAACCGAAACGGAACCCATGATTCCCGAAAAAACACCTATGAAAACCGGAGAAAATCAGGAAAAGATGGTTATCACTCGGGCGGCTGCCTGGGGGTTACTAACTGAGTTCACCCACTCGGAAAGTTTGCGCAAACATGCTATGGCGGTCGAGGCGTGCATGCGGGCTTACGCGCGGCTGTATGGCGAGGAAGAAGAGAAGTGGGGAGCGGTGGGGTTGACCCACGACTTTGACTACGAAAAATATCCCAGCCTGGATGACCACCCCATGCGCGGCAGCGAAATCTTGCAGCAGCGCGGCTGGCCGGAGGAAATTCGCCGCGCCATTCTTTCTCACGCTGACCACACCGGGGTAGCGCGGCAGACAAGATTGGAACATGCCTTGTTCGCCTGCGACGAACTGGCGGGGTTTATCACCGCGGTGGCGCTGGTGAAGCCGGGCAAGTCGCTGGCCGAGGTGGACGCGCGCTCGGTACGCAAAAAGATGAAGGACAAGGCCTTCGCCCGCAGCGTGAGCCGCGACGACATCACCAAGGGCGCGCAGGAACTGGGGGTGGAGTTAGAGCAGCACATCGCCTTCTGCATCGAGGCCATGAAGGGGATCGCGGGGGAACTGGGGTTGGATGGCAGCAAGGCAGCTGTTGGCAGTTAGCAGTTGGCTTTTGGCTTTTGGCTTTTGGCCTTTGGCCGTTGGCCTTTGGCTACTAAATATTACTGCTAATGTCATCCTGAGCGGACGCGGCGCACCAACCCGCGTCCGAGTCGAAGGACCCTGCGTTCAGGTTTTTGTCGCCGGAGACGGTGCGAATGTTCCGTTATTTTCGAGATTTCATCCTGAGCCGAACGAAGGAGTCCTTTGAGAATCCCTGGATCGGTTCGAGCACGTCCAGCAGCGTCGGGGTGTTTCGACTCGGGCATGCGCCCTCGCTCAACATGACAGGTGAAAGAATCTGAAAAAACATGACGACTCTAATCACCCAACCTACTCGCATTCAGGCTGCCGGAACTAAGCCCAAACTCATTGACGAGTACATTGGCCGGGTGAACTCGAAGAGCTCGGCGCTGAGCGTGGCCCATATGCGCAGCCCGGCAGGCTGGTCGGAGCCGGCGCAGACACCGGAGTTCGACGAATACACGGTTGTACTGGACGGCACGCTGCGGGTCGCACACAAAGGCGGGCACGTGGATGTGCGCGCGGGGCAGGCAGTGATTGCTTATCGAGGCGAGTGGGTGCAGTACTCCACGCCCGAGGGGGCGGAGTACATCGCCGTCTGTTTACCGGCGTTCTCGCCTGACACAGTCCATCGAGAAGAGTGAGCCATTACCAAAGCCAAAACCCACCACAGAGGCACGGAGACACAGAGAAGAACATTTTTTTGAAGCGCCCAAGCGGGCTGCTCGGTTGGTGCGACCCAGCAAGTTCAGCAGTAGTACCGGCAATCAGAAAAATCCCTTTACCTGTCATGCTGAGCGAGCCGGAGTCGCGCTAGCGGCGAGGAGAGTCGAAGCAGCTTGTGCTTGTGAGGCCTACCGAAAGCGCAAGGTCCTTCGACTCCGCTCAGGATGACATCCAAGCAAGATTTAGGTCGCCCAAATCCGCGTTTATCCGGGTGAATCCGCGGCGAATGAAGTTCCTATGCGGCGAATGAGGTTAACGCAGCGCGCCGCGGCCGGGGCACCCGAGCCACAAAGCGCAAGGTCCTTCGACTCGGACGCGGATTGGTATGCCGCGTCCTCGCTCAGGATGACATTCCAAGAGATTTGTTGTGGTTTATCAATCCGCGTAAATCTGCGGCAAATGAAGTCATCGCAGCGCGTCGGCCAGCTTGCCGCTGCCGATCAGGTCGGAAATACGCGCGAAATCGTCGGCCAGCACTCGATCGTGCTCAATGGGCGGCGACACGGAGCGAATGGCGATGTGCGCAGCCTGCAGGCGCTTGCTGGTCTTGAGCGGCGCCAGGAAATCAACGGCCTGCGCCGCGGCCATGGCTTCAATGGCGAGCACGTTCCGCGCGTTGGCCACAATCTGCCTCAGCTTAAGTGAAGCCGCCATGCCCATGGAAACGTAGTCTTCTTTGTTGCCGGATGTGGTGATGGAGTCCACGGAAGCGGGGTGAGCCAGCACCTTGTTCTCGCTGGCCAGGGCAGCCGCGGTCACCTGGGCCATCATGAAGCCGGAGTTGAGACCCGCGCCGGGCGCCAGGAACGGCGGCAGGCCCTCATTAAGCGCGGGGTTCACCAGGCGCTCCAGGCGGCGCTCGGAGATGCCCGCCAGAGAGCTCAGCGCGATCCCCAGAAAGTCCAGAGCGAAAGCCACCGGCTCACCGTGAAAATTACCACCGGAAAGGATGGCCTCTTCTGCATGTTTTTCACCGGGACGGCGAACAGGGGCAAAGACCAACGGATTGTCCACGGCAGAGTTGATCTCGGTTTCCATAACCCGGCGGCAGTGAGCCAGGGTGTCTCTCACCGCGCCATGCACCTGGGGCATGCAGCGCAAAGAATAGGCGTCCTGCACCCGGGCGCAGTCGCGGTGGGATTCGCGGATCTGGCTGCCCTCCAGCAGGCGGCGCAGGTTCTCCGCGGTGCGCAACTGCCCGGGGTGGGGGCGCACTTGGTGGATGCGGACGTCGAAAGCGGCGTCGGTACCGCGCAGAGCGTCGAGCGAAAGCGCGCCAATCACGTCGGCGGAATCCACCAGCGCCTCGGCCGCGAGCAGGGCCAGCGCTCCCACCGACAGCATGCCCTGGGTGCCGTTGATGAGCGAAACCGCCTCCTTGGCCTCCAGCACCAGCGGCTTGATGCCGGCCTCGCGCAGGGCATCGGCAGCGGCGAGATGCGCGCCACTGTACTTGCCGCTGCGGTCGGCGATGAGCACCTGGCCTTCGCCCAGCATGGGCAGCACCAGATGCGCGAGCGGGGCCAGGTCGCCGCTGGCGCCCACGCTGCCGCGCGCCGGCACCACGGGGTGCACGCGGCGGTTGAGCATTTCGCAGAGCGTATCAATTACCAGAGGGCGAACGCCGGAGTAGCCCTTGGAGAGCGAGTTGGCGCGCAGCAGCATCATGGCGCGCACTTCGGGCTCGGCGAGCGGCTCGCCCACTCCGGCACAGTGGGAGCGGATCAGGTTGAGCTGCAGCTCACGAATCTGCTCTGGGGGAATGCGCACGTCCGCCAATTTGCCCACGCCGGTGGTGATGGCATACGCCACGCGGTTGTTGGCGACCTGGTCATCCACCACGGCGCGGGCGCGGCTGACCGCTCCGCGGGCGTCGGCGCCCAGCAGGACGGGGCGAAAGTCGTAAACCACCTCGCGCACGTCGGCGAGGCTGAGAGAATTGCCGTCAATGTGGAGAGCGTTCATGGGTAGCTGGATAGCTTACTGGCTAACTAGCTTACTAGCTGGCAGGCTGAAAAAGCATGACGTCCCTAAAGAAGCTTACGGGGCTCCTGGCGATGCTCGTGGCTAACCGCGAGTGCCGGGTGTCAGTGAGTCCGGCTACTGGGCGCTGGGAGGGGCAACTGCCTTTTACGCGCTGCGCTTTTTTTCCCGCACGCGCTCCAGGTAGCGCCCACTCTTGACGTCCACCCGCACAACCTCTCCCGGCCCGACAAACAGCGGCACCTGGATTTCCACCCCGTTCTCGAGTTTGGCGAATTTCCAGGTGTTGTCCTGGCCGGAATGGATGGGAGGCGCGGTTTCCGCAACTCGCGCCTCGATGACCGGCGGCAGATCAATGCTGATGGGCTGCCCGTCAAAGAATTCAACCCCCGCACGCACTCCCGGCTCCAGAAATTTCTCCGCCGGCCCCACCACCGCTCGCGGCACCTCGATCTGCTCGTAGGTGTTCTGGTTCATGAAGACGCAGTTGTCGGCATCGCTGTAGATGAATTCCATCGTCTGCCGTTCGAGGTCCAGGTCTTCCAAACGTTCATCCGGCCGGAAATGTGGCTCCCAGAAACGGCCGCTGTTCACGTTGCGCAGCTTGGTCTTGACCACTCCGCCCAACTGCCCGCCGCCCGCCTTGACCTCCACCTCCAGCACTTTAAAGACTTGCCCCTCAATGCGCACCGCCATACTGTCGTGCAGTTCCGATGCAATGATCACGGCAGCACCTCGGAATCAGATGACGGCAGAATTTTACTCCCGTCGGCAACCGCTGGAGGCCGATTTCCCTGCGCGAGCCTCGGCCGCCGCCAACCCCGATCGTGCCCGCCCCATCTGTGGCTTTATGTCCGTGCTGCGTGGCCCCTCTCCAATCGCAGGTGTGCCGGTTCCGCCGGAACCCTGACCCGGATCCCGGTCCGATCCGCGATCCCGAACCCGATCCCGAACCGGAGCCGGGTACCAGTCCCGACGTGGTGCCTGAACCCGGCCTCGATCCCGCTTCCATGTGACTTTGGTGACCTGCAGATGCGATGTGGCGCTGTCCGGTCGGACATTGCCCGCCACTGGTCTAATGGACGTTCGTAACTGCCGGGCCGATTTACTCCCCTCGAACGCCCGGCTACAGTGGGAGTGGGTACAGGCAGACGTGAACCCCCGCGCGCTTTGCCCACTCAAAGGAAATCTGGCCGGAGTGGGGAGATGTTCAACGATACTGACCAAGGTCCTGTCCAATATTCCAGCCGGCGCCGTTTTCCCCGGTTTGAAGTAAACCGGCCGGTTACCGCCATTCTTTACTGGGATGGTTCGCCCCCCGTGCTTATTCCCGGACGCTGCCACAGCTTGAGTGAAGGCGGACTAGGGGCCACCATGTCGCAGCAGTTGCGCGTGGGCGAGGTAGTGAACCTGGAAGTGGCCCACGGGGTCCGGGTCTACGCCGCAGTACGCAACTTGAAAGGGTTTGCCCACGGGTTTGAGTTCGTGCTGGTGCGGGACAATCAGCGCGCCGCCATCCTGCGGCTGTGCCGCGCGCGCCTGAGCTAGCGGCAGAATTCAGGCTGGTTTCGATTGCCGGCTTGAGGGCATGGCCGCTCGGTCCACCAGCCAAAGCAGCCGGCCATTCCGCGGTTCGATCAGCTTGGCGGGAAACTGCTCGGGCGAGGCATCGCTATAGAGTACGGACTGCAAGGCTGAAGTCTTCTCCGCTCCGCTCACCAGAAAAATCACCTCGGCGGCGTTGTTGAGCACGGGCGCAGTGAAGGTAAGCCGGTAGTGTCCGAATTTCTCCACCCAGTTTGCCACCACCAGCCGCGAATGCTCCTGCAGAGCGGCGCTCCCCGGAAACAACGAAGCCGTGTGCCCGTCCGGCCCCAGGCCCAGCAGCACCAGGTCAAAACGCGGCAACTCTCCCGCCTTCAAACCAAAGAACTGCCGGATGGTTTGCTCGTATTGCTCGGCCACTCGGGCCGCATCCCGGTCCTCGGCATGCATGCGGAATACGTGGTCGGACGGAATCGGGGCCTGGGAGAGCAGGCTTTCACGCACCATCCGGTAGTTGCTGTCTTTGTCGTCCGGCGGAACATGGCGCTCATCGCCCCAGAAGAGGTAAATCTTATCCCAGGGAAGATTGCTGGAGGCCTGTGCCAGGCGCGAGTACAGCCCACGCGGCGTGGACCCGCCCGAAAGACTGACTGTGAACTTTTCCCTGGCCTGCACCGCATTGCGCGCTACATGCTCAAATTCCGCTGCGCCTACGCGGCTTAACTCGTTGGCATCGGTGACAATCTTGATTTCAGGTTGCATTTGGCACCCCGTAGCGCCGTCCCGGCGGCTCGATAGGCGGGCGGGACGCCCGCCAGACAGCCGGCGAGATGCCGGCGCTACACCTGGAACTTCTAAGTGCTAGTGGCATACTGCTGGCTGTCAGGATAACACTGGGATGTGGAGTCCACGCTAGCTCCTCCGCGCTGCGGTTAAACATCGCATACTTGCGGCTGCGCCGTTCTCCGCCAAAGAAGTCAGCAGCAGCTCGGCTTTTAACCTGTGATGCGCCAGGTGCTCGCTGACGCGCGCTACCGTAGCGGATACCGCGAACTCAGGTTGAAGAAACAGCAATACGGCAGGTCCAGCCCCGCTCAACACCGCGCCCAGCACACCTTCGCTGCCGACGAGCTCCCGCAAAGCGGGAAGCAGCGGGCACAGCCGGGCACGATACGGTTCGTGAATGCGGTCCTGCAACGCGGAGCGCAGCAGATCTTCCCGTCCCTCGGTGAAGGCTGCCAGCAGGAAGAGCGCATTCTGCACGTTGAAGACGGCATCCGCCCGCGAATATTGGGTGGGGAGCACCTGCCGCGCTTCTTCGGTGGACAACGGCTCCTCTGGAATTGCCAGCAGCAGCGGCCAAGGGCAACTGGCCGCAATTCGCATCGCCTGCACCGTCGGCGAACCGTCAGCGGCACTGGAATTACGCGCAATGGCCAGCCCGCCCAGCCAGCACGCCGCCGCGTTGTCAGGATGTCCTTCCCGCCGCGAGGCTTCCCCGATAATCCGCTCGTCGCTCCAGTCGAGCCCGCCCACCCGCAGCGCCAGAGCGATGCCCGCCAGCCGCGCCGCCGCCGAGGAGCCACAGCCTTTGCCGATGGGAATCTCGTTTCTCACTTCAAGATGGAGCGGGGCAGCCGGCTTGCCGGCGGATTGCAGCACTTCGCGGTAGGTTTTGAGAATGAGGTTCTCCGCTCCCCCGCCGCACAGATGTGCCTCCCTGCCCTGCGCCGAAACTGAATAGTCGCCGCCAGGCTCACCGCGTACGCGCAGATAAAGGGAGAAAGCCAACGCCGCCGCGTCAAACGCCGGACCCAGATTGGCCGAAGTCGCCGGCAGGGCAAGCTCGCCATGTGCGCGCAAGCTATTTCGCGGCATTCGTCTTCTCCGCGGTTTCGAGGACCTGTAGCACCGCTTCCACCTTAGGCTCTACTTCCAGTGGCGCTCGACGGTAAGAATCCAAACGCTCTCGTTCGCGTTCGGGCGCGTCGGGCAGCAACTCCCGGCGATGAAACTTCAGCGT
>DASYWT010000488.1:0-3206 GCA_035935775.1 Terriglobales bacterium
AAGTCATTGAGCAGATGCATAGCTCTCGGGCTGCCCGTAAGCCGGACGTGATTGCGCAGTACCCGCCGCAGCCAGCGCCGTTCGGTCATCTCCACCTCAACCAGGCGTACTGATTCCTGGTTGAAGGCCAGGTTCGCCGCATCCGGAAGCACGTAGGCGAGGCCTCCGGTCATGCCCGCACCCAGATTGGTCCCCGCCGGACCTAAGACCAGCACGATGCCTGCGGTCATGTACTCGCAACAATGCTGACCTGCGCCTTCTACCACGGCGAGCGCTCCGCTATTGCGCACGGCCAGTCTTTCTCCGGCCCGGCCCGCCACGTACAACTCTCCTGCCGTGGCACCATAGAGGACGGTGTTTCCGGCGAGCACATCGCCGCGCCGCGAAGCTTCCGGTCCATGCGTGATGACAATCGTGCCTCCACTCATCCCCTTGCCCACGTAATCGTTAGCTTCACCCAAAAGCCGGAAATGCACGCCCGAGGTCAGGAAGGCGCCAAAGCTCTGCCCGGCCGTGCCCAGGAACTCATAGCTGAGCGGGCCGGCGTCTACCGAATCCTCGCGCCGCAACAGTTCGCCGCTCAAGTGCGCCCCGATGGCGCGGTCGCAGTTGGCGATGCGGAAACGACGGCGCCCACGCAGCTCTTCCAACCCATCGGCAGGCCGCATCATCTCCCGATGCAGGCGACTCGAATCCTCCCGCGGGCAGGCTGGCTGCGTCGGGCCCTCCACAGCTTGCAGCAGGGTGCCCAAGGCACGCCCCGCCTCCGCGTTCCGTGGACTAAGCCGTTCCACCGCGCCCACAATTTCGTCAATGGAGGCGGCACCCAGCTTGCCGAGCATTTGCTGAATATCCACGGCCAGCGCCCGGAAGTACTGCATCACCATTTCCGGCTTGCCGGCGAAGCGCGTGCGCAGCTTCTCGTCCTGGGTGGCGATGCCTACAGGACAGGTGTTCAGGTGGCACTGGCGCGCCATGACGCAGCCAATGGCAAGAAGGGCGGCGGTGGCAAATCCGAATTCCTCCGCACCCAGGAGGGCGGCAATGATGACGTCGCGAGCAAACTTCAACCCGCCGTCCACGCGCAGCCGCACCCGCCCGCGCAGCCCGGCGCGCACCAGCGTGCAGTGCGCGTCGCGCAGGCCCACTTCCCAGGGCAACCCTGTGTTCTTGATGGAAGTCATGGGAGAGGCGCCGGTGCCGCCATCGTGGCCACTGATGGTGATTACATCCGCGCCGGCCTTGGCCACGCCGGCAGCGATCATGCCCACGCCGCCGCTGGAAACGAGTTTTACCCCGATCCGCGCGTGCGGATTCACCGCCCGCAGGTCGTAAATCAGCTGGGCAAGGTCCTCGATGCTGTAGATGTCGTGGTGCGGGGGCGGCGAAATCAGGCTCATGTTGGGCACGGCATGGCGCAGCCGGGCGATATAGGGCGTGACCTTGCTGGCCGGCAGTTGTCCGCCTTCGCCCGGCTTCGCCCCCTGCGCTATTTTGATTTCCAGTTCGTCGGCGTGTACCAGGTACTCCGTGGTGACGCCGAAACGCGCCGAAGCCACCTGCTTCACGCGGTTGTTGCTGAGGCCGCCTTGACGGTAAACCCGGGGGTCCTCGCCTCCTTCCCCGGTGTTGCTGCGCGCGCCCAGTCGGTTCATGGCGATGGCCAGGGTGCGATGGGCCTCGGGAGAGATGGCTCCCAGCGACATTGCCTGCGTGCTGAAGCGGCTCAAGATGGAAGCCTCGCTCTCCACGTGGGCATGGGCCGCGGGCGCCGAATGAGGAACAATCTCCAGCAAGTCGCGAATGGCTGCCGTTCCGCGGCCCTCTCCCACTTCAGCGAAGGCCTGGTAGGTTTTTTCGCTCGGCGACTTGATGTATTGGTGCATTCGCCGCACCACGTCGGGAGAGTTGCCGTGTGTCTCGCCCTGATGGCGGAAGCGGTAGAAACCGGCGTCCCGCAGCGTGTCTTTTTCGCAGGCAAAGGCCGCCGTGTGTGTATCCAGCGCGTCCTGCAGGAGTTCGCGCAGATTTTTTCCGCCGAGAGTGCGGTGGGCATCCTCAAAGAAGTGATCGCAGATGTCAGAGTCCAAGCCGACAACCTCGAACAACTGGCTGTTGCGGTAACTGGCCACCGTAGAGACGCCCATGCGGGCCATGGTTTTGCGCAAGCCGTTTTCCACCGCAGTCCGGAAGTTAATCGCGCCGTTCTCAACTTCCGTAGCCAGTTCAAGAGCCAGCCAGGGAAAAACCGCCGAGGCACCCTCTGCTACCAGAAGGGCCACATGGTGGGTGTCAATCATCTGTCCGGTTTCCACGATCAGCGGAATTTTCCACCCCCCGGCCTCGACCGCGGCTTTCCATGCGGCCGATGTGGCCAGCAGGGCAGGAAGGGCCGCGCGCTCTGCGCTCACCTCGCGGTCACTCAGAATTAACAGGCAGGCTCCAGCGCCAATCGCTAGCCTGGTTTCTTCACATACCCGTGCCAGTGCGGCCAATGCGCCCTCAACACCATGAATTGTGTTAAAGGTCAGGTCAATGCGCTGCGCGGGTGGGTGTTGCTCCGTCAGTGCCTGCATCTGGGCCGAGCCCAGCAGGGGAGAGGGCAAGACTGTGCTTTTGGCGGTGTAAACCTCCAGCGACATCACTTGCCGCTCGCGCAGCGGATCAATAGACGGGTTGGTGACCTGGGCAAAGCGCTGTTTGCAGTAATCCCAGAGCGGGCGCTGGAGATTGGACAGAAACGCGGGCGGGACGTCGTCGCCCATGCTCCACACCGCTTCCTTGCCTTCCTGAACCAGTGGCTGGAAAAGCAGGCGCAAGCGGTCCTCGGTCCAGCCCAAGGCGGCCATAGTGCGGGTACGTCGCGGGGTTGCTGGTTCTGCCGAGTGAGCGGCCGCGACATCCAGTGCAGAGTCGGAGCCGAGCCGCTCCTGCGCCTCTGGCAATTCGGGCCACTGTCCAGGGCGAATTAATTTTCCATTCTGCAGAAGCAACAATTCCCCTGGCCCCAGCCGTTGCCTTTCGATGACGCGCTTGCCCTGCAAGTCGGCGATGCCGGCTTCCGAGCCCACGACCAGCAGGCCGTCGGAAGTCAGCGTGTAGCGCAGCGGCCGTAATCCGTTTCGGTCAAGCTTGGCGCCCACCGCTGAGCCGTCGGTGAAGACTAGTGCGGCTGGCCCATCCCATGGTTCCTGCCCCTGCGCTTG
>DASYWT010000489.1:0-8105 GCA_035935775.1 Terriglobales bacterium
AATGCTGGAGATGGGCGGCAGCGACCTGCACATCACCACCAACTCGCCGCCCCAGGTGCGGGTCCACGGCAGCCTGCGGCCGCTGGATATGCCACCGCTTTCGCCCGCCGACACCAAGCAGCTCGCCTATAGCGTCATGACCGACGCGCAAAAGCACCGCTTTGAGGAGAACCTGGAGCTGGACTTCTCCTTCGGCTTAAAAGGGCTGGCCCGCTTCCGCGCCAACTGCTTCAACCAGCGCGGAGCCACCGGCGCCGTTTTCCGCGTGATTCCCTTCGAGATCAAGTCGTTCAACCAACTGGGGCTGCCGGCCGTGGTTTCCAAGCTCTGCGACAAGCCGCGCGGCCTGGTGCTGGTCACCGGGCCCACGGGCTCAGGCAAATCCACGACGCTGGCGGCGATGATTGACAAGGTCAACAGCGAGCGCCACGAGCACATCCTGACCATCGAGGACCCCATCGAATTCGTGCACCAGAACAAGAACTGCCTGGTGAACCAGCGCGAAGTGCACTCCGACACCAAATCTTTCAGCGACGCCCTGCGGGCGGCGCTGCGCGAAGACCCGGACGTAGTGCTGATCGGCGAAATGCGCGACCTGGAAACCGTCGAGTCAGCCTTGCGCATCGCCGAAACCGGCCACCTGACCTTCGGCACGCTGCACACCAATACCGCGTCCTCCACCATCAACCGCATCATTGACGTGTTTCCCGCGCACCAGCAGCCGCAGATCCGAGCCCAGCTCTCGCTGGTGCTGGAAGGAATTCTTTGCCAGAGCCTGCTGCCCAAAATGGACGGGCAGGGACGCGCCATGGCCATGGAAATCCTGGTGCCCAATCCGGCCATCCGCAACCTGATTCGCGAAGACAAGATCCACCAGATTTATTCGGCCATGCAGTCCGGCCAGGAAAAGTTCGGAATGCAGACCTTTAACCAGGCGCTGGCCACGGCTTACGCCAACCGGCAGATTTCGCTGGAAACCGCGCTGCAGCGCTCCAGCCTGCCGGAAGAGTTGCAGGAAATGATCAACCGGGGAGCGGGGCTTCTGAACCGCACCACCACGGCGGGAGCGCAGGCCATGAAGGCCACTGCTCCCGGCAAGCACTAAGCAACGGTTTTGAAGACGGCGCCGCCGCGTGCGCGCTGGAACCAAGTTCACGGAAGGGACGAGGAATAGACCATGCCAGTCTTTACATTCAGTGGCAAGAACGCCGCCGGAGAAAAAGTAGCCGGCGAACGGGTAGCGGGCAGCAAGGAAATGCTGGCGGCACAGCTGCGCCGCGAGCGCATTACGCCCCGCGCCATCAAGGAGAAAGGCAAGGAATTCGCGCTGCCTACGTTTGGTTCGGGCAAGGTCAAGACCAAGGAAATCGCGATTTTCTTCCGCCAGTTCTCGGTGATGATTGACGCCGGCCTGCCTCTGGTGCAGTGCCTGGAAATCCTGGCCGCCAACCAGGAGAACCCGGCCTTTCAAAAGGCGCTCACCGGAGTGCGGAGCTCGGTGGAAAGCGGGGCCACGCTGGCCAACGCCATGCGCGGTTTTCCCAAGATTTTTGACGACCTGAGCACCAACATGATCGAAGCCGGCGAGACCGGCGGTATTCTCGACACCATTCTGCAGCGCCTGGCGCAATACGTGGAAAAAGCGGTGAAGTTGCGCGCCGCGGTGAAGTCGGCGTTGATCTACCCGGTTTCCGTGATCAGCATCGCGGTTCTGATCGTGGGCGCGCTGCTCAAATGGGTGGTGCCGATTTTTGCCAACCTGTTTGCCGGACTGGGCGTGGCCCTGCCTCTGCCCACCCGCGTGGTCATGGGATTGAGCGCTTTTGTCGGCCACTTCTGGTGGGTGTTCATTGGCGCGGGGGTGGGCTTCGTGTTCGGGATCAAGCAGGTCAACAAGCATCCCAAGGGCAAATACGCCATGGACGCCGGGATGCTGAAGATGCCGGTGATCGGCAACCTCCTGCGCAAGATCGCGGTGGCCCGTTTCACCCGTACCCTGGGCACCCTGATCACATCCGGTGTTCCCATCCTGGAAGGGTTGTCCATCACCGCCCGGACCTCCGGCAACGCGGTCCTGGAACAAGCCCTCATGAAGGTGCGCAAGGCGATCGAAGAAGGCCGGACCATCGTGGATCCCCTGAAGGAGTGCGGGGTGTTCCCCAACATGGTTTCGCAGATGATCGGAGTCGGCGAGGCCACGGGCGCCATGGATGCCATGCTGCAGAAAATCGCCGACTTCTACGAAGACGAAGTGGACGCGGCCACCAAGGACATGCTGGCCATGCTGGAGCCCATCATCATCGCCATTCTGGGCGTGGCCGTAGGCGGCATCGTGATCTCGCTCTATATGCCGCTGTTCTCGATGATTGCCAAGCTGGCCGGATAGGACGCAGGGCGGCGCGCTCGCGCGCCGCTACAGGAAAGCGATGGCTGCGGAAATCACATTCGACGAACGCTCCTGGCTGGGCTGGCTGGTCAAGGTACGCATCCTCATCATCACCTTTCTGGTGGGGATCGAGCTGGCCATTACCCGCCTGACCCCGACTCAGCTTCCGGAGCGGGAATTCATCAGCCTCATCCTGCTGTGGTACACGCTTTCGGTATTCCACATCGTGCTGCACTCCTTCTGGCACGAGCACCGGGCGCAGGCGGTGCTGCAGGTGTTAACCGACATGGCCATGGCCACGGGCATGGTGTACGTCAGCGGAGGAATTGACAGCTCGTTCAATTTCCTCTACCCACTGATCATCGTGGTGGCTTGCATCCTGCTGCCGCGCTCCTGGGCCTATCTCACCGCGGCTCTGGCTTTCGTGCTTTACGGGGCGGTCGTGGAGCTGGAATTCTTCGGCATCATCCCTTCCTACTCGCCCGCGCACGCCAACTTCAAGATACTTTTTGCCCTGCTGCTGATTAACCTGTTCGCCTATCTGGCCATCGCCTACCTGGCGGCACGCCTGAGCGCGCGCCTGCGCCAGGTGGACGTGCAACTGCACGACACTAGCGGCGCCCTGGAGAGCCTGCAGGCGCTGCATGAAAACGTAATTCGCTCCATCAGCGGCGGCCTGCTGACCGCCGACCTGGAAGGCCACATCACGCTGGCCAATCCCGCCAGCCAGACTTTTCTGGAGAAGAGCGAGGCCGATTTGCTGGGCAAACCCGTCGCGCGGCTGTTTCTTGACTCTCTGCCCGCGCCCGCCAGCGCTCCGGCGCACGCCGAGGTGCGCTACCGGACAACAACCGGCGAAATCAAGACTTTCAGCGTGATCGCTTCGCCCCTGGTGGTGCCGGACCGAGGCAGCCTGGGCTGGGTTTACACCTTCGACGATCTGACCGAAATCCGGCGCCTGGAGCGCGAAGTGCGCCTGCGCGACCGCCTGGCCGCGGTGGGCCGCCTGGCCGCCGCCATTGCCCATGAAATTCGCAACCCGCTCTCTTCCATTGCCGGCTCGGTGAGCGTGCTGGAGGGGATTTCCACCCTCAGCGAAGACCAGCGCGCGCTGGTGCAGATTGTGACCCGCGAGTCGGAGCGGCTGAACAACATCATTTCCGATTTCCTGGCCTATGCCCGCGAAAAACGCTATGACTTCCAGTGCCAGGACCTGATTCCGCTGCTGGAGGACACGCTGACCCTGCTGGAAAGCAGCACGCCTCCCGAAGCCACCCAAGTACAGATCATCCGCCGCATAGAAGCGGAGCGGGCGCCGGCGCTGGTGGATGGTGACAAGATCAAGCAGGTGTTCTGGAACCTGTGCAGCAACGCCCTGCGGGCCATGCCCCAGGGCGGCTCGCTCCACGTGTCGCTCCGGGGAGCCGGACCGAACTGGATGATCAGCTTCGCCGACAACGGTCACGGCCTGAGCCAGCAGCAGATGGAAAAGATTTTTGAGCCCTTCCAGAAACACTTCGAGGGGGGCACGGGGCTGGGCCTGGCCATTGTGTATCAGATCGTGCAGGCCCACGAGGGAAAGATCATGGTGCGCTCGGTGCCGGGCCAGGGAACGGTCTTTTCCCTGCAGTTGCGGCGGCCCGATGTAGCGACAGAAGGAGCGGAGCCGGAAAAGGACGTGGAGGCAGAGCAGCCCGGTGTACCCGCCGTGACCGTGATGGCTGTCGGCGCCGGAGGAGGGCCGCACCATGGGTAACATCCTGGTTTGTGACGATGAGCGGTCCATTTGCGAAGTGCTGGACATCGCCCTGCGGCGCGAAGGCCACCGCGTGGAAACCGTGAACTCCGGCGATGCCGCTCGCAAGAAAATTGATGGCGCTCTTTATGACATTATCGTTACCGACATCAAGATGCCCAACATTGACGGCATCGAGGTGCTGCGCCATGCCCACCGCGTATCGCCCGACTCGGCCGTAATCCTCATCACCGCGGTGGATGATTTCGAAGCCGCCATCCAGGCGGTGAAAGCGGGAGGCGCGTTCGATTACATCCGCAAAGGCCCGGGGCTGATGGACGAGGTGCGGCTGGCCATCGCGCAGGCGCTGCAGCAGGTCTCGCTGCGGCGGCAGAACTTCGCCTACCGGCGCGACGCGGCCGCCCGCAACTCCCTGGACAACATTGTCGGCGTCAGCCCGGCGATGGAAAAGCTCAAGCAAACCATCCGCACTGTGGCTTCCACCGGCAGCAGCATCCTGATTTACGGCGAAAGCGGCACCGGCAAGGAACTGGTGGCGCGCGCCGCCCACGCCTGTTCGCCGCGGGCTGCCGAGCCCTTCGTTTCCGTGAACTGCGGCGCTTTTCCCGAGACCCTGCTGGAAAGCGAGCTCTTCGGCTACGTCAAAGGGGCCTTCACCGGAGCGGCGCAGAACAAGCGCGGCCTCTTCGAGGTAGCGGACGGCGGCACCATCTTCCTGGACGAGATCAGCGAGATGACCATGGCCATGCAGGTCAAGCTGCTGCGCGTGCTGCAGGAGCGGACCATTCGCCCAGTGGGGGGCACGAACGAGATTCCCATTGACGTGCGTGTGATTTCAGCCACCAACCGCGATCTGGACAAGCTGGTAAGCGAGAACGCTTTTCGCGAAGATCTTTACTACCGCCTGAGCGTGATTCCAGTGCAGGTTCCGCCTTTGCGTGAGCGCCCGGAGGACATTCCGCTGCTGGCCAATCATTTCCTCAAGAAATATTCACCCGCGGCAGGGAAGAGCATTTTGCGCATCAATTCCCAATCGCTGGAGGCGCTGGCGGGCTACGAGTGGCCGGGCAACGTGCGCCAGCTGGAGAACGCGGTGGAGCGGGCCGTGGCCCTGGAAACCGGCAATGAATTGCGGGTGGAACTGCCGGCCGAACGTCCCAAGGCGCGGGCGGCAGCCGCGGCCGCAGGAGCGGGATCGAGCAGTACCGTCGCCATTGCTGGCGGAAATGGTTTTGCCGAATCGTTGCCCTCCGACGGCCTCGATATGGAAACTTATGTGGCTGGTATTGAGCGCACTCTGCTGCAGTCAGCCTTGCGCCAGTCCAATGGCGTACAGACCCGCGCCGCCGAGATGCTCAAGCTTTCCTACCGCTCCTTCCGGCATTTGATGAAGAAGTACGACATCTAGCTCTGCGCCTTTGGCCGTTAGCTCTTAGCTTTTGGCTCCTGACTATCATCTCTGGCGCTAACCGGCAGCCAAAATCAAGGCCAAGGGCCAACAGCCAACAACTAAGAGCGATTTTTCTGCGCTCTCAACTGATGCTTCCACCCCATAATCCGCGCCTTGTTGGCTTCCGCTTCGGCTTCCGGAACCATGCCTTTCTTCTGATACAGGATGGAAAGAGTGGTGTGGGCAAGTATGTCTTCGGGATCGGTTTCGGAGATGCGGCGGGCCAGGGCCACCGCTTCTTCCAGCTGGCCGAGGTCCTGGTAGATGCGCACCAGACCATGCATGGGGTCGGTAAAGCCAGGGTCGGACGCCAGCGCGAGCTGATACTCGGCAATGGCGCGCTGCTGCTCGCCGGCGGCGAACAGCTCCAGGCCGGCCAGAAAATGCCGTTCCGCCGCGCTCTGCCCATTTCCTTCGCTCACCAGCTGCTCCTCAGAACGGCGATTCTAGCATTCGACAAAAAAAGGCGGCCCGCTGGCCGCCGGTTCTCTTCATTTAGTTATGTTTACGCTGCACGATCGCGAATGTTACTGCGCACCCGCCGCTTGCTATCCTCGTCAAGATTGGTTACGCCGTGGCGCTCCCGGCCGTGGCGTTCAATCTGCGGCATTAGTTCTTCCTCTGTGCGTCCACTGACCTCCCAACTGCAGTCTTTGTGGCCCATGTCCGCGCACTTGAAGGTCTTCTGTCCGCTTTTGCTCTGTTCTGTCATTTCGCTCCCCTCCGATTTGGAATGGCTAGCTTTAGTTGGATGGAAGCGAAGGCGGAGGGTGATGCCTGAAAACCAGTTGTCAGGAGGTCAGTAGTCAGGAGTCAGCCAAGACCCCTGTGGCGCGGGCGTCCCTTCGGCAAGCTCAGGGCAGGCTACAACCCGCGCACGGTTTCGAGTTGCAAGTTTCAATAGCGGGCAGATTCTGCGGAAAACTTGAAACTGGAAGTTTGAAACTTAGGTTTTGCTGACTCCTGAATCGTGGCTTCTGACTCCTGCTTTTTCCCGCTTCTGTTTTGCCCAGCCTTCTTTGTTGACCTGGCGGCCGCGAGCGATGGCCAGCGCGTCTTCCGGAATGTCCTCGGTGATGCAGGAAGCAGCGCCGATGTAAGCGCCCTTTCCGATCTTGACCGGCGCGACCAGGGTGGCGTCGCTGCCGATGAAGGCGCGGTCGCCAATCACAGTGGGATATTTGCCAAAGCCATCGTAATTGCAGGTAATGGTGCCGGCGCCCACGTTCACGCCTTCGCCTACTTCGGTGTCGCCCAGGTAGGTGAGGTGCTGCGCCTTGGAGCCCTTGCCCAGCTTGAGCTTTTTGCCTTCCACAAAATTGCCCATGTGGGCGCCTTCAGCGATATGGCAGCCAGGCCGCAAGTGGGTATAGGGGCCGAGGACGGCGCGCGCTCCGATGCGGGACTCGTCCATTACGCAGCCGTTGCGAATGAGCACTCCCTCACCCAGTTCGCAGTTGATCATCACGCTATAGGAGCGAATGCGGCATTCGGCGCCGATCCGCGTCTTACCTAAAAGCTGAACGAAGGGTTCGATGACGGTATCCGCCCCCACTGTGACGTCGCAATCAAGCACGCAGGTCTGCGGCTGATAGATGGTTACTCCGCTGTCCATCAATTCCTGGCACTTCTTCATGCGCAGTTCCGCATCCACTTCGGCTAGTTCCTGCCGGGTGTTGCAACCCAGGATTTCATGCGGGTCGGGAGCCTGCAGGGCAACAACTTTCTCGCCGGCCTTGGCCAGTATGGCGGCCATGTCGGTAAGGTAGTACTCGTGGTGCTTATTGTCGGTGCCGAGGTGGCGGATATGTTCGAACAAAGGCCTGGTGGCGAAGGCGTAGAAACCGGCGTTGACCTCCGGAAGGGAGCGCTGGCTCGAGCTTAGCGATTTTTCCTCAATAATTGCTTCGACTTCCCGGCTGTTATTGCAGAAGATGATGCGCCCGTAGCCCTGGGGCCGCTCCAGCACCGCGGTAAGCAAGGTCATGGCCGCGCCCTGCTGCAGATGAGAGTCGCGCAATTTTTCGATCGTCTGCGGCGAGATCAGGGGAGCGTCCCCGGAAAGAACCAGCACGTGATCGTATTGCTTAAGCACGTCCTCCCCGACCATCAGGGCATGTCCGGTGCCCCGCTGTTCTTTCTGGAGGATGAAGCCGATACCGCTGCCGGCCATGCTTTCCTGCACCCGTTCCGCGTCGTGGCCGACGATGGCGTATACGTCTTTCGCGGGACAGATGCGTGCAGCGGCCGCAACCACGTGGGCCAGCAGCGATTTACCGCCGACGTGGTGCAGCACCTTGGGGTAACGCGATTTCAGGCGCGTGCCTTTGCCCGCCGCCAGAATAGCGACTGCGAATCTGCCGCTTCCGGCCGGCGTGGAGTTTGAGCGCGCCTCAACCCTGGAGTTGTGGGACTTGGGCATTCAGGACCTCAATATACCTGTTTCCTGCAGGTCTTAATTCAGAATGTTAATGGGGAGAACGCACTCAACAAACCGGGGGTGAGGAAATTCC
>DASYWT010000490.1:0-1932 GCA_035935775.1 Terriglobales bacterium
GAGGTGGATGCGGCGGTGCAGGCCGCGGCCCGCGCTTTTCCGGAATGGAGGCGCACTCCGCCCGAAGACCGCATCCAGTACCTGTTCAAGCTGAAGAATCTGCTGGAGGAAAACTTCGAAGACCTGGCCCGCACCATCACCCTGGAGAACGGCAAGACCCTGGGCGAAGCCAAGGGCGAGCTGCGGCGCGCCGTCGAAAACGTCGAGGTCGCCTGCGGCATTCCCACCATGATGCAGGGCCGCATGCTGGAAGACGTGGCTCGCGGCATAGATGAAACCATGATCCGGCAGCCGCTGGGCGTGGTGGCCGCCATCGTACCCTTCAATTTTCCGCTGATGATCCCGTTCTGGTATTTGCCGTATGCCATTGCCTGCGGGAATACATTCGTGCTCAAGCCGTCGGAACGCGTCCCGCTCAGCAGCCAGCGGACGTTTGAAATGATGGAGGCGCTGGGATTGCCTCCCGGCGTGCTCAACCTGGTAAACGGCGGCAAGGAGGCGGTGGACGCGCTTCTCGACCACCGCACGGTCCGCGCCATCAGCTTTGTGGGCTCGACGCCGGTAGCCCGCTACATCTACGCCCGCGGCGCGCAAGCGGGCAAGCGGCTGCAGTGCCAGGGCGGCGCCAAAAACCATGTCATCGTGCTGCCCGATGCCGACATGCAGCAGGCGACGCAAATCATCAGCGACAGCGCTTTTGGCTGCGCCGGGCAGCGCTGCCTGGCTGTTTCCGTTGCGGTCACGGTCGGCGAGGCACAGAAGACATTTCGTGAGGCAATTGCTGACAACGCTGCGGCGCTGCGCGTTGGCTTCGGCCTCGATTCAGGTGTGCAGATGGGCCCGGTAATAACCAGGGACAGCAAGGCGCGCATTGAATCGCTAATTGCGAAGGGCGCGAGCGAGGGTGCAAAAGTCGTGGTGGACGGCCGGAGCACACGGATTGCGAAGTATGAATCGGGCAACTTCGTGCGGCCCACGGTGCTCGACGGCGTGCGCCAGGATAGTTCGCTGGCCGATACGGAGATTTTCGGTCCTGTGCTCAGCCTGGTCCCGGCCAACGATATTGATGAAGCGCTCGCTTTCCTTGCGCGCAGTCCTTACGGCAACCAGGCCTCGCTGTTTACCTCCAGCGGTTCAGCGGCACGCAAGTTCCGCTACGAGGCGCCGGCGGGCAACATCGGCATCAACATCGGCGTGGCCGCGCCGATGGCCTACTTTGCCTTCAGCGGCTGGAAAGAGAGTTTTTTCGGCACTGTGCATGCCCAGGGTAACGATGCCATCGAGTTCTACACTGACAAAAAGATCGTGATCGAGCGCTGGGCGCGGGAGCACAGCAGGAAGTTCTAAAACCGTCGACGGTTGACGGCTGACGGTCTACCTGGGGGTTTTTGAAATCTCCGCAGGTATTGCTTGTGCCGTCGACCGTAGACCGTCGACCAAAAAATCATGTCCAACACCATCCAGAAATATTCCGACTACGTCATCACCAGCTTCATGAAGTCTGTGCAGCCCGTGGTTGTGGAGCACGCCTCAGGCGCGACCGTTACCGATGTGAACGGGCGCGAGTACGTGGACTGCTTCGCCGGTATCAGCGTGGTCAATGCCGGGCACAACCATCCCAAAGTGATCGCCGCTGCCAAGGCGCAGATGGACAAGCTGGTGCACTGCGCGTCCTACATTTACCACTCGCAGCCTACGGCCGATCTGGCCGAAAAAATGGCGCAGATCATGCCGCGCGGTTTGACCAAAACCTTTTTTGGCAACGGCGGCGAGGAGGCCATTGAAGGCGCACTCAAGCTGGCGCGGCTTTTCACCGGCAAGCACGAATATCTTTCACTGCAGATGAGCTTCCACGGCCGCAGCTGGGGCGCGCTCAGCGTGACCGGCAATTACGGCCGCAAGAAGCGCGGCGGGCCCTACGCGGGCGGCGTC
>DASYWT010000491.1:0-3923 GCA_035935775.1 Terriglobales bacterium
TGGTTGGGCACCAGGCGAATGTCGAACGAGGCGCGCGCCTCCGTGCTGATCACGTTGGCCGCCTCCTCGCCCACATGCCCCGCCTGAATGCCGTGCACATTGATGGCCGGCTTCAGAATCTGCGCCGCCAGCTTTGCCCCATCACCCTCCGGCTGGGCAATGGCCAGTTCCTGCTTCAATTGCTCGTCCGCCGCCGGCGTCGCCGCCAGCATGCGCTTCTCGCTCGCGGTCAGCGGGCGCACGTCATCGTAAAAGCCGGGAATCAGGATGTGTGCGTCCGCGTCCCGCATGCTGTCCAGCAGGTGCGTGAGCAGCACGATCGGATTCGGCGCCCAGTTCCCGTAATGCCCGCTGTGCAGGGGATGCGCCGGCCCGTAAACCGTCATCTCCAGGTCAATGTCGCCGCGCGAACCGTAATCCACCTGCATCCGCCCTGACTGGTGCATGGGCCCGTCGCATAGCAGCCAGGCATCCGCGGCCAGCGTCTCCGGGTACTTGGCGATAATTCCCGCCAGGTGCGGCGAGCCCGCCTCCTCTTCCCCTTCGAAGAAAAACTTCACATTCACGGAAGGCGCGACGTGCGCGGCCCGCAAGGCATCCAGCGCTGCCATCGTGGCTTCGATCGGCGCTTTGTCGTCGCTGCTGGAACGGGCGTAGATCCGCGCCTCCGGATCGAAACGCTCCTCTGCCTCCCAGTCCACCTCCTTTCCCGAGGCATCGCGCAACACCGGGCTGAAGGGTGGATGCTGCCACTGCGCCTCATCCGTCGGCTGCCCGTCATAGTGCGCATAGATTCCGATGGTGTGCGTCGCGCCCGGCGTGCTCAGCTCGCCAAACACCACCGGCGAAGCACCCGCCAACCGCAGCAGCCGCACCTTCACCCCGCGCTCCTGCAGCATCTCCGAAATCGCCCGCACGTTGCGCGCAATATCGTTACTGTCCCCGGCATGGTTGGGAATCGCGAGCAGCTTCACGAACTCCCCGACAATCTGTTTCTCGTGAGTGCTGCGGTATTCGCGCAGTTGCTGCTGCAACGGCGCTGGCGAATTTTGCGCGGCCGCTGCCGGCGCGCAGGCCAATAACACAGCCAGACTGAAGACCACCGGTTGCATTCTCATGGATGGAGCAGCATACCCTAACAAGCGGTTACCAACCATGCGCCGACTCATGTAGTATTACCTCCGCCCCCTGACCATGGATAACGAAGAAGCGATTGACCGGCCCGAAACACAGGCCATCAACTGGCTGGCCTCCGTAAGCTCAGATGTGCACTTCTGGGTGCCGACCCTGGTGCTCGTCGGCGGGCTCCTGCTTCTGCGATGGGTCAGCTGAGCTCACCCCCGGCGGCTTCCGGAACTTCCGGCGCGGTGGTGCTGGCGCCCGAGCGCATCCGCGCCTTGCAGCGCGTCGGCGTCTTGTGCGGCATAGCCGCCGGAGCCTGGCTCGGTGCTGCCGAAGTGCCCACCAAGCTGGTCACCACCGGCATCTCCCCGGTGCTGATTTCCTTCGTTATGGTCGCGGGCGTCTTTCTCGGACGCTGGAGCCTGCCCGCCATCGTGCGCGGCACCTCCGGCATTCGCGCCGATATTGTGGAAGCCCCCCACCTGGTCATCTGGGCCATCATCGCCGGCTGCCTGTGGTCGGTGGCCAATACCCTCACCATCTTTGCCATTCGCGATCTCGGACTGAGTATTGCGTTTCCCTTGTGGAACGCCAATGCCCTTATCGGAATCCTGTGGGGCGTTCTCTTCTTCCGCGAATTGCATCGGGCCGGCTGGCGCCGCTGGAGCGCCGTCTGCGGCGGCGCCCTGGTCATGTTCCTGGGCGGCATGCTGCTGGCCCGCGCCTCCTCCAGCCAGATTGCTTCCCACGTGGCCGTCCGCGGCATCGCGGCCGCCCTGGGTGCGGGCGTGCTTTGGGGAACCATGTACATCCCCTACCGCAAAGCCTACCTCTCGGGCATGAACCCGCTCTCCTTCGTCTCTTTTTTCACCATCGGCGAACTGGGTATGATGACCGCGCTGGCTGTCGCCTACATGGGGGGTTTTCGCAGCTTGTACCGCCAGATCGCCGGCGCGGAAGACGTCCTCTTCTGGCTGCTGGCCGCGGGCTTCGTCTGGGTGATCGGCGACATCTTCCAGCAATATGCCGTCAAGTACATCGGCGTCAGCCGTGGCATTCCCATTTCCAACTCCAACCAGCTTTGGGGATTGCTCTGGGGAGCGGTGGCCTTCGGGGAATTTCGCGGCTGGCAGCACGGCGCCGTCGCCGGCGCCATCTGGGGCTCTGTGCTCATGGCCTTGGGCTTGGCTGCCATCTCCTTTTCCGGCGCCGACAATTCCGAGTACCTGAAGTGGATGGAGGCGGCCGAGCGCGAACATCGCCGCTACGGCATTGACATCGAGTTTGTCCGCTCTGGCCTCCAGGGCCGCACCACCGTGCCTCCACGGCGCCGCACTTGGTTGGACTGGCTGCTGGTCGCCATGGCCACCGGCGTCTTCGTCTGGGCCGGCGCCCGCGCCCATTGGCCCTCGATTGTCCTCGACGGCGTCTCTGCCATCGTGCTGCTGGCCCTGTGCCTCGCGCTCCTGGGCGCCTGTGTCGCCGCGCTGTGGAAGGTGACCCGTTTCAACTGAAGCCGTGGAAGCCCCGGACTTTAGTCCGGGGACAAAGTCGTCCAAGGAAATCCTGGGCTTTAGCCCCTGAGGCGATCCCTAAACCGACATGAAAACCATACGCAAAAATTTCATCCCGATAATCTCCTCGCTCATCCTCTTCTCCCTCGCCGCTCACGCCCGCATGTTGAAGGATGTTGTCTACACCCGCGCCGGCGGCATGGACCTCACCCTCGACGCCAACATCCCCGATGGTTCTGGGCCCTTCCCTGCGGCCGTCCTCGTCCATGGCGGCGGCTGGGTGGCCGGCGACAAGCAGCAATACATCACCTACATCTTCCAGCCTCTCAGTGACGCTGACTTCGCCTGGTTCAGCATCAACTACCGTCTCGCCCCGCAATACCATTTCCCCGCGCCCGCCGACGACATCGAGCAGGCCATCCGCTTCGTCAAAGCGCACGCCGCCCAATACAAAATTGATCCCAAACGCGTCGCGCTCATCGGCGAATCCGCCGGCGGTCACCTCGTCTCCTATGTGGGCGCGCGTAACCAGCCCGATTCCCGCGTCGCTGCCGTCGTCTCTCTCTACGGCATTCACGACTTCATCACCGCCGCCATGGAATGGAAGCCCTTCCCTCACGAAGTCCTGGAGTTGTTCAACATCCACCAGGTCAACGCCGAGACCGCGCCCTTGCTCATCAAGGCGTCCCCAGTGGTGTACGTAAATAAGAACACACCGCCGTTCCTGCTCATCCACGGCTCCAAAGATGAAGATGTTCCCTACGACCAGTCCGTAGAAATGTGCGCTCGCATGAAGCAGGTGGGCGCGCGCTGTGAACTCATCACCATTCCCGGCGCTCCCCACGGCATGGACCACTGGGAACCCCATCCCGAGTGGCATTGGTACAAGAAGGCCATGGTGAACTGGCTGGAAAAGACGGTAGTCAGGAGTCAGTAGTCAGGAGTCAGTGGTCAGGAGTCAGGAGTCAGGAGTTAGTAGTCGGGAGTGAGTAGTCAGGAGTCAGCGTGGGACTCTGGGCCAATCCCTGTGTAGCCACAGGCTGCGCATTCCGTTGTAGCGCCGGCGTCTCGCCGGCTGTCGCGAGGGCGTCTCGCCCTCGCCTCTCCAAGCGAGAATGTGTGGGGACAGCCGCCCTCGCCTGTCCGGGCGAGCGCAGCTCGCCTCCGCGTCTGCCACCTTGCCGAGAGATCGCCACCGCTGCTCGGCCTACCGTGGAAGCGACCGGCTTCAGCCGGGCGAACAAGGCTCTAGAGGAAAATGGGGCTTCAGCCCCTGAGAATGAAAAG
>DASYWT010000492.1:0-2966 GCA_035935775.1 Terriglobales bacterium
GCACTTGTGACCACCACCTCTGCTCCAGCCACGTTGGCAATGGAATGACCTTCAAAAATGGTAGCGCCCAGCCCGGCGAGCCGCTGCGTGACCGGCGAGAACTTCAGATCGGAGCCGGAAACCTTAAAACCCAGGGTCAGCAGCACTTCGGCAATGCCGCTCATGCCGATGCCGCCGATACCCACAAAGTGCACGCGTTGGATCTTGGCAAACATTCAGTTCAACTACGCCAGGAAAAAACAAATTCCTTCGCCGCGGATAGACGCGGGTTACCGCCGATCAAAAAGGTTCCTTTGCTGGAGTCATCCTGAGCGACTTTTAGTCGCGAAGGATCTCGCGTGCAGTGCAACCGACGTGTGGCGGTGCACGCCAGATGCTTCGGCGCCAGGGCGCCTCAGCATGACTCCATTACAGTCGCCCCTTGTGCCCGTGCAAATCCCTGGCCAATCACGCGGCTACGCCTGCCAGGTGCGCGGCAAGTTCCGCGATCTCCTGCGCCGCCCGCGGATGCGCCAGCGAATGTGCCGCCTGCGCCATGCGTATCAAACACGCCGAGTCATGCAGCAGCGCCCGCAACTTACCCACCAGGCGCTCGCTGCTAAGTTCTGCTTCTACAATCAGTTCCGCGGCCCCGGCGCCCGCCAGCGCCTCCGCATTGCGCAACTGGTGGTCGTCCGCCGCCTTGGGAAAAGGCACGAAAACCGCCGGTCTTCCCGCCGCCGTGATCTCGGCTACCGTGCTCGCGCCGGAACGGCAGAGCAGCAGATCGGCGCGGGCGAACACCCCCGGCATATCGTCTATAAACGGATACACTTCTGCCGAAATTCCGGCACGCAGGTACGCCCCTTGCGCCTGATTATAGTCGCGTTCTCCGGTCTGATGGATGATGTGCAGCCCCGGGATCTGCTGCTGCAGGGCCGGCAGGGACTCTACCATGACCCGATTCAAGGTGCTCGCTCCCTGGCTGCCACCGAAGACCAGAAGCGTGGGTTTGTGGCCGGGCTGGGCGTAAGGAGGCACGTGGAAGAATTCCCGCCGCACAGGCACTCCCGTCACCACTGCCCGCCGGAAAGAGCGGGCGGTCTGCTCGAATTGCACCGCCGCCAGCGACACCATGGGAGCAACCACGCGATTGGCGAATCCGGGCACCACGTTGGGCTCGAAAACCAGAGTGGGCAGGCTGCGCAGAGCCGCTGCCAGCATGGCCGGCCCCGAGGCATAGCCGCCCACACCTAGAACTACGTCCGGGCGGTACTTCCCGAGAATGTGCGACGAAGCCGCGAGCGCCCTGGGCAGGGCGGTCAGAGTGCGTAGCCGGGTTGCCAGGCTGACCCGATTCAGGGCGCCCACCTCAATCAGGCGCAATTCAAACCCCGCACCTGGGACCAGGCGGTTCTCCAGCCCGCGGGCCGTCCCCACAAATAGGACTTCTGCACGGAAGTGCTCCCGCAGCTCCCGCGCAATGGCCAGCGCCGGGATCACGTGCCCGCCCGTCCCTCCGCCCGCTATTACCGCCCGCATGGATGTAGAAGGATACGCCATGCGGCTGCGGACTGTGGGCGTTTCAGGTCCGGTCTTCGTTTGTTCGACAGCTGAAGGCATGAAGGAAATTGAGTAATTGTGTAATTCCGCAAAAAGCAGATGTTGTGGCGCCCTCGCCCGCGAACCGTGTTTGCGAAGCAAGGCGTTCTTCCGAAGGCCTTCAGGCCTGCGGAATCGCGCGTGTGCCAACGCGCTGCTGCGTCGGATGGCACAATTACCCGATTACACAATTTCTCAATGCCGCGCAGCGCGGCAGCTCAGTCCACCTGCTGAGTAATATTGAGCAAAACCCCGACGCAAGCCAAGGTGACGAACAGCGATGTACCGCCGTAGGAGATAAAGGGCAGGGGGATGCCCTTGGTAGGCAGGATTCCCAGCACCACGCTGATATTGAACAGGGCCTGCAGCACCACCATGCTGGTGATGCCCACGGCCAGCAGCTTGCCAAAGGTGTCCTGGATGAGCACGGCGGCGCGAATGCCGCGGTACAGGAAAAGAAGAAAGAGGGCCACAATCACCACCGAGCCCACCAGCCCCACTTCCTCCGCGGTAGCGGCGAAAATGAAGTCGGTGTGCGGTTCGGGAAGGTAGAACAGCTTCTCTTTGCCTTCCATCAGGCCGACGCCCGTCAGCCCGCCAGTGCCCACGGCAATCATGGATTGAATAATGTGGAAGCCGTGGCCCTGGGGATCAGCCCAGGGATTCAGGAACGCCAGGATGCGCTCATACCGCCACTTGACCCGGAATATAAGCGCGTAAAGCACCGGCGCTGAGGCTGCCAGGCCATACCCGAAATAGCGTAGTCGCATGCCGGCCACGTAGAGGACGGTCCCCGTGATGCCGGCGCAGGCGATGGCCGTTCCTAGGTCCGGTTCTTTAACGATCAGCCCCAGAAAAACCACCGTGGGCACAATGGCGGGCAGCAGCGTGTTGCGCCAATCGTCCATCAGCCGTGTGCGGGATTCCAGGAAATACGCGAGGAAGAGAATAAGCGCGGGCTTGGCGATCTCCGAGGGCTGCAGCGAAAACCAGCCGGCGTGAATCCAGCGGTGGGTGTTGTGTGAGCGGTCGAGAAAGAAGACCGAAATCAGCAGCAGCGTGGTCGCGCCCAGCACGGAAAAGACTACCGACGGTTGCTTGTAGCGGCGGTAGTCAATTTTCATGGTGGCGAACATGGCCGCCAGCCCCGCCGCCGCCCACGCCACCTGTCGGATGAGGAAGGTGTAAGGCGAACCGTAGCGGTCCTTGGCCATCACCGCCGAGGCGCTGAACACCATCACCAGCCCGATGAACACCAGCAGCACGGTGACCGTGAACAGGGTCCTGTCTACGCTGACACGTCTAGCCATAGCCCTGAAACGAATTTCTCATTACCCAGGCGTAGAGGCACAGTGGATTCGGGAAGAAACTGTGAAGTGGCTCCT
>DASYWT010000493.1:0-3489 GCA_035935775.1 Terriglobales bacterium
AACTACCAACCACCAGCTACTAGCTACCGTTTCCGAGCACGAAGTTCACCGTGATCTGCGTTTCCACCTCCACGGGCTCACGGTTCAGCATGTAAGGCCGGTAGCGCCATTGCCTCACCGCTTCGAGGGCTGCCGGCGCCAGCATCGGATGACCGCTCACCACTCTCAGGTTCTCGATGCTGCCATCTTTACCGATAATCGCCTCCAGCAATACCGTACCCTGAATGCGAGCCTGTCGCGCCAGCGGCGGATACATGGGTTTCACTTCGTGTACCAGAAATCCCTGCGCTACTCCCGTCGAAATCGGCAATGGGCCAGTGATCACCGGTCTTGGGACCCGCGCGGGCGGCGTCAGGTTCACGATTGCGTTCAGCGCGTTGCCAGTTGAAGGACCTGTGCCTCCGGGCACTCCCGGCCCGCCCAGCGGAATTTCCGGCATTTGCGCTTCGTTCTCCTCGATGCGGGCTATATTCCTGGGAATCGCGCGCGGCTCGCGCAATCTCTGCCCCACCATGTCGCTTTCCCGTGGCGGTGCCGCTCGGCGTTGCGTATCTCTTTGGACCGGCGCCGGGGCCGGCGGCGGTGGGCCGGGGGCGACCAGAGAAGTCAGTGAAACTTTTGGTAGCGCCTCGGTATAGAGCAGCGGCAGCGCCGCGATGCCCGCCACCAGAAGCGATTGCAGCAGCGACGAAACGGCAGTAGCGGTCGTCCGTTTCGTTTTCAGTACACCCGCCGATTCAATCAGGCTGTCTTCGAACATAGGCGGAGACCCCCTCGGCTCCTGCCCACGTAGACACTACGGTCCTTGACCGTGCTCCCAGGAATCGGGTGACTTCCGGCAGTATTTCCCGGAACTTTGCCGGCTGAGCCGGTGTCCGGGGTTGGTAGTTGGTAGTTGGTAGTTGGTAGTTGGTAGTTGGTAGTTGGTAGTTGGGAGTCGGGAGTCGGGAGCCAGGAGCCAGGAACTCGGGAGCTTGGGTTTAACGCAGTTCGGGTGCGGAATCACCAGCTGCCGACTACAAAACCAGCCACTTTTTTCCGCGGCCGCTGAACCCAGGTTTTCTTCTCGCCAACTTCTGACCCTCGCGCCGCATCTTTCATGAAGAAATGGAGGTCAGCCATGGCACTCGCCGAAATCGGCGCTCGCGCCCTAAGCAATCGTCTACCTAAACTCATTACCCCGAGGACTCATGCCATCATTGATTACGCTACAGCGGGAACCTTTTTCCTCATGAGCGGCCTGCTGTGGAAACGGCACAAGCGCGCCGCCATCGCGGCTCTCGCTTGTGGCATCCACCAAACCACTCATGCGCTGGTGACTGACCACCCCGGGGGCGTGGCCGGCGTTGTCAGCTTTCCTACGCATGGCAAGCTGGAATCAGGGTTTGCCGGCATCGTCACCTCCCTTCCTAACCTTCTCGGTTTCAGTGACAGTTGGCCAGCCCTCTACTTCCGCAGCCAGGGCATGGCGATTGCCGCCGCGGCTGGCATGACTAACTTCGGAGCCAACGGCCACCGGCGCCGCGACCGGGAATTCGCAGCCTAGCTCTTCGCCCAGCCTGCAGGGCTCTCCTGAGCAGGGGAGAGCCCCGCTGGCCTGGCAACACGAATCGCCACTAACTTCTTGTTTCCACGTGACTTCCCTGAGTCCGCTTCTCCGAATCCCGCGTCCTGGCGTAGCATCTACATGGGTAGTTGTTAGAAAGCGTGTCTTATGGGAAACACATTCAAAACCGCCTTACTTTTAACCGCTCTGACCCTTTTCCTGCTCTTTTTGGGGGAATATTTTGGCGGGCAAAACGGCCTTATCCTGGCGCTTGGCATCGCCGTGGTAATGAACTTCGTTTCTTACTTCTACTCCGACAAGATCGCTCTGGCCATGTACCGCGCTCAGCCGGTCACGCGGGAGCAACTGCCGCGCGTTTATAGCGTGGTCGAGCGGCTGACTCAGCGCGTCGGCCTGCCTATGCCGAAGATTTACGTGATTCCGACCGACTCGCCCAACGCTTTCGCGACTGGACGCAATCCGTCGCATGCTTCGGTGGCGGTCACCCAGGGCATTCTGGACCTGCTGAGTGACGAGGAACTGGAAGGCGTGCTGGCCCACGAACTGGGCCATGTGCGTAACCGCGATATCCTGATCAGCTCCATCGCTGCTACTTTGGCCGGCGCCATCACTGTGCTGGCACGCATGGGCTACTGGGCGGCGCTGTTTGGCGGTTTTGGCGGCCGCGATAATGATCGTGAAGGCGGTGGCCTGGGCGCTCTGCTCATGATCATCCTGGCGCCGTTCGCGGCCATGCTGATCCAGCTGGCGGTCTCGCGCTCGCGCGAGTACCAGGCTGACGCCACCGGCGCCCATTTCACCGGCAACCCTTATGCCCTGGCCAGCGCCCTGCGCAAGCTGGATGCTTATTCACGGCGCGTGCCCATGTTGGCAACGCCCTCTACAGCGCATCTGTTTATCGTGCAGCCGCTGCTGGGCATGAATTTTGGCAGCCTGTTCTCTACCCATCCGCCGATCGCCAAGCGCATCGAACGCCTGACCGGGCAGCCGGCAGAGTTCCAGCAATAAACCGGCAGTTGGTGGTTAGTAGCTGGCAGCAAAAGCTGCCAGCTATTTCTCTTTTGGGAAATGAGTTCCTAAGCTTGCAGTGCTCTTGCTCGAGCAACCTTACTCGGCGGCAACGCGAAGAAGATGGCCAGTGCCACATTTAACCCCAGGCTTGCTGCTACATTGATGTAAGCCAGCGCGAAACACACCAGGTAGAGCAGCGGTCCAAAGGCGTACTGCCGCGAAATTCTGTTGACCTCCGCTGCGTCCGCCGCGTCTCCCAGCAACCGGTGTCCACCAGAGGCGTATCTCCAGAGCACATTGAAAAATATCGCTACCACCACATACGTGCCGTTGTAGAGCATCATGGCGGCCTTCGCGTCCGGCTTTCCCAAATATTGTGCGAGAACCGCGGTGGGAAAGGGGACCGCCGTCACCCCAAGTAGCAATGCTCCATTTAGAACCAGCAGCGTGTGGTCAATCCGCCGGATGTGCACGAACAGCCGGTGATGATTTACCCACATGATCCCGATAAAGGCAAAGCTGATGATGAAGGCTAGATACGAAGGCCACTGCTGCCACAACAGCGTTCCCAGTTGGCCAGGCCTGCTGACATTTGGAACCTTGATGTTCAGTACCAGCAGGGTCATGGCAATGGCGAAAACGCCGTCGGAGAAGGCTTCCACCCTGCCGGTTTCCTTGCGGCCGCCAACATCAGTGGTCGTTACCGACACCACGAAGCTCCTGCCACTACAAATTAACCACGCCAGCTATAAGCATTCTGCCCGCCTGCTGACTACCGACCCCTGACTCCTGCTTTTTCACCGCCGCAGCAGCTTGAATGCGTGGTTCGTCCCCCACTTCTGGTTTACGGCCAGGTCAATCCACAGCATGGCCAGGGACTCCAGAAGGCGCGCATTGCGCAAAGGGCCCAC
>DASYWT010000494.1:0-26236 GCA_035935775.1 Terriglobales bacterium
ACCGACCGGGGACGGCGCGTGGAAGCCATGGATGAAATCAAGCGGGCTCTGGAAATCGCCGAGCAGATTCCTTTTCGCTTTCTGGTGCAGCACATGGGCGTCGGGGGAGAGGAATTTGATGACCGGAAGTTCGAAGCGGCCATGACCTCGGTGGAGCACCTGCGCGCTTTCGCCAAGCCGCTGGGCGTGAGTTTGCTCCTGGAAAACATTCCCAACGAGCTCTCCACTCCCGAAAAGCTGGTGGAGTTCATTCAGGCCTCGCATTTTGAGGATGTAGGCGTGTGCTTCGACCTGGGCCACGCGCATATCACTGGCGGCGTGAGCCCGGCGTTCGAGATTCTCAAGCCCTATATCCGCTCCACCCACGTGCACGACAATGCCGGCGACCGCGACGCGCATCTCTCGCCGGGCGAGGGCAGCATCAACTGGAAAGAGGCTTTGGAGCTGCTGCGTTCCGCGCCGCACGTGCCGCCGCTGCTGCTGGAGATCGAAGGCGACGAGAAGGTGGATGTGCCCGGCACGATGGGCGAGGCGTTCCGGCGGCTGGAAGAACAGAGTTAAACACCAATTCACCACAGAGGCACGGAGACACAGAGGAAATTTAAGATTGACGAGTTTCGATTGATGATTGCTCTACACCAGTCAGCGGGACCGGTTCTTGATGGCTGAATGCTGACTGCTGAGAGCTGAATGCTGACCTTTCAATCGTCAATCTTCAATTGACAATCGTCAATCTTGGCCGTCCTCGGCGTCTGGGCGGTAAGAAATAGGAAGATGGAACAGGTAACCACAATTGCCGAAGTCGGCAAGCACGAGGGTCAGGCGGTGACCATCCGCGGCTGGCTCTATAACCTGCGCGAGAGCGGCAAGCTGCTGTTCCCCATTTTTCGCGACGGCACCGGCACCATTCAGGGCGTGGTGGCGAAAAATGCGGTTGCGCCCGAGATTTTTGATGCGCTCAAGGGCTTGACCCAGGAATCGAGCGTCATTGTGGAAGGCAAGGTGCGCGCCGATAAGCGCGCTCCTGGCGGCTACGAACTGGACGTCAGCAGCGTGCAGGTGGTGCAGCGCGTGCCCGACAGTGATCCTTACCCCATTTCCCTGAAGGAGCATGGGGTGGACTTTCTGATGGAGCACCGCCACCTGTGGGTGCGCTCGCCGCGGCAGGCAGCCATTCTGCGGGTACGGGCGGAAATCATCAAGGCGGCCCGCGATTTCTTCGACGACCGCGGCTTCGTGCTCACCGACCCGCCGATCCTGACCCCGGCGGCCTGCGAAGGCACCACCACGCTCTTCCCCGTGGACTACTTCGACGAGCAGGCGTTTCTGACCCAGTCCGGCCAGCTCTACATCGAAGCTACTGCCATGGCTCTGGGCAAGGTGTACTCGTTTGGGCCGACCTTCCGGGCGGAGAAGTCGAAAACCCGGCGTCACCTCACGGAGTTCTGGATGGTCGAACCTGAGGTGGCCTACGCCACGCTGGACGACATCATGGGGTTGGCCGAGGGCTTGATCAGCAGCATTGTGCAACGTTGCCTGGAACGCCGCCGCCGCGAACTGGAAACCATCGGCCGCGATGTAAGCAAGCTGGAGAAAATCACCGCGCCGTTTCCGCGCATCACGTACGACGAAGCGGTGAAGAAACTGCAGGAGGGTTTCGAAAAAGGCACGCTGGAAAGCAAGTTTGAGTACGGCGGCGATCTGGGCGCTCCGGACGAGACCTACCTGGCTTCGCAATTCGATAAGCCGGTGATGGTGCACCGCTATCCTGCCAAGGTGAAAGCGTTCTACATGGAGCCTGATCCGCAGCGGCCCGACCTGGCGCTGTGCGTGGACGTGCTGGCACCGGAGGGCTACGGCGAAATCATTGGCGGATCGCAGCGCATCGGCTCCTATGAACTGCTGCGGAAACGCATCCAGGAGCACGGACTGCCGGAAGAAGCGTTCAAGTGGTATCTCGACCTGCGCAAGTACGGCGGGGTGCCGCACAGCGGCTTCGGCATGGGCATTGAACGGGCGGTAGCGTGGATCTGTGGCCTGGAGCACGTGCGGGAGACGATTCCATTTCCGCGCATGCTCCACCGCATGTACCCGTGAACCAAATGACGCATTTCACCGCCGAGAACGCCAAGAGCGCCGAGATTTCGGATGGACGAGAAAGATCAACTCGACCAGATCACTCGACGCATCATAGGTGCTGCCATCGAGGTTCATCGCGCTCTTGGGCCTGGCCTTCTGGAGTCTGCCTATGAGGCGTGCTTGGCATTCGAACTAGCCGAGGCTAAATTCAAAGTGGAACGACAAAAACCATTGCCCATTGTCTACAAGGAAGTGACACTCGACTGTGGATACCGCCTCGATCTGCTGGTTGAGGATCGAGTGGTGGTGGAGGTCAAGGCGGTTGACGAGATCGCACCCATTCATACGGCGCAGTTGCTTTCCTATTTGCGGCTCTTGAATAAGAGAGTCGGCCTTTTGATCAACTTCCATGTCCGCGTTCTGAAGGATGGTATCACGCGGGTTGTAAACGACTTTCCGGATGCGGCGAAAGCAGTTACCAGCACCGGGGTTAGATAAATTATTGTTTTCTTGCGGTCTCTGCGTTCTCGGCGGTGAATAGGTTTTCCTAAAATATGAACGATACTTCCAAACAGGAACGGCCGGCGGTCACCCGCGCAGTGTTGCCCTTCATTGTGCCGCGAAAAATCCGCGTGATTGGTGTCCCGCTGGACCTGGGCCAGTCGCGGCGCGGCGTGGACATGGGCCCTTCGGCGGTGCGCGTGGCTGGCCTGGAAGCGCGTTTAGAGGCCCTGGGCCATGTGGTGGAGGACGCCGGCAACATCGGCGTTGCTATTGCGGAACAGAAGAAGGAAGGCGACCCCCACGCCAAATATCTGAAGGAGATTACCGCCACCTGCACCAAGCATGCCGAACTGGTGCTCAAGACGCTGGAGGCCGGCAAAGTGCCGGTGGTGCTGGGCGGCGACCATTCGGTGGCGGCGGGCACGGTAGCGGGCGTGGCCGAGTTCCACCGGCGCCAGGAACAGAAGATCGGGCTGGTGTGGATTGACGCTCACAGCGACATCAATACCCCCGCCACCTCGCCCAGCGGCAACGTGCACGGCATGCCGCTGGCAGCCATCATGGATCTGGGGCCGCCGGAACTGGCCAATATCTTTGGCTTTTCGCCCAAGGTACTGCCGGAAAATTGCGTCATCGTGGGCGTCCGCGATGTTGATGCCACGGAGAAGGAGAACATCCGCAAGGCGGGCGTTGAGGTTTTCACCATGCGCGACATTGACGAGCGCGGCATGCGCACGGTGATGGAAGAGGCGCTGCGCATGGCCGGCCGCGGCACCGCCGGCTACCATATTTCCCTCGACATGGATTGGATTGACCCTGAAGACGCTCCCGGAGTGGGCACGCCGGTGCGCGGCGGCGCCACTTACCGCGAGGCTCACCTGGCCATGGAAATTATCGCCGACCACTCTCGCATGTTGAGCTTTGAAATTGTCGAGGTCAATCCGGTGATTGACGAGCACAACCGGACCGCCGACCTGGCGGTGGAGTTGACGCTCTCCGCCTTCGGCAAGAAAATTCTCTAATTGAAGAATGATGATTGATGATTGACGAATGAAAACCCACGCCATTTTCGCTGGTTCTAGGCGTAGCGGTTTTCACTCATTAATCGTTCAATCTTCATTCTTCAATTCGAGGGGCCATGCCCTCCCGTATACCTTTGTGAAACCCCTTATCATTGACTCGGGGCACGATGTTATTCAGACTGGGAGCAGGTCCCTTCAGTTATGAAAAAAATCCGTGTCGGCATTCTTTTCGGCGGGCGCAGCGGCGAACATGAGGTATCGCTGCTCTCAGCAGCATCGGTTCTCGAGGCCATTGATAAGGAGCAATACGAGGTTGTGCCCATCGGCATCACCAAGGAAGGCCGCTGGGTGACCTCTGGCCGCGCCGAACAACTCCTGCGCAGCAATAGCATGGGCAAGGGTCACGAAGAGCGGCACTTGCGGGCGGGTGATCCGGACTACACTCCCGGCGCGGCGGTGCTGGCCAAAGGAGAGTCGGTGGTAGTGCCACCGGTCCCGGTGCACTCCTCCACCGGCGCCATGACCTCGTTCGAGCCCGATGGCGGCGCGGCCATGGCGCGGCGCTGGACCGATAACGTCATCAAGGTGGACGTTGTGTTTCCCGTGCTGCACGGCACTTTCGGGGAAGACGGCACCATCCAGGGTCTGCTCGAGTTAGCCGACATCGCTTACGTGGGAGCGGGCGTGCTGGGCTCGGCTGCCGGCATGGACAAGGAAGTGATGAAGCAGCTCTTTCGCGGTGCTGGCTTGCCCATGGTCAAGCACGTCACCGTCCTGCGCCGGGACTGGGAGCGCGAACCGAGGCGGGTGCAAAGCCTGGTTGAAAAACACCTGAAGTACCCGGTGTTCGTGAAGCCTGCCAATCTCGGGTCGTCCGTTGGAATCTCCAAGGCCCACAATCGTCAGGAATTGCCGGCTGCCATGAATACGGCCGCCCAGTTCGACCGCAAAATCGTCATCGAGCAAGGGGTCGGGGGCAAGAAGCACAAGGCGCGGGAACTGGAGTGCTCGGTGTTGGGAAACGACGAGCCCGTGGCCTCGCTGCCGGGGGAAGTGGTGCCGGGCAAGGAGTTCTACGACTATGCGGCCAAGTACCTGGAAGAGGGCTCGCAACTCATCATTCCCGCTAAGCTGACCAAGGCGCAAACCAAACAGGTGCAGGAGATGGCGGTTGGGGCCTTCCGTGCCGTGGATTGCGCCGGCCTGGCCCGTGTGGACTTCCTCATGGACCCGCAAAGCAAGAAGATTTACGTCAATGAAATCAATACCATGCCCGGGTTCACCGCCATCAGCATGTATCCCAAGCTGTGGGCCGCTTCTGGCGTCTCCTATCCCGAACTGATCCACCGCCTTATTCAATTGGCGCTGGAGCGGCATGAGGACAAGAAGCGAAACAGGTACAGCCGGTAGAACCAGCACTCAGCCATCAGCAATCAGCATTCAGCTCTTTAACGCCATGCTGCAGGGGATGTCAGGCTTGCCTCGCTGGGGCACGCTCAGTGGCGCTTCACGGCCGCTAGAAACACGTTCAGGGGGCTGAGTGCTGATAGCTAATGGCTGAATGCTGCTTTCCCCCCGAACGTGCCGGTACCTTTAGGTGCCCTTGGTAACATTGGGCCGCGCTGGTGACTGTGGTACTTTACCGCCAGCTTCACCCAAAACCTCCATTGGGCAGTGGTGTGGCTCGGAGTCCGCGATTCTATGGCTTTTGGCTTCGGATTCAATAAGACGAAGGTTCTTGCGGCAGCGGAACGACACATCCAGCAGGGCAAGCTGCAGAATGCCATCGCGGAGTACGAGAAAGTCGTAAAGTCTGATCCCAAAGACCTTACCGTCCTCAACACCATTGGCGACCTGTACGCGCGCATCGGCCAGACCGATAAAGCCGTTTCCTATTTCAAGAGCGTAGGCGATACCTACGCTGCCCAGGGCTTCACGGTTAAGGCCATCGCGATGTACAAGAAGCTGACCAAGCTGAAGCCCAGCATCGAGTCGGTGCTCAAGCTGGCCGAACTCTACGGCCAGCAGGGCTTGCAGAACGACGCCCGGGCACAATACCTGATGGTAGCCGAGCAGTACCTGCACTCCGGCCGCCTGGAGCAGGCAGCGCATGCATTCCAAAAGATCCTGGAAATAGACCCGGAAAATACCAGCCTGCAGGTGCGGCTGGCGGACGTCTATGTGCGGCTGGAACGTCGGGACGAGGCGCGCAAAATCCTGTTGCGCACGGCAGAGGGGCTGCAGGCGCGCGGCAGCAAAGCAGAAGCGGAAGAGGTTCTGGCGCGGGTGTTCCAATTGGATCCCGCGGACAAGAGCGCCCTGCTGATGCGAGCCAATGGAGCCCTGCAGGCTGGCGATTTCAATGGCGCCATCCAGGCGCTGGAGCACATGCAAGGCCTGGAGGAGCACGCTGATGGGCTGCGCATTCTGGCGAACGCGTATCTGCATGCCGGGCGCACGGCGGAAGCGGGCCCGCTGGCCAAGAAATTATTTGCCCTGACCCAGGATGCCGGGCCGCTTGCCAATTACGCTGACGCCCTGATGAAGGCGGGGGAATACGAAGAAGCGCTGCGGGTTTATCACCAATACGCGGAAAAGCTGCTGACCCCCGAGTCCAGCCAGGTGCTCGACAATCTGCACGCCTGCCTCGACCACATCCGTGACAATGTGGCCGCCCTGGAACTGTTGCGGCAGCTTTACGAGCGGGCGGACGATAAGCCTCGCCTGGCGGAGGTTGCGGAACTGCTGGCGGGTTTGGCGGAGCAGTCGGGCGACATGGCCCGCGCCCGCGATCTGTACCTGCAACTGGCGGCGCTCGATCCCAATAATCCGGCTTACACCCAGAAGTACAACAGCATGGTGAAGCAGGTGGGCGCGGACGCCGGGCATGGAGAAACTGCGGCGCCGTTGTCGGTGGAAGATCTGAACATCAATGCTCCCGAGGTGGACCAGGGATACAGCGCGGAGCTCATGGCCGAAGTTCAGAGGCTCATCACTGAGACCGACCTGTTCATTTCCTACAACCTGGCGGCCAAGGCAGTGGAGCCGTTGGAGGCTTCGCTATCCAAAGTGCCCAATGATTTGCGCATCAACCAGCGGCTGGCCGCGCTCTATGTGCGCGCCGGGCGCCTGGGTGAAGCCGCGGAATGCTGCCGCAAAATCCACGATGTTTATCTCAAGGCCGGCTTCCACGATTCCGCCCTGCAATACCAGGAAGCAGCCAACAAATACGCGGAGCGGGCCGGAGAGACCGCAGCGGGATCGGCACAGGCCACAGCCGCCGTGGCGGGAGCGGAAGGGGGCAATGGTCACCAGGAAATTGACATCTCCGGCGAGTGGGAAAGCTCGTTAACACAGCCGGTTGCCCAGTCGGTGGCGAAATCCGCCGGCGGTGGAGAGCAGGCGGAGGCCATCGCCAGTTTGGTGGAAGAGGTCAAGTTTTATCTGCAGCACGAACTCTGGGAAGAAGCGGAAGCGGCCATCGCCAAATGCGAAGCGCAGTTTCCGAATGTGCCAGAGTTGCGCGGCTTTCGTGAGCAGTTGCAGGCGCGAGTGCGGCAAGCCAGGGCTAAACCCAGGGCCACGGCCCCGGTTCCTGCGGCGCCGCTGGCGGCAGCGCCGAGCAAAGGGGTTTTGGGCGAGATGGTGTCAGACCTGGAATCGGCGCTGGGAGACGATTTCGGCGGGGCGCGTCCGGTCCCGGCGAGGGCCCCGCAGCCGGCACGCATGGCGGCTGCCGCGGCCGCAACTGGTGGCTCTTCCGTTCCCGTGTCTGCGCCCGTGCCGGTCTTGACCTCGGCTCCAGCCACATCGCAGGTGTCAAGCGTTGCCTCCGCCGCTCAGGCGGATTCCGAACTAGAAGAGATTTTCACCGAATTCAAGGAAGGATTAGAAGAAAGCGACGCCCCCAGCCAAGCCGAAGATCCGGAAACCCACTACAACCTGGGAGTTGCGTTTAAGGAGATGGGCCTGCTGGATGAATCCATCGGCGAATTGCAAAAGGTTTGCCTGGCGGTGGAGCGAGGCCAGCCATTTCCCCATGTAATGCAGGCCTTCACCTGGCTGGCGCAGGCGTTCCTGGAGAAGGGAGTACCCCAGGCGGCGATCCGCTGGTACGAAAAGGCGCTGAAACTGCCGGCCATTGATGAAGACGCCCGCATTGCCCTGCATTATGAACTGGCCGCCGCTTATGAAGCTTGCGAAAATAAACCGGCGGCTCTAAGCCATTTCCTCGAGGTCTACGGCGCTAATATTGATTATCGCGACGTGGCCGAGCGCATCAAAGCCCTAAAGTCGTAAAATCAAGAGATAATTGCAGGGCGTGCCGGGACGCGGGTGGGATTTTCTTCGCGCCGCATGCCACCTTAGGAGACAGCGGCGTGGAATCGGATTCCGAAGTAGCCCGGCAGAGCTGGACGCGTCTGGCCGATGAAGCTGGAAAACCGGGAAGCGAGATGTCCCCTGGTCCGCCGGCGCGGGAGCAGGAACCGGCAACGCAGGGAAGCTCCCGGGTCAGCGGTGGCCAGATTTGGGCCCGCCGCCTCGGGTTGCTGGTATTTGTTCTTATTTGCCTGGAACTGGGCATCGCCCTGATAGTTCTCCCCTGGACGCACATATGGACGGATAACAATCTGCTGCTGAGTTACCCGACGGTACGCTTTTGGGCGGCCAACACCTTCGTGCGCGGCGCCTTCAGCGGCTTGGGTCTGATTGACATCTGGATGGGTATCTGGGAAGTGGTGCGTTATCGCGAGCCTAAGGCCAATTGAATCACCGCTTTTCGATCCCCGCAATTTTTTGTTGCTCAGGGTGACTGCATAGGGAAGGCTGCGCCTCACTTTCCCCGGGCCCGGCTGCCGCCTAGCTTGATTTTTTGGAGAATGGATTGAGAAACAAGTCAGACCGCCCCAAGGATTCCAAACAAGAAGACTTCCGGGCCGGCGAACCTACCCTTTACCCTGCCCCTCTGGCCTATGAAAACAAGCGCTTTTTGAATAGCCCGGACGGGCGCATTCTGCGCATTCTTTCCGAATACGCCGAGCCGCTGGCGCGCTTTCGCCGGGAGCAGATTCAGGACACGGTGGTGTTTTTTGGTTCCGCGCGCTTCCACAGTCTGTCGGAGGCGCGGCATTCCCTCACCGTGCTGGAGAAGCCTGGTTCGCGGCAGGCGGCTCCCCCGGAAGAGCAGATGAAGCTCAAGCGGGCGCGAGCGGCCGTGGATATGGCGCGCTATTACGAAGACGCGCGGCGGTTGGCTCACTTGCTGACGCAGTGGTCGCTGCAGATTCCTGCCAAGCGCCAGCGCTTTGTGGTCACCACCGGCGGCGGCCCCGGCATCATGGAGGCCGCCAACCAGGGGGCCAGGGATGCGGGAGGCAAAACCATCGGACTCAACATCCGCCTGCCTTACGAGCAGATGCCCAACCGCTACATCAGCCCGGAACTGAACTTCGAGTTCCACTATTTCTTCATGCGCAAGTACTGGTTCGCTTACCTGGCCAAGGCTCTGGTCATTTTCCCCGGCGGATTCGGCACCCTGGACGAACTGTTCGAAATCCTGACCCTGGCGCAAACCGAAAAGCTGGCTAAAAAGATTCTGGTGGTTATTTATGGCAGCGATTATTGGCGGCGGGTTATCAATTTCGATGCCATGGTGGACGCCGGGACCATCTCGGCTGAGGATGTGGACCTGTTCCGGCTGGTGAACTCGCCCGAGGAGGGCTTCGAATTCCTGCGCGACGGGCTCACCAAAAATCACTTGGGAACGCCGCCGCGGGAAGCCGTGCCGGAGATCGCCAAGACGCGGCCGTAGAAAAACTGCTCTTGTCTCTTAGCTGTTGGCCCTTGGCTCTGGGCTGTTCTGCATACCTCGGCTTGTGAAGCTCGTGAAAGCCCAGAGGCCTGTCCACAGCGCAGCCGAAGGGGCCTGCAACGTGTGATTTGCAGCGCACCGGGGCTGAAGCCCAGCCTGCATATGCTTTTTTTCGCCCAACTGAAGCTGGGCGCTTCCACGCTCAAGCCACCGTGCTCTGGTTTTGTTCTGCGACCCTGTTCAGTCATGTGTGGAAGCGCAGGGCTTTCAGCCCTGCGGAGGAGCGAGACCGCAAGGTCTTTCGACTCGGACGGGCATTTGTATGGCCCGTCCTCGCTCAAGATGACAGTCCCCAAAATGGATGCCGATGTGAGGAGTGCCGCGGCTGATTCCAAACGCGTGGTCGAAATGGCCGCTCGGCCCGGCCGATAGTTGCCAATCATTTCCGCGAGCTACCGCAGGGCGCAATCATCGCACGGGCTCTTAGCCCCTGAGGTTCTCAGCGCCAGGCTGACGTTAAACACAGCTATTCGCCTTGTTCGACCACTCCAGTTGTACCGTGTAGTTGCCCAGCTTCTTGGTTTTCCAGGCACAGATATCGCCGATTTCGCCGTTGGCGTCGTCATACCACCCTTGCCCGGGAACGGGATCAGTAATGGCTTCACACATTTCATGCGAAGTGGTGGTGGTGAGCGCGTCAAAGGCGCTCATTCCTCCTGTGCAGCCCTGGCAATTAGGGTAGGGCATGACGGCATAGAATGTGCTGCCGCCGATGTCATTATGGTAGCCGCAAAAGGCCTGGCAGGAGGCGCTGCCGCCCTGCACCACCTTCACTCCGGGAGGAAAGAACAGGAAATAGAGCACGTTGGGGCCGGGTTTGGGCACCGCCGAGTTGTTAGCGATCTGACCCTGCAGGAAAGTCTGGATGGCGCTGTCGTGGACCGTGGAAGGCACAGCCGGATTGGTCACCGTGATGGTGCCTGTGCGCTTGCCGTGGCCAATGGCTTGTCCGGAAACGCTGTACTCCGCCAGTTGGTCCATCAAGGCGCTGCTTAGCACGAAATCGAAGAACTGATTGATTTGGGTTATTACCCCGCTTTGCGGCGCCTGCTGCCAGGCTGAGCCCCAGAAGATCACGAACACTTCGGCAGCCGTTAGCAGGGGTCCATTGCGATAGGTAAGCTGCGGGCCCGCCACCGCTGCTGCCAGCGGCTTGCGCACTTCGTCGGGGAGGTGGAGGGGAACAATCTTGATGGAATCGCCGTGCTCAAGCCCGCGTTTATGGGCAGATTTCCGGCTGGGCATAGTTCTCCTTGCGCTGAAGTGCTGGGGGATTTGGCTATCATACGCGCCCTTTGGACGCCACCAGGTGTGCAAAAAAAGGGCGGCCGAAGCCGCCCTGTTCTTTGGGACACCAGGATTTAGAGAACTTGGACGTTCTCAGCCTGCCAGCCCTTTTGTCCTTTTACCACGTTGAACTGAACCTGTTGGCCTTCCTGCAAGCTGCGAAAGCCGCTGGACTGGATGGCCGAGAAGTGCACGAAAACGTCTTCGCCATTCTGCCGGCTGATGAATCCGTAACCCTTGGCATCGTTGAACCACTTAACCGTACCTTGTTCCATTGTGTTGCTTTTCTCTCTAATTTGAATTTGCGCTGAATGCAGAAAGTACTAAAGGCAGGTAATGCTTGGGCAGGTTAGTGCTTCAGGCAGAACGCGCTTAGACCGTTTCCGTTCAATCGCTACACATAGGATGCACTGAAACGAGGAAGGATGCAAGTGCTATCGCTGGGTGGACTACTCATTCCGCTTCGTGACCACGAAGGTTACGGCCTGTACAACCACGCCCTGCCGCTGCACCCGGGACGAATACGAACAAGTTTATACTCGAAAAAAAAGAGCGGCGTTGCGAAACGCCGCTCGTTGTTTAGGTTGGAGAGGAGAGTTTAGCGGTGCGATCCGCCCGAACTATGCCCACCTGAGGAATGGCTGCCGCCGCCTCCACCACTGGAACGGCCACCACCGCCGCCACTGGAACGGCCACCGCCGCCGCCCGAGTAGCCGCCGCGACCGCCACCGGAGTAACCGCCGCCTGAATACCCGCCCCGGCCGCCGCCAGAGTAGGCGCCGCTCCCGGAACTGCCGCGACCAGCGCCATAGCTGCCACGATCGCTGTAGCCGCCATATCCGCCCCGGCTCATGCCCGAGCCACCGTATTCACGCGTCGAGGTCGCTTGCCGTCCGCCCCCGTAATAGCCACCGGAGTTATCGCGGTACGTGCCCCGACCACTGTTGCCATAGCCGCTGTTCGAGGCCCGCGGAGTCACGATGGGCTGTCGCAGGTCCAGAGGCTGACGACCGCCATTCTCCGAGAATCTCTGCCAGCCGGAGCGGGGACTCGCGTTACCGCCCTGGCCTGCGTTACCGCCGCGGCCCGCAGGGGTGTTGACGCGAGGGCTGTTGCTCGGCTGACCACGGTACTGGTCCTGTCCGGAGGATTGGGAGAACGGGCGCCAGTTGCCCTGGTTCCTTGCCGGCGATTGCTCGTTGCGAGGCGAAGCCATGGCATCCCGCTGGCCCTGGACTGCGGAGCGCGGGCCCGCTTGCTGCCCGCCCTGGTTGCGTACACCACTGGGCGTGCCCTGACTCCGGGCATTGTCCGAGAAAGGACGCCAACCGGGACGTGCCTGCTGCTGGCCGCCGGCACGGCTCATATCGCTCTGCCCGGTCGCGGCACTGCGGGTGTTCCCGGTGCGGGGAGCATTGCTTTGCGCCGTGCTCTCGTTGAACGGGCGGAAGCCTCCGCGGGTCCCGTTGGCCTGGCCCTGGCCCGCGTTCCGCGCCTGCGCTCCGTTGTTGTGCTGGAACGGGAGCGTTTGCGAGCCATTGCCTTGCCCCCGTGCCGGCATAGTATTCGCCGTCTGGCCTGGCTGTTGCCGCCCGATGCCCAGCCGGCTCACTTCCGACGAGACATGGGGAGCGGAGTTCCGCATGACGTTCTGCATGTTGCCAACCTGGCGGTTAAACGATGTCGGCGCCGCCGCCGGGCCGCCCTTGCTGAAGAAATGCTGGTTGGACACGACGCGATTGTTGGCCGGACGAGCGGGCGTTCCCAGATTGGCGCGGCCGGGAACCACCGGCACGCGGCCGGTCATCATGCCTCCCCGGCGGAAAGTGGCGGCGTCAATTCCGCCCGCACGCTGAACCGGCGTTCTGCCAAAATCGCGCGATTGCACGCTGGAAACCGCATTCAGCAGGCGGGGATTATTGCCCACGCCCCGCAGGTTGGAGTAGGAGTTGCGCCCGCGATACAAGGGCGCCACGCCACCCCGGAAGTTGTTGATGTTGGTGATGTTCGTGATGTTGGTTATGTTCACCACGTTTACGTTGCGTCCATACCAGGGATGGAAGAAGTCCCCAGGGCCGATCGGCAGCCATCCGATGTGTCCGAATCCGAAGCCAAAGCCAAATCCGCCACCGAAGCCGAAGCCAAAGAAGGAGACATAAGCCGGCGCCCACACCGGGTAATAGGCGGCATACACCGGTCCCGGCCACCAGCACCAGGAACCGCCATAGAGGAACCAGCGCCCGTAGTGATACGGCGCCCAGCCCCAGGGCTCGTAGGACACCCAGGTCCAGCCGTAGTAAGGTTCCCAGACCCAGTTGCCGGAACTGTAAGGCGCCCAGCCCGGTCCGACGGCGGGCACCCACACCGAACCATAATCGGGAACGTTGGACCAATGTCCGTAATCATCCAGGTCTTGTGAACCGGTGTAATACCGGTTGGTGTAGCGCCAGCTTTCGGCGCGACTGATCAGACTGTCCCGGTCGCTGTTCCAGCGGTCCCAATCGTCCTTGTCCGGCGCCGAGACAGTCTGATATTCAGGGTTGGTCGTGCCCTGGATCGTAATGAGCTGCCCACTTTGGACACGAGTGCTGCCCTGAGGTGTGGTGACCTCCGCTTCTCCCTGGCGGACGATCACTTGTGTTTCGGTCGAAGAATTTACCTGGATGCGATACACGCCCGGACGCAGCGGCCGAATGGCTACGTTGGGCGTATCAATCTCGATGTTGGCGTCGGTTCCACGGAGCTGGCTGAAGTCGGCGAGACCGAGGCCAACCTGCACCTGCATGCGATCGCGGGTCAGGTCGCTGACTTTCGCGTTAGCGTTGTCCGCCAAGCGAAGGACGTTGGCAGAGTCGAGCTGGATTTCCGCCCGCGAGTCGGGCCCGGTAGCTACCTTGTCGCCGGCCGCCACGGGCGTGTTCACCCGGGCGTTCACCCAGTCGCCGGAGTCGCCGCGCTGCATAGTCACATCGCCGTGGGTGAGGCTCACGCGCCCCACGCCGGGCTGCACTTGCGCCCCGGCGTAAGCGGTGGCTGCCATCACCACCAGGACTGCGGCGAGACTACTCAGATAACGTTTCATAGCCCACCTCCGACCCGATCGCCCGAGAGACTCCATATCCGCCCCTGGTAATGCAGGGCATGGGCCAAAGCGCTGCGTCTATCCAAGTCATTGATTTTATTGTTATTAGGATTGGATCTGAGGTTTTGTAAAGGCTGCCCTGGTGGTGCTTTTCGTGCGGCGGTGGTGGTTTTCAGCCACCCTGGGCCGGGGTTGCAAAGGTCGGCGCAGTTCGCAAGCAAGGGGTTCCCAAAATGGGGAGGTTAGGACCAACAATTGACGGCTTCAGGCCGACTCTTGCTCCAATGAAGAGATAAAGTGTGAGAAGGAGAGTAACTTCCGGGGCCAGATAAGGACGTTGCTCGAGTGTGGAAGCGCACGGCTTCAGCCGTGCGAAAAGAAGTCTCATAATTATGGGCTTTAGCCCCGGTGGCGCAGATCGGGTGTTCTTCGTGACCTCGGTCACCTGGGGGTGCCGCGCCCTCTTCCAGTCCGACCAATTCGCCCAGCTCTTTCTCAAAACTCTTTTTCACTATCGCGACCAGCAGTGCTATCAACTGCACGATTTCGTGCTCATGCCAGAACATTTCCATCTGATCATCACGCCGGCTGAAACGCTATCCGTCGAGCAAGCCCTTCAGCGAATCAAAGGCGGATTTTCCTACCGCATCAAGAAGGAGTTGGGATTTGAAGGTGAGATTTGGGAGCGAAGTTTCACAAATCATCGCATACGCAAACTCAACGATTATCAGGCGCATCGCAGGTACATCGAGCTAAACCCTGTCCGGCGTCGGCTGTGCTCAGAGTCACGGGAATATCAATATTCGTCCGCTAATCTGACGTTGGTGCTTGATCCTCTAGCACAGGGGCTAAAGCCCGCGTTAAACGATATCATTATGTCGCAGGGCTGAAGCCCTGCGCTTCCACACTGCTGCAGACCGGGTTCGTGATGGAAATGACTGCCCTATTTCTTCTCCGCGTCCTCGGCGTTTGTGTTTTCCGGGTCGGGAAGGCCCATCTGGGAGAGCCGATAGCGTAACGCGTTGCGCGAGAGCCCCAGGGCGCGTGCGGCCTGGCTCTTGTTGCCATTGGCCTGGCGCAGGGCCTCGCGGATGATCTCCTGCTCCCACCGCTCCAGAGTCACGCCGGGAGGCAGGACCGGGGCCGTGTTGTTGGCGGCATGCGGCCGGTCGAGGTGGATATCGTCTACGTCCAGGGTCTCGCCGCGGGCCAGCGTGACCGCCCGTTGCATTACGTTTTCCAGTTCGCGAACATTGCCCGGCCAGTGGAATTCCGCCAGCATCTTCATCGCTGCTGGGGTGATGCTCGTGACCGGGTGCGCCGCTTCGAGCCTATATTTCTCAAAGAAGAATTGCGCCAGTTCGGGAATGTCTTCCTTGTGCTCGCGCAGTGGCGGGATATCAATGGCCACAACGTTCAGGCGGTAATAGAGGTCTTCACGGAAGCTGCCGTCCTCCAGCGCCGCTCGCAAGTCGCGGTTAGTAGCGGCGATGAGGCGCACATCCACTTTCAGGGTCTTGGTTCCGCCCAGACGCTCGAACTCGCGTTCCTGCAGCACGCGCAAGAGCTTGACCTGCGTGGCCGTGGGCACGTCGCCAATTTCGTCCAGGAAGAGCGTGCCTTTATCCGCCAGTTCGAATTTGCCCGGCTTGCTGCTGGTAGCGCCGGAGAACGCGCCTTTTTCGTAGCCGAAAAGCTCACTCTCCAGCAGGTTTTCAGGAATGGCGGTGCTGTTGATTTTTACGAACGGACCAGTCTTGCGGTTGGAATGTTCGTGGATGGCGCGGGCCACCAGGTCCTTGCCCACGCCGCTCTCGCCGCCCAAGAGCACGGTGGCGTTAGTGGGCGCCACCCGCTCCACCATGGCCAGCACGGCCTGCATCTTGTCGCTTTTGGCGACGATGTTTTTGTACTGATAGCGCTGGCCCAGGGCCTCGCGCAGCGAGCGGTTTTCCTCGCGCAGGTTATGGGCGTCCAGTTCTTTGCGCACCACCAGCGTCATCTCTTCCAGCGAAAACGGCTTGAGCACATAATCGCTGGCGCCCATCTTCATGGCCTCGACCGCCGACTCCACCGAGCCGTAAGCGGTCATCATCACCACCGGCAGGGCGGCGTTGACCCGCTTGATGGCCTGCAGAAATTCCAGCCCGTTCATGCCAGGAAGGCGGAAGTCGGTGACCACGAGGTCAACTTTTTCCTGGCCCAGCAGCTTCAGCCCGGACTCGGCGTCGGCGACGGCGTGGGTGGTAAACCCCTGTTCGCCCAGGTTCAGTTCCAGCAGGCGCCGCATTTTGGCTTCATCTTCGACAATCAGGATCGCGGGCATAGTTCCTCAGTTGGGCTTGGCCGGAAGGAATACATGGAAGCACGCCCCCTCCCCTGGCTGGCTCTTCAGGCGGATGGAGCCGCGATGGTCGTCCACAATCTTGGCCACGATGGAAAGGCCCAGGCCGACCCCGTTCTCCTTCGAGGTGAAAAAGGGGTTGAAAATCTGCTCCCGCAGTTCCGCTGGGACTCCGGGTCCGGAGTCCTGAACCTCCACCGCCACCCCGGTCGCGCCTCCTTCCGTGGCCGGCGCGATGGAAACGCTTAGCTTGCCGGCGGCGCCATTCATGGCCTCGTAGGCATTACAGACCAGGTTGACAAACACCTGCTCGCACAATTGCTCGTCGGCATTTATCTGGAGGAGACCGTCTGCATACCGGCGCTCCACGGCAATTTTTGTGGCAGGGAATTGCGCCTGCACCGAGTCCAGAGCGCGGTCCACCAGCGCCGGGGCGCTGACGGACAGCAACTGCAGGCGCGACGGGCGGGCAAAGTCCAGAAAGCGCGCCACCAGCGCGTTGAGCCGGTTCACTTCGGATGAAATATATCCCGCCAGCTCCTGCGCCAGGGGGGAACTGCCTTGCAGCTTCTGGTTCAGCATTTCCGCCGAGCCTTTGATGACGCCCAGGGGATTGCGGATCTCGTGCGCCAGGCCCGCCGAAAGCTGCCCCAGCGCAGCCAGGCGTTCGGAGCGCCGCGCGTCAGCCTGAGCCTGCTTCAACTGGCGATTCGACTCTGCCAGCGTTTCCGAAAGCAGCTGCGATTCCTTCAGCCGCCGGCGGTTTTCCATCACGAACTGGTTGACCAGGATGGCGGCAAAAAAGAAAAACAGGATGCGGATGCCCAGTTCCACTTCCCCGGCCGGGGTGAGCTCGTACTCCTGCAACACCGGGATCAGGTAGGAGCAGTAGGCCGCTGAAGCCAGCGCTGTCCACAGAAGCGTGCCCAGCGGACCGAAGTAGATGGCGGCGGTAATGACCGGAACGTAGTAAATGGGGTAGTAACTGCTGTTGATGCTGACTGCGCCGCCAGTATGCGCGATCAGCAGGCTGGCTAAAGCAATCTTGAGCAAAACGCTGTAGCTGGGCCCGCGGCTGGGAAACGCCGTGATCAGCCGGCCCTCGAAGATCTGCACCAGGGCAATGGCCGCCAGCGTCAGCTGCTTATGAATTTCCCGCACCGGCGAGAGCAGGGCCAGGCCGCCGAGAAAGACGAGCCACAGGACATCAATGCCCCGGATTTTCGACATTTGCCCCTTGAGCATCGGTCGTGTCTGCTCTCAATGTAACCCCTGGCGGGGTGGTTCGACTCGTAACTGGGTAGCGGCGGCCCCGGTCCATCAGTCCTGGGGCACGTGGCCTTCGACCAATGCGCGGACCATGTATGCAAGGAAGCTGACGCCTTACAGCAGGGGCACCAAGGCCGATTCGATATTGTGCGTGTACTCAAACCCGATGACTTTCATCCGAAGTCCTCCCTGACGGTCATAGAGCATCGTCGTGGGCAATCCCTGGATTCCACCGAATCTCTGCTTCACTTCATCGGTCGCGACTGCCAGCGGATAGTGGACCCCGATTCGTTTTGCAAAGCGCAGCGGGTCTTCCACATCGCGCATGGTGTCGAACTTGAATCCGATTACTACGAATCCCCGGGGACCATAGCGATCCAGGAGCCTTTGGTAACCCGGCATTTCCTTCTCGCACGGGCGGCACCATGTGGCCCAGAAGTCAACCAGCACCACCTTTCCGCGAAGGTCGCGAGACGAGAGAGGGTGGCCCTCTAAATCTTTCACCGAAAAATCGGGCAACTGCGAACCAATCGCGCCGGGCGCGACGGTGGCCTTGTTCAATGGAGCGGAAGTCGCCGTGCGCTGGCCACACCCGGCAAGCGCACCCAGGACGACTCCCAGGAACAACACACCTTGTTTCAGCATCTATTCCTTCTTCTGGACCTCCAGAATCAAGAGCTTCAGGGGTAAGGAAGGCTTTGCTTTTTTCTTCCCGGAAGGTTTCTTGTACAACTGCCCGCGCACAGTGACCGCGGTCAGCGTGCCGGCAAGGGGTTCGAGACCCTTAGACAATTCGTTTGGCTCCAGCACGAACGACCGATTCGGCGCCACTTGCAATTCGAGACCGCCCGCAGGGTCTTTCACAATCTTCCCCCGCGCGATCATGTCCAATTCGGCAACAGTGACACCGCTGTCGTAGGTCGCCTTTAAGAGCTGGGCGGGATCAATCTGCCCGTCCTCCTTAGGGGTGACATCTACTTTCCCATTAATCAAGCTGACATCTACCGTTTGAACGCCAGACTGGCGTCCGAGGTGTTGCTTCACCCCGTAGGCTCAAAAATTTCATGTCATGCCCTCGACACGCATCTCGATGTGCTTGATCTGCGCCTGCAAGCCGGGCACAAACACGCACCCCAGCAAGAGCAACAACGCGAGATGTTTCCTTTTCATCGTTCCTCCTCCTCATAGATGTAGACGAAACTGCTGCGTGATCCCAAAACTAATGTGGCGCCGCAAGGGCATGAACCGAGCACCGGTTGAATGGGCTGCATCCCAGTCCACACCGAGCCAAACATGCATTCCAGGGCGCAGGCCCACGTACGTGGTGGCTCCAATCAGCAGCATGTCGCCACCACTCCCGAGCTGCGTGACTCCGGCAATGCGGTCATCCTGGGAATGCACCCAGGTCAGCGCCGGGCCAATGAACCATTCCCGGGCCACGTTCTTCGACTCATAGGGCCGGTAAGACAGCCAGAACCGCGACTCGACGTCAGTGCCGAGGCGCGTCTGCTGCGTTCCCCGTGAACGGATAAGGGAATGGAAGTCCTCGTCCGCTACCAGACGCTTGAGATTGAAAAGGCCGGTGTACGTCCAATTCACTCCCAGGAAAAGATCGGTCGAGCCCGAACCGGGCTGCAAACTGGCAGGCAGAAGAGTTCCGTTGGTGCCTTTTAAGTCTGTTCGGCCGGTCGGAATTTTCGGCCCGAAAGTCACGGAAGCCTGCGTCGTTCCTCGCTCCGAATCCCGGCGATAGAAGCGATATTTCATCAGGACCATCGCGTCACCCAAACCCGTTCCTCCAACGGTTGGCGCGCCGAGCGTTTCAAAGTGGTTTGTGACGATGGGAATTAGAATCGCCAGGTCAAAATTGCGGTGGAAACCCCAAGTGAAGTTGAAGTCGCCCTCGTGCGCAAACGTCGGACGGGCGGTGTCTGGAATGTTGCCCGATGGCTGTATTTCACCACGAGTGGTGAAGATGGAGTTGTAGGAAATGAGCCCGCCGCCGGGAAACAACGTCGGAGCGGTTTCGGGTGCGGGACCTTGCGCTGTGGCTGGCGAAACGCCCAGCAGAGCGACAAATGACAGCGACAGGTAAACGCCTCCGTAGCGGATTAGACTTCGCAGCCTCATTGGCTTTCCTCCAGCGCGAATAAGACCTCCCGAGCACCCACGTACGCCTAGGGACGGGAGTTGACTGGAGATCAGCTAAATACGGAGGGGTAGGGCGGGTGGTGAACTCGAAAGCGGGGGATCGTGGTCTCGCTCCCCGATCATGCAGCGAGCCGACTCGATGTTTTGGGAATCGCTAGATGCCTGTACGAGCCCAAGTGCCACTGGCGAAAGAGACACACCTTGGATTGAGGAAGGCTGGCCAATAACGGCGCGGTTCGTGGGCATGGTCTTGCAACAATCCTGACCACGATGACCATGCGAGGGACACCGCATGGACTTGCAGCACTGCATCGCCTGCTGGGGCGTGGTCATACCCACGCAGTCCAAACCATATGCCGCGAGAGAAAGCGCAAGCAGGGCCAGGAAAACTGGTCTCGCAAAATGCATCCCAATTAGCCTAGAAGGGCCTGGCCGCGTAAGTCAAGGCAGCGGCTGACAGCCTGGGAACGGCGGTGTGTGTGGGAAGCTTACGCCTGGAGTAAACTGTCGCTTTTCTCGTCATGTCTGCCAGACGTAACGTTTATGACGTGCTGATCGTCGGCTCCGGAGCCAGCGGCGGCTGGGTGGCGAAAGAGGTGGCCGAGCGCGGCTTGAGCGTGCTCATGCTGGAGGCGGGGCCGCCGCGCGTGCCCACCCGCGACTTCACCGAGCACGTCTGGCCCTATCAGCTCAAGTACCGCGGCTTCGGCGACCAGCAGCGACTGCTGGAAAATCAGCCGGTGCAGCGCCTCTGCTACGCCTGCGACGAATACAGCCACCAGTTCTTCGTCAACGACCACGAGAACCCCTACACCTTTCCCGCCGACAAGCCTTTCATGTGGATTCGCGGCCGGCAGGTGGGCGGCAAGACCTTTTGCTGGGCGCGCGAGAGCTACCGTTACAGCGCCAACGAATTCAAGGCCGCCAGCCGCGACGGCTATGGCGAGGACTGGCCCATCAGCTACAGGGACCTGGAGCCGTATTACGACCGGGTAGAGAGCTTCATCGGGGTGAGTGGGTCGCGGGAAGGTCTGCCGCAATTTCCTGATGGCCAGTTCCTGCCGCCCATGGCGCTTTCCTGCGGGGCTCTGCAGGCGCAGGAGGTGATCGGGCGAAAGTTCGGCTGGCGCCTGATGCCTGACCGCGTGGCCAACCTGACGGTGCCGCATCGCGGGCGGCCTGCCTGCCACTATTGCGATGAGTGCCAGCGCGGCTGCTTTACCGCCTCGTACTTCAGCAGCCCTTCGGTCACGCTGCCGGCGGCGGCGCGCACCGGCAAGTTCACGCTGGTGAGCGATGCCGTCGTCAGCCATGTGCTCATGAACCGCGATGGGCGGGCTGAAGGCGTGCATTACATTGACCGCGGCACGCATCAAGGGCGGGAGGCTTACGGCCGCGTGGTGGTGCTGGCGGCGGCGGCGCTGGAGTCCACCCGCATCCTGCTCAACTCGCGCTCTACGCAATTTTCCCAGGGCGTAGGCAATCAGGAAGGCGTGCTCGGCCACTATCTGATGGATCACTTCACCATCGAGGGCGGTGGCGGTCTGATGCCCAGCCTGGCTTCGTCCAAGCGCGAGCCGGTGGGCCGGCCCTGCGGCTTCATCATCCCCAAGTACGCCAACGTGGGGACGAACCGCAATCCCAACTTTCTGCGCGGCTACCGCTTCGACGGCGATGGCAGCCAGGAACTGTACGGCCACGCTTTCCTCCTGCCCGAGTTCGGCGACGGCTGGCGGCAGCGCGTGCGGGAGGACATTCCGTATTACTTCGGCATCGGGGCGCAGGGCGAGTGTCTGCCGCGCAAGGAGAACTACGTCACCCTCGATCCGCACAAGAAAGATGCCTGGGGCATTCCCGCGCTGCACATCGTTTCCAGCTACGGCGAAAACGAACATGCCATGGCCAAAGCCATGCGCGCGGACATCAGCGCCATTTTGGACGAGATGAAGCTGAGCGACATCAAGCCGCCCAGCGAGCGGCTCAGCGTTTTTGGCAAGAACATCCACGAGTGCGGCACGGCGCGCATGGGCAACGACCCAAAGACCAGCGTGGTGGACCGCAACTGCAAGGTGCACGGCGTGCGCAACCTGTTCGTGAGCGACGGCGCGGTGTTCGTCACCCAGGGGTGCTACGAGCCCACGCTGACCATCATGGCGATTTCCGCGCGCGTGGGTGAGCACATTGCGGAAGCTTCGCGCCGGAGGGAACTGTGAACCGGAACGAGAAAAAGCCGGTCCATCCCGCCAGCAATGAGTTGACGCGCCGCGAATGGTTGTTGCGCCTGGGCGAGATTACAGCTCTGGCGGGGGTAGCCGGGCTGGTCCCGGAGCTTGCGACAACACTCGCCGCAGAGGAAGAACGGGCAGCCGCCGCGCTGCCGCCCGGCCTCTATGAACCTTCGCCCAGGCACCTGATTCACGCCCTCTCGGCGCAGGGCGCCCCCGCCATTCCACCAGGCAGCGAGACCGATTACGTGCAGCCGCGGCAGGGGCCGTACCAGCCGCAGTTTTTCTCGCCCAATGAATTCCAGGTCGTGAGCCGCCTGGCGGAGATTGTGCTGGGCAGAGTGGATGCGGGAGCGCTGGCTGAGAGTGCCCAGTGGCTGGATCTGCGTTTTTACAGTGCCGCCGGGGTGCATGAAGCCGCGCGGCGACTCGATCCGCTGCACCGCGCGTTGGCAGTCGCCTACTACGGCGAAGCACGCGTAATGGAGTTGGAGACCAACGATGCGCAAGCCGTCGTCCGGGACGGCCTGGCCGCCTTGGGAGAACACTCGCGTCAGCGCTCTGGGCGTTCCTTCGCGGAGCTTGCAGCTTCGGAGCAGGTGGAGCTTGTGCGCCAGATCAGCCAGGAGCCCCAGGAGACGCCGTTGCGCCGCTTCTATGACCTGCTGCGCCGGGAGACCATTCGCGGCTACTACACTTCGCGGCAGGGACTGAAAGAGCTGGACTACAAGGGAAACGCGTATTACAGCCAGTGTCCCGGGTGCGAGAAAAGCTAGTTTCGAGTTTCCGGTGGGAGAACTCCCGGAAGCGCCGGTTGCGGGTTCGACGAACGCAAGGTCCCTCGACTCGCGCTCCCGCGCTGCGCTTGGTCGCGCTCGCTCGGGATGACAGAAGAATTGTAATTCGCGGGCGAATCGGGACGCGGAGCCGAAGGACCCATGCAAGCGGTGCTTCGCCACAACAACCAAATGGTGTTCTCTAGAGACTCCCTCCAGCACCGCGGCGGATTCCATTTGCGTAGGGGTGTTTCGGCTCGGGCATGCGCCCTCGCTCAACATGACAGGGGTAAGAACATGACAGGGGTAAGAAATTGAAACAGCGTGGAAGCTCGAACTCGCAACTGCTCCTAAAAAGAAGCAGCGGGTCCAGGATTCGCATCCTGGCCCGCGCACTTCTTTCGGCCGAACAAACTTTAAGGTTTCGGCGAGGGTTCCTTCGCTTCGCTCAGGATTTCGCCTGCGGGCTCCCGCTTCGCTCACGCCCGCAAAGCGGCTCAACTCTCGGCCGAACAAACCTCTCTTTACTGCTGGGGAAATGCTCCCGGCGCCTGAGCTTGCGGCGCAGGCGGCTGCGCGTTGGGGGCGCCTTGCGCGTCGGCGCCGATCTTGGTGCCGATTACCTCGCCGGAAACAATCAGTTCCACGCGGCGATTGAGTTTCCGCCCGGCTGAGGTATCGTTGGAGGCCACTGGGTCGGACTCGCCCAGCCCGCGCGCAACCATGGCGTTGATACCTACCCCTTTGTCCACCAGGAAGTCGCGAACAGTGCCGGCGCGCTTCTCCGAGAGCACCTGGTTGTAATCCTCTGTGCCCGTGCTGTCGGTGTGGCCCTCAATCTCCAACCGCAGGTCAGGGTACGCCAGAACGATGCCGGCGATGCGCGCCAGGCTCTCGCGGGCCGCTGCCTTCAAGGTGTACTGGTTGGTCGCGAACAGCACGTCGGGCATGCTGACCACCAGACCCCGCGTAGTGTCTTTGGTTTCCAATACCTGGTTGAGCTGGCTGAGCAGGCGCTGGCGAACTTCTTCCTTTTGCCGGATAGCTTCGTCGGCCGCCTGGCGGGCTTTTTCAGCGTCCGCCTGGGCCTGCTGCTGAGCGGCTAAAGCGGCCGCGCGAGCGGCTTCCGCCTGGGCCCGCATCTGGTCGGCTTCCGCCCTGGCCTTCTCCGCCGCTTCGCGATCGGCTTCCGCCTGCTGGCGCAGCCGTTCCTGCTCCTCGGCGTCGGCCTTGGCCTTGGCGGCACGCTCGGCTTGCGCCTGGGCTTCCGCCTGCGCCTTGTCAGCTTTCTCCTGCATGGCGCGCTTTTCTGCCTCCACGCGCTCCTGCTGCTTGAGTTTCAGGGTCAGAACACGCGCATCCTCCGACATTTCGGTGGCGCCACGGGCAACCGTGCCAATCGGGGTCACACCCTGCTTGCGCTTCAGATAGTCCTCGGCGCGATTCAGGAAATCCTGGGCCTTGGCCATGCTGTCGCCGGCATACTGGTCAGCGCCCGCCGCCTTGGCGATAGCCACCGCGTTGCGCGCTTCCAGCAGTTCCAGCGGCGTATTAGGCTTGGCGTTGGTGGCCGGCAGGTCGGCGGCCTTCAAGTCAATGGTGTACTCGCTGCCTTCCAGCATGTCGAACTTGGCGTCAATCGGTTCTTCCCAGCCTTTGGTCTCATACTTGACTATGTTTTCCACCACTACCAGGTTGCTGGGATAGGTAACCGCAAAGTAGGGTTCGGCGGTCACAATCATCCCGAAGGCTTGCAGATCGGTGGTGACGTCGAGCTTGGCCCGGCCGTTGTCGAGCAGCACTTCACCCAGGTTGACCGGGCGGCCTTCTGGAGTGATAGCCCAGAGCACGTAAGTGAGATATTCAGGGCCGAACTTTGTTGCCGGCACCAGGCGTTCCAATTGGGCATCAATCTGCAGACGTCCCGACTTGCTGTCCACCTTGGCTTTGCCCTTGGCCAGCGGCATCAGGTCCGTGCCCTTAAAGTCCACGGTGGTGGAGCCGCCGCGATGGCGGTAGTTCACGGCCTTGGTGGTGCGCGAAACCACGTTGACGCGGAATACCGGCGTCTGGTCCATGGGTTCAATCTTCAACGCACCCGGACCCTGGCCTGGCTGAGCCTCGGTCGCCTGGGCGGAAGGTTGCTGCCCCTGGTCCGCGGGGGCTTGTGTCGCATCCTGCGCCCATGCGCAGGCAGCCAGCAGCAGTACACTCACCACAAAAGCAATTTTTTTCATCGCTGTGCTCCTCATCTCATTATTCGGTCACGAATCCGGGCACCGGTGTGCCGGGTCGAGGACGGACGCGGGCTTACGATTAGGGCAACGGTAATGGTTTCGAGGTTACCGCAAAAGATTACGAACGTAATGAACGGTTCCGTCCCCGCACCTTGGCGGTTAACCTTGGGCTCAACGCCAGGACGGGCCCCGTGCGGTCAACATCTGCGGTGTTTTTCGCAGCGGGGAAAAAGGCAGGCTGCTTGCGCACGCTTACGGATGTTTGCGGGTCAGGCATATTTCGAAAAAATTTGAAGCAAATCGCAAAACGGCGCTATAATGCCTCGCCAAACGGAGGAGGGCAGGCGATGGCCCTGGGCAATCAGCCGGTTGGCGGTGCAACCTACGTCACCTTACAAGGCACAGGCTACCTGCTGGGCGGGCAAGGCAGCTTGAAAGTTTCCTACTCTATTGACCTACAACACCGCCTGGAGGAACGCTCTCCTCTGCCTCCGGTGCTGCGCTCCCAGGCCTGGGGAGTCATGGATGCCGACCAAGCGCACCTGATCAGCATCCCCGAATCGCAAAATCCCCGGCTGCGCCTGCAGGATGGGAGGGTGGTGAAGATCCGTTTTATCTCCGGAAACCACTTCGCACTTATGGGCGACCTCGGCTGAGCGGGCAAAAAAGAAGGCGGGCCAGATCAGCCCGCCTGCAATTCCACCTGTGACTGCGATGGCTCGAACCGGTTATGCCGCCTTGGCCTCCAGGTTGATGCGCTCCAATAGGCCACTCAGGATGCGGTCCGCTTCTTTCTCTTCTTCCAGGGTTTGCTGCAGCAGTTGTGCCCAGTCGGTGTGGCCGAGCAATTTGGCGTAGGTGCGCACCGTGCCGTAGCCGCCCATCTCGTAGTGTTCCACCTTTTGTGCAGCGGAGATGATACCGGCATCGCGCACCTCCTGTTCGCCGTCCTTCTTGATGAGTTCCTCGCCTTCCTTGATCAGGCCTTCCATGCCCTTGCACTTCTGGTCCTCGCGGTCCACCTTGGGAAGCTGATCAAAGATCTGGTCCAGACGGCGCACCTGGCCCTCCGTTTCCCGCAAGTGCTGGTCCAGGGCGCGGCGCAGGTCGGGCGAGGAAGTCTTCTCCATCATTTTGGGCAGGGCCTTGATGATCATCTTCTCCGCCGAGTACAGGTCCTGCAGCTCGATGATGAACAGTTCGCGTAATGATTCCAGTTTCATGCGTGCTCTCCTCCTGTATTCAGAAAGTTGTGTGATTGGGGATACGGTCCGGTCTAAAGCACTAGGAAGAAGTTGGGGAGGGTGAGGTTGTCCTTGGTGCTTTGAACCGAGTTGCGCCAGCTTTTCCGCTGCAAACGAAGCGAGCTCCGTCTCGAGCTCCATCTA
>DASYWT010000495.1:0-14812 GCA_035935775.1 Terriglobales bacterium
TGGAGTGCCGAGGGTGGCAAAGTAGTCGGGGCCCACTTCGTTGCGCCAGACGTGCATGTCTTCGCCTTCGCGGGCGGTATAGCCCTGGATGGTGACGTCAGAGCCCCACTCGTCGTTGGCGAGGATGGGGATGGTGGCAGCGCTTACCGAACTGACCCCCGGGGTGGCGGCAATGGCCTGGCGCAAACGGTCCACAAAAGCCAGAGCCCGCTGCGGGGAATAGCGGTTGAGCTGGGGGGCGATGGTGAATTGGATGACGTGATCGGTGCGCACGCCCAGGTTGATGTTCCGCAGGTTGAGCAGGCTGCGGGTGAAGAGGCCGGCGGCGATCAGCAAAACCGCGGTGAGGGCCACCTGGCCAACGATGAGTGCTTTGCGCAGACGCACGCTGGAGATGCGGTGGGAAACGCTGGCGCCCAGGTCTTTGAGAGTGCTCTGGAGATCGGCGCTGGCAGCGCGCAGAGCGGGCAGGAGGCCGAACAGAACCGCGGTGGAAAGAGAAATCGCAACGGCGAAGGCGAGGATACGGCCGTCGAGGCGCTTTTCCAATCCTAAAACGCCGATGCTCTCCTGCATGGATTGCACCAGAAAGCCGAGGGTCCAGACAGCCAAGAGCACACCGGCGGCGCCGCCGAGGATGGCGAGGAGAAGGTTTTCTGTGAAGAGCTGGCGAACCAGTCGCCAGCGGGCAGCGCCCACGGCCAGGCGCACGGCGATTTCACGCTGGCGGGCCTCGCCCCGAGCCACCAGCAGGCTGGCCAGGTTGGCACAGGCGATGAGCAGCACCAGGCCGACCATGACAGCCAGGAAGATGAGCGGCTGGCGGGCGTCGGCTTGCAGAACCTGGCGGCCGGTGGCGCCGGCTTCCAGCAGCAGAGGCCGGTCCAGGAACTGGCGTTTGGTCGCCTCGGAAAGCTTCATAAGCGGCACTTCTGCCAACAGCAGCGAATGGTACAGAGGCTGAAGAGCAACCTGGGTGCGTTCGCGGGTGGCGTCCGGTTGCAGACGGCCGAGGATGGCAATCCAGTTATCCTTCGGATCTTCCAGGCCGTTCCAGTTCGCGGTCATCTGCGACTTCATGGTGATGGGGATGAAGATGTCGGGCAGTTGGCCGATCTGCACGCCCGTGAAGCCGGCGCGGGCCACGCCGACGACCGTGAGCACGGTGCCGTTCACGGTCAACTGCTTGTTGAGGACGGCGGGGTCGCGGCCGAAGCGTCGAGCCCAGTACCCGTAGCTGAGCACGGCTACGGGATTGGCGCCGGGAGCGGTTTCGTCCTGCAGAGAAAAGACGCGGCCGAGGGCGGGGGGAACGCCCAATACCTCGAAGTAGTTGCCGGAAACCAGTTCACCGCTGGCGCGCTCGGTGCTGCCCTGGCCGGCGACGTTCAAAGGCACGGCAAAACGAGCGAGCAGGCCGGAGAAGACATGGCTCTGAGCACGCAGGTCCTTATAGAGGGGATAAGAAAACGAGGTGGCAGAGTCGCTGTCGCTGGAGGTGTGGCCGGGTTTCTCGCCTGGCGAGCGCAGGATGACCAACTGTTCGGGTTTTTGCACCGGCAATTCCCGCAGCAGGACCTGGTCGGTGAGGGAAAAGATGGCGGTGTTAGCGCCGATTCCCAGGGCCAGCATGAGCACGGCAACCACGGTGAAGGCGGGGGACTTCAGCAGCATGCGAGCCCCGTAACGAACATCCTGCAGCAAGGTGTCCATGATCGCTCCCGGTGGAGAATGCGGATAGCTACACTGAGCCCTTTGCTTCGGTAGCACATCGGCTGCCGACATGAGGAAGCTAAATGGCTGGTTCTAAAGGGGCGACCAGGAAGCGCAGCCGAATGGTTCAGCCGCTGTGTGCGCTTGTGGGACGGCACAGTCCGGAAACGAACAGTCAGGTGCAGCGCCTGCCCCGGCCGGAAGAGGCGCTATATGATGGTTGCGATGACGAAGCGCGGACGCAATTCATCTCCCTTGCCAGTAGAGGACGGGCTGTTCGCCGCGAAACAGCGAAAACGCGTCCCACATGATTTCGTACTGGATGCGCTGTCTCCGGTCTCGCCAAGGACGAATCCCATGTTCGGGTGCCTCGCGGTTTATGTTGACGAGAAGATTGTGCTGGTGCTGCGGGACAAGCGCGAGAAGACGGCGGACAACGGCGTGTGGCTGGCAACTACCGAGGAGCACCACGAGAGCCTGCGGGGCGAGTTTCCCAGCATGCGCTCCATCGGAGTGCTGGGAAAGAAGGTAACGGGGTGGCAGGTGTTGCCGGCGGAGGCGGCGGATTTTGAGCAAGCGGCGCTGCGCGCCTGCGAGTTGATTCTGGCCGGCGATCCGCGGATCGGGAAGATACCGGGAGCGCGGAAAACAAGACCTCGGCGGAACAAGAGCGCAACCAAGGCAAGGAAGAGATCGTAAGTTTACGGGCGACGGTTTGTTGCGCGCGGATTGTGGGCGCGCGCGTTGACGCAGTTTCTTTCCCCAATTAGCCTACATCCGGAGAGCAAAGGTGATCGGCGAATTAATCAGCCACTACCGTATCGTCTCGAAAATCGGGGAGGGCGGAATGGGAGTTGTCTACCGCGCCCACGACGAAGTTCTGGAACGAGACGTTGCTTTGAAGCTGGTGGCCGAAGGCGCGGCTGACAAATTGTCGCGCGAGCACCTGCTGCACGAGGCGCGCGCGGCTTCCGCGCTGAGCCATCCCAACATCTGCACCATCCATGAAGTGGGCGAGTTCAACGATGAGCTCTACATGGTAATGGAGCTGGTGGAGGGCAAATCCTTAAGAGAGCTGATCGGGTCCGAGGGGCTGGCGGTAGAAACGGTGATGCGTTATGGGGCGCAGATTGCGGCCGCGCTGGCGCACGCGCACAGCCGCAACATTGTGCATCACGACCTGAAGAGCGCCAACATCCTGGTTACACCGCAGGGCCTGGTTAAGGTTCTGGATTTCGGACTGGCCCGGCGGTTGCCCAAGCTGGCCGATGAAGTGGCTACGGTCAGCGTGGCGCCAGCCCAAATCTCCGGCACCGTGATGGGTACGCTCTTCTACATGGCGCCGGAAGTGCTGCGCGGGCAGCCCGGCGATTACCGCAGCGACCTGTGGGCGCTGGGCGCGGTGATTTATGAAGCCGTGTCGGGGCAGCTGCCTTTTCGAGGGACGACGGGCATCACGGTGGGCTCTGCCATCCTGCACGAGCCGCCCTCGCCGCTGCCGGAGCGCATACCACCGGGACTGCGGGCTATCGTTCAGCGCTGCCTGGCCAAGGAGCCGGCGCAGCGCTACCAGCAGGCGGCAGAGGTGGAGGCGGCCCTGGAGGCGGTGCAGTCTGCCTCGGTGGCAGTGGCTTCGCAGCCTGAGCAGCGCGGACCGCTGACCACCCTGCATCGCGGCATCCGCCACCTGCGGGTGAAGAATGGCGATGTACTGCTGATGGTGGGGACCATCAAGGGAGCGTTCCTGCTGCGGTCGAACCGGGAGCGGCGGCGCTGGGATGTGGCCGGACCCTATTTTCATGGGCAAGCCATTTACACTTTCGCTTACGACGACCGAAGCGGACGGCACCGGCTGTGGGCGGCGACGCACAACTATTGGGGCACCTACCTGCGGTCGAGCGATGATTTCGGCAAGGTGTGGACCAATCCCGCAGAGGCGAACCTGAAATTTCCCGCGGAAACGGGCGCGGTGCTGAACAACATCTGGCAGATTTGCCTGGGACGACCGGAAGAGCCGGATGTGATGTACTGCGGGGTGGAGCCGGCGGCGCTGTTTGAATCGCGCGATGCGGGGGAAACGTGGTCGCTGGTGCGCGGTTTGTTTGACCATCCGCATCGGCCGCGATGGGTGCCGGGAAACGGCGGGCTTACGCTGCACACCATCGCGCTGGTCCCTTCCAGCAAGGACCGCATGTACGTGGGCATTTCGGCGGGCGGGGTTTACCGGACCGACGACGGCGGACAAAACTGGCGGGCGCTGAACCGGGGCATCCGGGTGGTGTACCAGCCGGACAAATATCCTGAGTTCGGTCAATGCGTGCACAAATTCGTGATGCACCCGGGCAAGCCGGAGCGGCTGTTTCTGCAGAATCATTGGGGCCTGTATCGTTCTGAGGATGGAGCGGAAAGCTGGCAGGACGTGGCCAATGGTGTGCCCTCGGACTTCGGCTTCGCCATGGTGATGCATCCGCACAATCCCGACTGCGTGTATATCCTGCCGGTGGAGTCGGATGAGTTCCGCTGCGCGCCGGAAGGACGGGTCCGCGTCTATCGCACGCGCAATGCGGGAGCCACCTGGGAACCGCTGATGCGGGGGCTGCCGCAGAAGGGAGCGTACGAAACCGTGCTGCGCGACGCCATGACAGCGGACACGCTCGATCCGCACGGTTTATATTTCGGAACGCGAAGCGGGCAGCTTTACGGTTCCACCGATGAGGGGAAGACCTGGAAGAAACTTCTGGAAGGACTGCCGGCGGTGGTGTGCGTGAAAAGCGCGGTGATCGGCGAACCGCGGGCGGCGCGAAGGTCCAGGACGAGCAGGGCGGCAGCCCGCTCCTCGGGAACGAAACGCGCCCCCGCGAGCGGCAAGAAAAGGCAGACAAAGCGACGGTGATTACGTTTCACATTCCGGGGCCGTTGCGGACTTTCAGCGGTGGCCGCAGTGAGGTGACGTTTGCAACGGCAGGAACCACGGTGGCGGACGCGCTGCAGGCGCTATGGGCGGCCTGTCCGGGCATGCAGGACCGCGTGGTTACCGAGCAGGGTCAGGTGCGGGAGCACATCAATATCTTTGTGGGGAAAGAAAACATTCGCTATACAGGCGGGCTGGCCACGCAAGTTTCCGCGAAAGCCGAGATCTCGATTGTGCCGGCCATCAGCGGGGGGAAGACAGCGGAAAATCCAGAACCCCGGGGCACGGCGCAGAATGCGAAGGCGGGTTGGAATTCGTTTGCCAATGTTGCAGGGAAGAAATACCTGAGCCTGGCCAGCTTCCGCAGGAATGGGCAGCCCGTGCGGACGCCGCTGTGGTTCGCGGCGCAGAACGGAAAGCTCTACTGCATGACGCGCGACGATTCCTGGAAATACAAGCGCATTCGTAGTAACCCCCGCGTGCTGGTGGCGCCCTGCACGATACGCGGACGCATCACAGGGCCAGATGTAGAAGGACGGGCGCGGATTCTTGAGCCGTGGGAATTTCCGCCAGCCCGGCGCGCTTTGGAGCGCAAGTATTGGCTGATGCGCCTGCCGTTCTGGAGCAAGCACAATATTTTTCTGGAGATCACGGCAGAGTAAGAAATCCTGTGTACGGCGATGCAGGCCCATGCTAAGAACAGCGGCGCCGGCTCCAATTCGCCATCCACAAGCGCCAACCCGCCATCAATCCGCATAATCCGGACACAAGCAGCCCAAGCCAGCCCATGAGACGCGGCCCACTACGGCGTGCAATCCACCAGCGGTGGCTGTGCCTGAATCACCGGCGTGTTAAGCGATGGCGAGTTATCAAAGTCGAACAGATCTTCGAGGGGGTTGGCGTATTGGTCGCGCTTGGTCAGGTGCAGTGGACCACCCTCGGAGGCAAGGAAGCGCTTCTCGATCAGGGCCAGGAGCGATGTGTGGTCTCCTACTGCATGGGATACATATTGGGGCTTGGAGAAGGGTGATACCGCGATCAAAGGAACGCGAACGCCCAGTTGATCGAAGGCGGCGCAACTTGCTGGAAAAGGGCCAACTGGATTCTGAGCCAGCGCTGGGCACAGCGCCTCAGCATCTTGCGGCGTGTTTTTGGTTGTGCTCTGGCCGGGGAATACGCCGTCTGGAGTCCTGGCCTTGTTCTGCGTGGCCTGGGGCGGAGGGACGTGATCGTAGAACCCGCCATGCTCATCGTAAGTGATGAAGATAATGGTGTCTTTCCAGAACGGGCCGTTGCGAATCGCATTCACCACCTGAGAGACGAAGTACTGGCCGCGCTGAATGTCTGTAGGAGGATGCTCGTCATTTGCGGCGGCGGCGCTCACGCTGCCGAAATTCGGATCGATCAGCGAGACCTGCGGCAGGGAACCCCTGCCGGCTGCCTGAGAGTAGAAAACGGCAAGCGGCAGGTTGTGGGCATCGAAGGGCCGAAAACTGAGCGATTGCGCAAGGTCCTGATAGTAATCCGCCCAGCTCACACCATTCTTGTCCAACAGGTCAAAGATGGTTCCATTGGTCGGCTTAAATCCGCCAGTCGGCGGGCCGATGTTACTTACATGCCTGAACGAAGTCGCAGCCATCAGGTAGGCGCGGTTGGGGAAGGTGGGACCGAGCAGGGAGGAAAACTGGCGATCGCTGATGGCGAAGTGCTCTGCCAGGTAGTAGTAAAAGTTAAGATCGTCCTGGGTGTAATAGGAGATAGTCGAGTCCTCGAAAGAAGGCGTGCCTTGGTCGGGCTGTTCGGTCACATCGTTCTGCAGCACGAAGCCATCATTCAGCGGATTGATGAGTGCACTGTTTGGATTTGCGAAATTTATTTCCCGGTGAGCACCCACCCAGGTGTGATCCAGGTCGGGAATCACACATCGGCTCGAGTTGTGAAAGGCCACAACGGTAGTGCCGTCGGCATCCTTATTGGAGTTGGCACAGTTCAGATTGCCTGAGCTGTCGAAGCTGCAGGTCAAGCCATCCACACAGCTATGGTCGTCGGAGGGGCAGGCGCCTTTTCCGTTGTGGTAGGGGCTGCCCGGAGCGTAGGCCAAAGCTCCGAGGTAGTTATCAAACGAGTGGTTCTCCTGCATGAGGATGACGATGTGCTTGACCTTGTTCAGATGGCTGTCTCCGCAGGCAAGACTGGTGGTGATGATCAGGAGCAGGATGCCAATGAGGGAAACGGTGTAGCGCGAGAACTGGAACACAACTCACCTCCACACTTTTGCCCCCTCGAGAGTTATGGCTTGAATGCGGCATCGAATCACAGGGAATCACCTGCATCATCGGGGGTCGCATTGGGAGATTATGCCGCATTGCACCGATTGACTGGTGGGAACAGGACTCCAGGTACATTACGAATTCTGTACCAGTTCCGAGGCAGATCGCAAATGTCAATGTACGGGAAGACGATTTATCGTCAATCATTGTTGGTCGCTTACGTCAGCTTTAGCCATGTGCCGCCTCCAGCGTATGGCTCAAGCTTCGGAGGAAAAGCCCGAACAGATGTGGCCTGCACAAACAATCCGGGTACTAGGGCAAAAGGCCAGCCGATGACAAGCCACCCCTGAGCGATTATGCACCGTGTGCCAACTGGACGATAAGGCGATTTTTCGCCAGTTATCTTCCTATCCAATTGCCCGCACGCCCAAGCTGCCTTAGCATTCTGAATATGGATGTTGAACAACTCGCAGACGAGTATGCCAGTAAAGGAACTGTACCGAGAATAGTGCAAGCTGGTTGTTTACGATTTGGCGATTTTACGCCATTTAGCGATACATTCTTTGAGGAACTCCCAGGTCCTCTCGTGGGGCTTGCGGGCTATTCACATGTCGCACTGCATTAGAATGTGGCGAGCACAGCGGCAGTGAACCATGACTGCAATCTCATGGATGTTCGAACCTGCTTCGCCGCACAGTTTCAGTTCGAAAGCCCGGTGCTGTTAATTGCACAGGACCGGAAATCAAACGTGACCGAGAGCGTACCGTTCTGCTCGTCCAGTTGCCGCTGGATGTGGGAATCGATCGAATCGGGCGGGAGCCCAGCACCATATTTGTTGAAAAATTCCTGTACCAGACGAGTGTTGTACACGTGGCCCGGCGCAAGGGAAAACTCCTTCAGGGCACTGCTTTCATCCCGGCCTTCGAGTCCGATGACATTGACACTGCTGATATAAAAAGTTTTTCCTTCATCCACATCAATCACCAGTGAGATCGTCCGAGTTTCCTCGTCGACTTGGGTGTCGGGAACGGAAGTGAAGTTAATGTGGCCCAGTTCACCGTAGACCCTGCGTAGATTGTCCAGCCCCTCTCGAACCATACTGACGTTGAAGAGGTCACCATCTTTCATCGGAAACAGACTTCGCAAGCTCTGTACATTGGTGATGGCCTTGGTGTTCTTGAACGTGATTTGTCGAAGTCGGTACTGCGGGCCTTCGTCCACATGGACTGCAAGCGCGATGCGGGCAGCGACGGAATTGCTCGTCAGAACGGTGAAATCGTAGTTGCTGACCTCTACTTTAAAATAGCCGTGTTCCTGCCACGCCCCTCGCACCCGTTCGGCTGTTTCGCCCACCACGGCCTCGGGTGGACCTTGGTACACACGACTCGTAAGGGCGGCAGCAATCTTGGCTTGCTCTGCCTTAGGCATCTGGAGATCGTCACCGAAATTTAGCTCGGCAATCGTCACCGCAGGTGAATCCGCCCGATTGTTGTCGGAGGAAGCGGCTTGACGGCATCGTTGATTCAGAGGAGCAAAACTCTGGGCTGAGGTGGTAGGGAAAAACAGGAGGCATGTCATGCCCAGAGCAATCCACCAGGCAAGGCGATAAAGCATGAAGGCATTATAGTCCGATTCTGGAACGAAAGCTTTGGAGGCCGAAATGGCTGGCACTAAGCACTTCACGTACTTTACAAATGAGTAAGACAGGTCGCGAATAAAGGGAATTGTGAAAACAAAAAACGGCGGGCAGGAAGATCTGTAGCCGGAGGGCAACCGCACCGCGATGAGGCGGGCTTCGCCCGCCCGCACAGGCGAGGGCGCCTGTGCCCACGCAGGCATCGGCAAGGCTGCTCTGACCTAGAGGCTGAGGGCGAGAAGCCGGCGATACGGTGAAAGCGCCACAGGGTTCCACCTTCTCATTCCAGCTCGCGGGCGAGGGCGCCCGCGCCACAACGAGGACGCCCGCGCCACAACGAGGGCGCCCGCGCCACAAATTGTCCGCGCCTACTCGGCGGCGACCAGCTCTTCTACCCAGGAAGGCTCGGCGGCGCTTTCCTGGGCATCCACCACGGCGATGGTGGTGATGTTGACCACATCGTCTACGTCCGCGCCGCGGGCCAGCAGGTGCACGGGTTTCTTCATGCCCATGAGCATCGGGCCCAGGGTCTCCCCGCCACCGATGCGCGCCAGCAGCTTGTAGGCGATGTTGGCGGAATTGAGGTCGGGGAAGATAAGCACGTTGGCGCCGCCGTGCAGGGTGGAGAAGGGATAGTCGCGCTCCAGCAATTCGGGGTTGACGGCAATATCGGCCATCATCTCGCCGTCCACGATGAGGTAGGGGTCCGCCTGCTTTACCAGCTGGGTAGCGCGCCGCATTTTCTCGGCCTGAGGATGCTTGTTGCTGCCAAAGTTGGAGAAAGAGAGCATGGCGACTCTGGGTTCGACGTCGAAGCGACGGGCGGCGTGAGCGGTACAAAGCGCGATTTCCGCCAGATCTTCCGCGCTGGGATCAATGTTCACGCTGCAGTCGGCGAAAAACATGAGGTCGCCCTTGCGGGTGATCATGATGTAACAGCCCGACACCTTGTGCGCGCCCTCGTGCACCTGAACTACCTGCAGGGCGGGGCGGATGGTATCGGGGAAGTGCTGGGTGACGCCGGAAACCAGGGCATCGGCATCGCCCATGCGCACCATCATGGAGGCGAAGTAATTGCGGTTTTTGATGACTCCGCGCGCCTCCGCCAGCGTTAGCCCGCGGCGCTGCCGGATGCGGTAGAGCTCATACACGTAGGGTCGCTGCAAAATGGATGTGGCGGGCTCGATGATTTCCATGCCCTGCAAGGGCACACCCAGCTCCGCGGCTCGGGCCTGGATAGCGGTTTCAGCGCCGAGCAGAATAGGTCTGGCGATTTTCTCGTCCACCAAGATGTGGCAGGCGCGCAGAATTTTGTCGTTGTCGCCCTCGGGGAAGACCACGCGCTTGGGCTTGGCCTGGGCCTTGCGCACCATCATGCGCACTACTTCATGAGCCTTGCCCAAGCGGGCTTCCAACTGCTCACGGTAGTGGGCAATGTCCACCTGCTCCTGGGCTACGCCGCTCTCCATGGCGGCGCGTGCAACGGCGGCGGCCACCCACACCAGCACCCGGGAGTCAAAGGGCTTGGGCAGGATGTATTCGGGGCCGAAGGCAAGGCGCTCGACGCCATAAGCGCGGCAGACGCGGTCGGGCACATCTTCCTTGGCCAGGGCCGCCAGAGCGCGGGTGGCAGCCAGCTTCATTTCTTCGTTGATGGCGGTGGCGCGCACATCGAGCGCCCCGCGGAAGATGAAGGGGAAGCCGAGAACGTTGTTGACCTGGTTGGGATAGTCCGAGCGGCCGGTGGCCACGATGGCGTCAGAGCGGGCAGCCCGCGCTTCTTCGTAGGTAATCTCGGGATCGGGATTGGCCATGGCTAAGACGATCGGCCGTGGCGCCATGGTGCGGATCATGTCCTGGGTGAAGATGCCTTTGACGGAGAGTCCGACCAGCACGTCAGCGCCGACCACCGCTTCGGCCAGTTTGCGCTGCGGCGTTTCGTGGGCAAATTGCTCGAGGTAGGAATTCATGCCTTCGGCGCGGCCTTTGTAAACCACGCCGAAGACATCCACGAGGGTGATGTTTTCGCGCTTTACGCCCAGGCGGACGTAGTGGTTGGCGCAGGCCAGTCCGGCCGCACCGGCGCCGCAGAACACCACCTTGACTTTCGCGATGTCCTTGCCCACCAGTTCCAGGGCGTTGAGCAGCGCCGCTCCATTGATGATGGCGGTACCGTGCTGGTCATCGTGGAAGACAGGAATCTTCATGGTCCGGCGCAGTTCCTCTTCGATCTCGAAGCATTCGGGCGCCTTGATGTCCTCCAGGTTGATAGCGCCGAAGGTAGGTTCGAGGAGCTGGCAGACGCGGATCACGTCTTCGGGCCGGGTACTGTCCACTTCCAGATCGAAAACATCAATGTCGGCGAAGCGTTTGAAGAGGACGCCCTTGCCTTCCATGACCGGCTTGCCGGCCAGGGCGCCGATGTGGCCCAGTCCGAGCACGGCGGTGCCGTTGCTGACGACGGCGACGAGGTTGCCGCGGCTGGTGTACTTGAAGGCGTCCTGCGGATTTTTGTGGATTTCCACACAGGGTTCGGCGACGCCGGGCGTATAGGCCAGGCTCAAATCGCGTTGCGTGCTACAGGGCTTGCTGGGTGCGACCTCGATTTTGCCGGGACGCGCCCCGCGGTGGTAATCCAGCGCCTCTTGTTTGGATATAGGCATAAGTACCTCGGCTCCGGCGTGCCGCGGATGACACGACGGCTAGAAATGAACTCCCACACAAACCATTGTGGGTGGGTGATGGTGGAGATGCCGTGACTGGGCGCACGCAGGCCGGTGACGCAGGTCAAGCGGGCGGGTTTAAGTGACCAGAAAACCTAGACTTACTGGCGGGCGCCGTGGCATGGTGCCTCCGGCAGAGTCCCTGGGGGACATGCGCAACAATTAAGAACCACATCGGGCCCACTTTTTCGGTGCTGCACGCGAGATGCTTCGCGCCTGAAGGCCGTCAGCATGACTCCAGTCCTGAAAATCCTCTTTCACCAGCCCCAAAACATCTCCGTGAGCTTTGCGTCTCTGGGGCGAATTTCGGCTAACGGGCAAACTTGCCCATGAGTTCGGCCTGGGCGATGACGTGCCCGCGCATGGCCCCTTCCACATCGCCTTTGGCAGCGCCGGCGGGCAGGTTGAGCGCGGCGTTTAAGGCAAAGAGCCGGAAAAAGTAGCGGTGGGCCTTGCCGGGAGGCGGGCAGGGTCCACCATAGCCCACGCGGCGAAAATCGTTACGGCCCTGGCGGCCGCCTCCGCTCAGATCGTCAGTCTTGGAAACATTTTCCGGCAACTGGTGAGCGCCTGCCGGCAGGTCGTAAACGATCCAGTGAGTGAAGGTACCGGAAGGAGCATCGGGATCGTCCACGATGAGGGCAAAGCTTTTCGTGCCCTCCGGCGCGCCGCTCCAGGAAAGGGCGGGAGAGATGTCGTCGCCGCTGCAAGTGTACTTGCCGGGAATCTCACCACCTTTGGGAAAGGCCCTGGTTTCCAGAACAAAGCTCATGGCACGCCTCCCGGGGCTATGGGGGGAAGAGTTGTCGCCATCGAAAATGGCGATGTCGCCGGCGATGCAGGTTGCAGATGCCAGCACCAGGCAGGCGGAGAGCAGGGCGACTCGCGTTCTCAGCATGGAGTTCACCGGCGGATATTATCGCCCAAAAAGGGCAGCACGTCTCCAGCGTGGAAACAGGCGTGAGATGGGTCTTTACTTGCCCGTACAACGCAGTTAAGATGCGTTCATTCATCACCGCCAGTTTCCCGCGAGGATCAGCACTCATGAAGAATGTTTACGAAGTATTGAGAGAAAAAGAAGCCCAGTTACGCCAGGTCCAGGTGGAAGTAGAGGCCCTGCGCGTGGCCGCCCCCCTGCTGAGCGAAGAAAGCGAAGCCGACAGCGAAAACGGCGCTCGCCGAACCGCCAGCAAATCCCGCTAATGATGTAGCCGCAGTTGTTTCCTGAGCGAGCGACCGGAGATGGCGCACGAGGAGTGCTACACCCTTGCAGCTCCGCTTAGGGCAGAGGCTCGTTGAAGGCTCAGGGAAAGCGGGGGGACGGGGTTCGGGCGGCGCGCTCGAAGGGAATTATGGTGACGCCGCCGGCGGCGGCGTGGGTAACCGGAATGTCGCTGCCATCCTGAAGCAACGGGATGACCACTTTGAGGACTTCAATCTCCCGGCGAAGCTGCTCCAGCTCCCGTTCCTTGCGGTACAACACCTGATAGACGTCGCGCATGAGCATTGTCATTTAGAAAGCCACCGACCCGACTTAACCAGCTATTCCGCCAGCCAGTTCGCCGTAGCCAGCTCAGCCGCCGACGCGGAAGACTGCGTTGGCAGGCTGAGTGTGCCCGGACCCAGCAACACGCCGGGACTGACGCGCTTGCCGCAGCGGGAGCAGGCCAGATACATTTCGTGAACCCCGGCTGTAAGTCTGCGGCCGACCACCGTTTGCCGGCGGTGCCGGCAGGGAATGCAGAGGCCGAAAACCGTGGTAATCACGTGGCGAAACATAATTCGCCCTCCCGACGGAATGCCCTCCTGAGCCCACCCCATGCTAGGGCGGGGCAGGTGAGGGGGGTAGTCCACAACCGGGTTCCCCCCTGGCAGGCGCGGGCTCAGTGACGGCGGTCACCCGCCCGAGTTCGGGGGGGCCCACGGAAGGGGCCGGCCACAAACCCGGCTGTGATGCTTATCACACGGGGGTGTGGGCAGTATCACAGCCAGACGTAATGGTGCAGGCCGACACTGTTTCTGTGCCAGTTTGGGCCCGGAGCCGCTAATTCAGCGTGGTTGCCGGGCGGGCAAGGAAAATGAGCGGCAGCAACCCACGCTGAGCGGGAAGGGGAGCAAAGACAGAACCCCGACCGCAGGGACGACTGGTCACAGGGGGTGTGCGGTGCTCTCACCATACGGGCTGGAAATTGTTGAAAGCTGTTTGACCTGCAAGCTGCGCGCCGAACGTATCTTCTGTGATCTGCCCAACTCCGCGCTGCAGGCTTTCGAAAATATCAAATATGCCACCGCTTATCCCAAAGGCGCTGTGCTGTTCGTCGAGGGGCAGAGCCCGCGCGGCATTTTTGTGCTGTGCAAGGGCCGGGTGAAAATGTCCATCTGTTCCACGGATGGGAAGACCCTCATCCTGAAGATCGCGGAGCCAGGCGAAGTACTGGGCCTGAGCGCGACGGTTTCCGGCAAGCCCTACGAACTGACGGCAGAGACAATTGATCCCTGCCAGGTCAACTTTGTGAAACGGGAAGATTTCCTGCGCTTCCTGAAGGAACACGGTGACGCCTGTTTCCGGGTGGCGGAACAACTCAGCGAGAAATACAACAACGCCTGCCATGAAGTGCGGTCGCTGGGCCTTTCCCATTCCGCGGCGGAGAAGCTGGCCAAGCTGCTGCTGGAGTGGGGCTGCCGGAACGGCGAAGCCGCCAAGCTGGAGCCGCGCCTGAAACTGGCGCTGACGCATGAAGAAATCGCGCAGATGATCGGCACCTCACGCGAGACGGTGACCCGGCTGTTTGCGGAACTGAAAAAGCGGCAGATCATCCAATCCAAGGGTTCCACCCTGTTCATACGCAATAAGGCGGCACTGAAGCTGATGGCGGGCGCGTCATAGTTCCCCTAGCCTGTGCGAAGGGTCACGGCGAAAGGTGACTCGAGTCACTGCCTGTGTTTCCGGCAAGGGCTATCAAAGGCGTATGGAGAGCGCAATCCAACTGAGCTGCTTTGATTGCTCCCTACGGCCGGACCGGGTGTTCTGCGATCTGCCCGCCGATGCGCTGGAAGCGTTCGACGCCATTAAGACCATCGCCCTGTATCCGCGCGGCACCATCCTGTTTAACGAGGGACGCCCTGCCCGAGGAGTGTTCATGCTGTGCGATGGCCGCGCCAAGCTGACGGTGAGTTCGGGCAACGGCAGGCGGCTGACACTGCGCATTGCGGGCGCGGGGGAAATGCTGGGCTTGAGCGCCGCGGTCTCGGGGACACCGTACGAGGTCACAGCCGAGATGCTGGACAATGCGCAGGTGGCATTTATCCGCCGCAAGGACATGCTCCACTTCCTGCGGATGCATCGGGATGCCTGCCTGCAGGTGGTCCACCTGCTCAGCCAGGACCTGCATACGGCGTACGACCGCGTTCGCGCTATCGGCTTGGTGCGCACACGCCACCACTTGGCGGCCAAGACGGCGTTTTAGCCCGGCGTGACCGCGCCGGCCAGATGCCGCAAGGCACAGACCAAGTGTGAGCGGCCGAGGCGATGCCATGGTGGTTAGTAAGCCGAGCTTTG
>DASYWT010000496.1:0-4619 GCA_035935775.1 Terriglobales bacterium
AACGCCGAACGCATCAACGAGTTTGAAGGCTTAGGCGGGGTAGGCGCCAATCAGGTGATCAATGCCTGGAGCCCGAAACAACTGCGGGCCGTCTCTGATTTCGATAACACGCACCAGATCAACGCCAACTGGGTGTACGAACTGCCGATTGGCCGCGGCAAGCATTTCGGCGGCGGCATGGGCGGCGTGCTAAATGCCCTGGTGGGCGGCTGGTCCATTTCCGGCTTGTGGCGCTGGACCAGCGGCTTCCCCTTCACCATTGAACCCGGCCTCGGTTTCTGGGGCACGGATTGGCAGCTTACCTCCGCCACCGTCCAAACCGGCCCTTTGCCCAAGACCGGAACTTATCTCGTGGCAGCCACGCCGGGCGGGACGGTGCTACCCAACGTCTTCCAGAATCCCTCGGCGGCCATCCAGGATTTCCGCCTCGCCTATCCGGGTGAATCGGGACAGCGCAACAACCTGCGTGGACCCGGCACCTTCGACATCGATACCAGTCTCGCTAAGACATGGAAGCTTACGGAAGACAAAGAGTTGAGCTTCCGCTGGGAAACCTTCAACGTGACCAACACACCGAGGTTTGACGTGGGCCAGATGCAATTCAACGGCAACAACACCCTGGCCAACACGGCGACGTTCGGCACCTTTACCAATACTCTCAACCTGCCGCGGCTGATGGAGTTTGCCCTGCGGTTCAGTTTCTAATCTCTCCCCGCGCATAGCGCGCGGAACGGCTCTGGGGGCGGATCTTCCGCCCCCAATTTTTTTGCTCTCGCAAATAGCAGGGTGTGGGGCGCAGGCGTCCAGTTCGGGTTGCGACAAAGAGCGGATGGGCTCCTCTGGCCAGGAAAAGGTGTAGCAGTCGGTTGCTGGCAGGGCTCGATTGGGCTGACCCCTGACTCCTGACCGGTGACTCCTGCCTTACTGCAGGGGAGAGTCGCTCATGCGAAAACGGGTGCGGAAGTGTTCCGAAAGCAGTTCGATGGCCGGGCGGTTGCCCTTGGGATCGGACTGCGCCAGGTACTTCATGGCCTGCACCAGCACACGCTGGCCTTCCACATAGCGCGGATCAGGCCGGCGCTCCGATTTGCGATTGACGGGATTGGGCCTTACGGGAATGGTAAATACTTTAGCCATGGTAAGAATCAGTACCTTAAGACTTTGACGCTCCAGTTACCTTGGATGCGTCAGACAATTTTTAGAGTATAGCCCGGGCACGCTTTGCCTCCAATTTATTTTGTGAGTACATCCCGCGACGTCACCAACGCGGGAACTCTTTCATTTTGCGACACATACTGCCGTTCCTCAGCAGAAACCCGCCGCTTAGGGAGAAACCACCTTGGTTCTGCCCGAGGTTTTGAGTTTAAAGACGTTGTCGGCAATCTTTGTGTTGATCTGAATGTTGGAATATTTCGCCAGCCGGTAGTCACCCGAAGGCTCAAGCAACTCCTGCTGCACCGATACGCCGCGGGCAGGGTCAATCCAGAGCAGAATCTGCGAAAACGTGTTGCGTGCCCGCTGCGACTTGGGCACCAGTTCCAATTTGTCGGCCTTGATTCCTTGCGCTTCCTCGGTGCCTAAGTACCTCACGTCGAACGACTTCTCCAGGTCGTGCCCCCGGCCTCCGAATCCCAGCATCAGGAAGCTCTCCAAATCAGCCTTGCTCTTGCCCGGCTGGTAAACGGTCTCCTGGTCTATGCCGGGCTGGTAAACCCGCACCTTGCCTTCGCGGACGAGAACGTATTTCTCCGTGGGCTCGGTGATTTGTGCAGCGTATTCCACGCCTGACTTGGTACGCCGGAAGTAGAGTTTCCCCTTTTGCGTGTCCGTCTCGTTTACCACCTTGGCAAACTGGTCCCAGACGAAGTCCGCTTCCGTGGTCCTGAACTTCTCGGCAGTCTGGTCCATGAGCGTGAGAACGGAATTTAGTTCGGGCGTGGACGCGCTGCCGCCTGCTGCGGGCGGCGTCGTTTGCGCCAGGGCAGCGCTTAGCAGCGCCGCCAGGATGCACATTGCTGTTTTCAATAGGTGTTTCATGAAGGATTCAAGCACCGCCGCAATCGGTGTTAACTGCCTGTCCGGCCACTGAGCTATTTCTTTACCCAAACCTCGTAGACGGGCTCACCCGCGGCATTGAGCGCCTTTTCATACTTAGAGATGCTGGCCTTGCCGGAGATGGGCGTAATGATCCGCAGCAACTCCCGGCGCACCGCAGCATCGTTACTGCCAGGTACGTCTGTCACCGGAACCTGATACACCAAACCTCCTTGTCCCTCAGAAACAACGACTATGGCGGTTGGATGCGGGCTGTGCTCGACAGGTTTATCTTTGAAATTGACGAAGATAGGAGTGACGAAGATAAAGAGCAGGATGAGCGTCACCATGATGTCGTAGTGAATGCTGCCGCGCTCATAATTCCAGAAGATATAGTCGCGGAGAGTGCCCCAAATTGAAGACACCGGCACCCCCGCCATGCCGGACGCCGGCGTGCTGGCTTCCACCTGTTGTAGCTGCTCCAAGTTCGGTTCGCGTCCTTTCCTGACGACCAGGCGCTCCTGGGGTTGCTCATAATTATCGTGCACCGGACGTAGTTCTGTCATGTATGGAATGGCAGGAGCCGGGAGGCCAGGGTGTCGGGAATCAGGTGTTAAGAATTGGCCTCAACCGCGGCTCAAGTAGTAGTGCACAGCCGGCGTGATGATGAGGCTGAGCACCATGGAGATGGTGATGCCGCCGATGACGGCGATGGCCAAAGGCTGCAGCATCTGCGAGCCCGCTCCCCAGGCCAGAGCGAGGGGCAACATGCCGGCAACCGTGGCCAGCGCCGTCATCAGAATGGGCCGCAGGCGGCGCCTTCCAGCCTGCACCACCGATTCCAGAACATCCATGCCGGCGTAACGGAAGTGCTGGTCAGCATCCAGCAGCAAGATGCCGTTCTTGGCCACGATGCCGACCACCATAATCAGTCCCATGAAGGACGAAATGTTAAAGGTTGTGCCCGTGACCAGCAGCGCCAGCACCACGCCCGAAGTGGAGAGCAAGGCGGAGGCCAGGATGGCCACCGGCGCCGAGAAGCTGCGAAATTCGAACAGCAGCACGATAAACACCAGCACAATGGCCAGCGCCAGCACCATGGCCAGGTCGCGAAACGACTTCTGCTGCTCCTGATAGGTGCCGCCATACACCACGCGAATGCTGGCGGGGAGGTGCAAACCGGCGACGGTCTTCTGCACCGCCTGCACACCGCTGCCCAAGTCCACGCCTTCCAGCCGCGCGGTCACGGCTACGTCGCGCTGCAGGTTCTCGCGGCGGATCTCCGTCTGCCCGGGCAGTTCGGTGAGCGTGGCCAGCGACCCCAGGGTTGCCGTTTTCCCCGTGCTGCTTACCAGCAGCGTGTTCTTCATGGCGTCCAGCGACGCCCGGTCCGCCGCCGGAAAGCGCACCCGGATGGTATAGGCGCGGTCGTTGGCCACCACCGGCGTCTGGGCGGGTTCCCCTTCCAGAACCGCTGAGGCGTCGGTGGCCACCTCCTGCGGCGTAAAGCCGGCTCGCGCCGCCACCGCGGGATCTACCTGGAACATGACCGCCGGCCCGCTGATGGTGTTCTCAATTCCATTCACGTCCACCACGCCCTTGATCTTCTGGATGGCGTCCCCCACCTTGGGCGCCCATTGCGCCAGCAGCGCCGCGTCCGCGGAAAAGAGCTTGATTTGGATAGGTTCGGGCGCGCCGGTCAGATCGCCGATCATATCCTGAAGGGTTTGAACGAACTCCACGTCTATGCCCGGCTCCTGCTGCGCCACCTCAGCGCGCATCTGGGCGATAATTTCTTCAATGCCGCGGCTCCGCTTTTCCTTGAGTTTCACGGAAATGTCACCGGTGTTGGCTTCGGTCACCGCCGCCAACCCCAGCTGCAGGCCGGTGCGGCGGGACGTGCCTTGTACCTCCGGAATGGCGTGCAGCATCTGCTCCAGGTGCGTTACCACGCGGTTAGTTTCCGCTAGCGAACTGCCCGGCGGCATGACGTAATCCAGCACGAAGGCGCCCTCATCCATTTCCGGCAGCAGGTCCGTGCCCAAGCCGTAAAAGCTGGCCACGGCGATAACGATCAGCAGCAGGCTCGCGCCCAGCAGCCACCACGGATGGTGCAGGGCCCGGCGCAGCCAGCGCTCGTAAAACCCGATGATGCGGCCGAAGGTCCCGCGCATGGTGGCCTCTTCGGCAGCCAGCAGGCGCTCGGCGCTGAAGGCGTCGCTTTCCTCGCCAGCGGCTTCGCCCTCCCCCCTGCCGCCGCGAATGAAATATTGGCTGAGGTTCGGCGTCCAGGTGAGCGCCAGGGCCAGCGAGGTCAGGAGTGAGACCGCCACCGTTACCGCCAGCGCGCGGAAAAACGTTCCTGTCACCCCGGTGATGGAAATCAGCGGCAGGAACACCACGATGGGGGTGATCGTGGAGCCCACCAGCGGGGTGGAAATTTCCTGGAGCGCGCTGCGAATGGCCGCCAGACGGCTCTGCCCCGCGTCGCGGTGGAGCACAATGTTTTCCACCACCACAATGGCGTCGTCAATCACTAGGCCGACGGCTGCCGCCAGCCCGCCCAGGGTCATCAGGTTGAAGCT
>DASYWT010000497.1:0-5944 GCA_035935775.1 Terriglobales bacterium
AAGAATGGCAGCCACATTCACGGATTGGACAAGGACTACTTCAGGATTCTCGAAAACGGCAAACAGCAGAAGATCGTGACTTTCGAAGAGGTTGTCGCCTCGAACGCCAAAATTCCTGCATCGGCAACGATCCCCGGGGAATACAGCAATGTAACCATCGCGGGCAAAGAACCCAGACCGATCACGGTGATTGTCATTGATACTGTGAATACACCATTCCTTGATCAAGCACGTGGCCGCCTCGCACTCATTAAATACCTGGCTGACAACATAGACGCTGATCAAGTCCTGGCGCTCATGGTGATGACCAGCGATGGTGTGCGCGTCGTGCAGGGGTTGAGCGGCGACTCAGAACGGTTGGTCCAGATACTCAAGAAAGTAACCGGTGGCTTGCCCGAAAATCAGGGAACCTCACTCGAGAATCAGGCCAATGCAGCACTCGGTACTATTCCGGTTATCCCTCAGATCACTCCCACAAGCGAAGTGGTGGCGTCTTTAGCTGGAATTCAGGCAATCGCCGACTACTCCGATACGATGGCCGCTCAATTTCAGCAGACGCGAGCGATTGAAGCGACACTGAAATCATTTTTGGATATCGCATGGACGCTTTCGGGAGTACCCGGTCGCAAGTCCATCCTCTGGCTGACGAGCGGCTTCCCCTTTGTCATCTCATCGCCAGACGTATTGCCCCCCATTCTCGCCCCTCTTTATGAGCGGACGATTCAGGCTTTCGCCGAGAACCATATATCTGTTTATCCGGTTGACGTACGCGGCATCATGACTCTCGGCGAAGGTGAAGCGGCGCCCACGGCCGTGGTTAATCCGAGCGGTGCACCCTCTCGGAGACAATTGAACAATCGCACTTGGCTCTTATACGATACCTACCAGACCCTCGATGAACTGGCAGGCATGACGGGCGGGAAGGCCTTCTACAACACCAACGATCTCACAGGCAGTTTCAAACGCGCGGCTGAAGATTCCTCCGCTTACTATCTTGTCGGTTACTATCTCGACACAAAAAACAATCACGCCGGATGGCGCAAACTCAAGGTCGAGGTGGACAAAAAAGACGTGCAGGTTCGGGCGCGTGAAGGATTTTTTGTGACGAATGCTACGGTGAATCCGGATACAACCCGCGTCTCCGAACTGACTAACGCCCTCGCCTCTCCGCTTGAAGGAACCGGCGTGCCGATGATTTTGAAGTGGACCGGGATCACCGAAGAAGGAAACAAAAAGAAGGCCGCTTTTTCCGTTTGGATCCCACCTGCCGGGCTGACGCTCCAGGGGAGCCAGCAGCTCCACGTGAATTTCGACGTGGCAATAGCGGCTTATCGCAGCAACAGCAAGGACGGCAAGCCGGTTCTAACTACGGGCCAGACCGTCAACACCGCAGTTTCGCCGCCGCAGGTCGCAACCATCCGGGCAAACGGCATCACTTTCACAAAGAATTTCGAAATCAGTTCGGGACAGTACGCCGTTCGAGTTGTGATTCGCGACGGAGCCACTGGAAACCTCGGCAGTGTAACAGCGCCATTAACCGTGAATTGAAAATCAGTTTGAGACGACACTTAATACCTTTCTAAGGCGTTGCGCCTATACGCCGTTCCGATTCCACTGAAATTGTGCACGCAGTGTTCCACCCGGACCCACCTGTGCATATAATGCGCCCACAACCTTCGCCACTCGACTGGGTGTTAGTGTTGCGTGTCGCGCGGGCCACAGGTGCGCCTGCGCCAGGAAGTCCATTGTGTCTCGAAAGTTAGTCTTGTGCGTTGATGATCGGGCCGCTTCACTTGAGGTCCGCCGGCTGATCCTGGAGCGGGAGGGCTACGAAGTCCTGACCGCAGGCGATGGCGCTGCCGGTCTGGAGTTGTTCACTGCGCGCTCCGTGGACCTGGTGGTGCTCGACTACCACATGCCGGAGCTCAATGGCGCTCTGTTAGCGCAGAAGATGCGCGCCCTCAAGCCGGAAGTGCCGGTAATCATGCTGTCCGCCTACTTCGAGGCGCCGGCGGACGCCGCCGGTTTCATTGATGCCTACGTGACCAAGGGACAAAACCCCCGCGTCCTTCTCGATCAAATCACCCAGCTCATCAAGGGAAGAAGCGCGACCAGCGGACACCCGGGTTAAGAGACGGAGCGAGCGGCCGCCAGAACCGCATCCAGGAAATCACGGTCGTAGCCGATGTGCTCGACTTCGTCGGATTCGCTCAACGGCTGTGCCAATTCGAAGCGCACGGCGTCTCCGCAGATGCGGCACCGGGGAGATATCTCACCCTGCTGCAGGATGGAGAGGTGAGGCGGGCGGTGGCCCTTGTGGATTACGCGGTATACGGCGGCGCGCCCTACCTTTTCACCCGCCGACATTTGCATCACGCGCCTCCATCGCCCCTGGGAACTGCAGCATAAATAACCGTTCTGGGAATAAAGAAAAATGGCACAGACGTGCCACGCTTGAGGAAAACGCGGCGAGCACGGCCGCTTATTGGCGGGCACGCGTGGATTCAGCGACGGAGAGCTGCAGCAGGGCATTAGCCACCAGAGTCAGCGCGATGCTCCAGCGCTCCTGCGCCTGCGGTTCGTGTTGGCCGTAACCAGAAAGATAGAAGGTCAAATAAAAACCCTCGCGTCCGGGATCGGGCTGCGACTCAGCGCGGTAATAGCAGCGGCGCAGCACGAAATCGGCGGCAGCGGGAATTGCCGGAGCGCGCTGCAGCAGGCGGGCGATTTTGCGGCCCAGGTCCTCGATCTCGGCGAAAGAGTAGCGCGGCCCATCCGCGACGGGCACCAGGTCAATATAGGATTCGTATTTGCAGGCGGCGCCGAAGACTTCATCTTCGACATCCATCTGCCGCGAGTCCCAGGTGTCGCACTTGGCGGTCTGCAGCAGGCAGTTGGGAGAATTGATAGCGGCGAGAAATTCCGCCAGCGCCTCATTTTCCCGCGCTTCAGTAATCTGGGCGAGCAGGTCGGGATGGGACCTCAGATCGTAGTACTGCACACGGGGGTCGGAGGAGGACCAGGGGAGCTGCAGCGTGGGATCGTCCGCGCCCAATTCTACGGAAAAGTCGGCCTGCACGTAATTCATCCTATAGGAAGCGGAGCTCTTATGAGTTGCGGCCAGGGCAAGCGCTCAAAAGCGAGCCAGGAATTCGACGACGGTGCGTTCTGCCCAGCGGCCGTCGTAGCCATCGGGATGAGCCAGAAAGGCGCAATGACCGCCATGCGCGGTCTCGATGTAGCACACGTGCGGGTTGGCCTGGAGCCTGGCCTTGGTCTCCGGAAGAATGTGGATGAAGGGATCGTCGGCGGAGTGGATGAGCAGTGAAGGAACAGCGATGCGCTCCACCACGCGCGAAGCGCTGGCGCGGGCGTAGTAATCATCGGCTCCGGTGAAGCCGCAGTAGTGGGCAGTGATGCGGTCATCAAACTGGCGCAGCGTCCACACCCCGCGCAGCCGCCGCAGTTCGTAGCGGTTGGGATAGAGGCGAGCCTTGCGCCGCATGTGCCGACGCAGACTCCACAGAAAATACTGCTCGTAAATCCAGTTTTCGGGGCGATGCAGCGCGGCGGCTGAGGGAGCCAAGTCCACCGCCGGGGAAACCGCACATACCGCGCGCAACTGGGGCGGCGCTTCCCGGCCCCATTCGCCCGCCATTTTCAGAACCAGGTTGCCGCCCATGGAGAAGCCCAGCAGCGCCAGGCGGGCCAGATTTTCTTCCGCCAGCAGTGCGCGTGCGACCATGCCGACGTCGGCGGAGAGGCCGGAGTGATACAGAGTGGGCCCCAGGGCTTCCGTGCCACCGCAGTTGCGCATATTCATGCGCACCACATTCATGCCCGCGGCCAGCGCTTTGGCGGCTGTGCCCACAACATATTGCGACTCGCTGGAGCCCTCCAGCCCATGCACAATGAGCAAGGTGAGCGCCTGCCGCGGCTGCTGTTGCCAGTGACAGCGGCAGAGCACTTGCCCGTCCGGCTCCACCTGAAACAGGCGCCGCTCCGGCTCCGGCAAGTGAATACGGCGGAAGAAAAACTGGGAAGCCAGGGTTTGGCGATGCGGTCCGCGCAAACCGCGCCTTGGATGAAAGGAAGTGGAGGGCACACCCTTGAACGGACTGCCCGGCGGCGGTTCAGCGGCAAGCGGGTAGACAGGCGGATCGGGTTGGAAGGGCGGACCCACTTCATTCATATGTTAATTTCCGGCGTTCCCACTTAAAATGTAATAGGAGTCGTTATGCCCATCTTCGAATATGTATGCCGCGACTGCAACCAGCGCTTTGAAGCGCTGGTGTACGGGACGCAAAAACCGGAGTGCCCGCATTGCGGCGGCCGCAAGCTGGAGACCCAGCTCTCGGTGTTTGCTGTGAGCAGCCGGAGCAGTTCTACTCCGGCCACCGCCGGCGCGCCCTGCAGCACCTGCGGCGACCCGGGCGGCCCGGGCGCCTGCTCTCTTCCCGACCTGGACTGAGGCTTGTCTTTCGCCCCGCCCGCAAGTGTCGGTGGCGCTTCGTTTTGCCCGCCATTACTGAAGGAATGCGGGCGCAATAACGCGCGTAACTTGGCCGGATCACGGCCGCGGGTTACTATCCTTTTCGCAACATTCCCCGCTCCCCAGAAGTGCTTTGTGTTCCTCCCCGGAAACGCAGGGCCTTATGGATCGTCGTCGGGAACCACGGGTATCAGCCGCTCTTCCGGTACGCGTCTGGGGCATAGACGCCTACGACCAAGCCTTCACGCAGATTGTTTCCGCGCGCAACGTAAGCGCGGAGGGTGCGCTGCTGACCGGCATGCGCCACCGTATGAAGATGGGTGAAATTCTGGAAGTGCAGTACGGAGAGCGCAAGGCCGAGTTCCGTGTGGTCTGGGTATCTGAATCAAGCGACGGCTTGCGGGCGCAAGTGGGCATCAAGAGCCTGCCTTCGGAAAACTGCATTTGGGACGTCAACCTGGAGCAGTGCTGCGAGTTCGTAGGCAACGGGTAGAAAGAACCAGTTCTCGGTTCTCAGTTCCCGGTAGACGTTTGCCGGTTGCGCACGCCGCCGATCACTTTCGTGCCCGGCCGATTTCCTTTGATGGTTGTCATCCTGAGTGCCAGCGAAGGACCTGCTTTGGCGCGACAGTTACTCGGCCCGCAGCGCCTGCATTGGGTCAATGGAAGCGGCACGGCGGGCGGGGACAAGACCGGCCACTGCGGCGCACATTGCGAGAATGACAACGGCCGCGGCCAGCACTGCGATGTCGTAACCTTTCACTCCAAACAACTGGCTGGAGAGTGCACGTCCGCCGGCGAGCGCAATCGGTAGGCCGATGACAAGCCCGACTAGTACCTGAACAATGGCGCTGCGCAGCACCATGCTCAGTACGTTATTGCGATCCGCGCCCAGCGCCATGCGGATGCCGATTTCGTTGGTGCGGCGGGCTACGTTGTAGGCGGTGACGCCGTAGAGGCCGACCGAGGCCAGGACCAGGGCCAGGAATCCGAATAGCGCAGTGAGGCGCGCCAGCAGGCGGTCCTGGTTAAAGTTGCGGGCCACCTGCTCGTCGAAGCTGGTCATGGAGAGCACGGTCAAGTTGGGATCAATTTCAGCCAGCGCGCGGCGCACCTGGGACTCGAGATTCTGCGGCCGCCCGGCGACCAGCAGCTCGATGTCGTGCAAGTAATTGGAACCGTCAATGGCATTCTGGGCCGACTGGTCCTCGCGCGGAATCTGCTGCAAAAACGGAAGGAAGAAGGTGGCGTAGGCTGGCAGCCGTGCGTCCTGATACTTGGTGTCCTCAACCACGCCCACAATTTCGTAGTCCCGGCTGTGAGTGTTGTCACCTATTCCAAAGCGCTTGCCGATGGGATCCTGCTTGGAAAAAAATTCGCGGGCAAAAGTTTGATTTACAACAGCTACAGGCGTGGAGGTGGGCGTGTCCTGTTCACCGATAACCCTTCCAC
>DASYWT010000498.1:0-4498 GCA_035935775.1 Terriglobales bacterium
CGACGCGCACCAGCTTGCCACCGTAAGGCGGCATGCCGACCGCCTTCTGCGGGAGGCGTCCGCGCTCGGGCGCTGTCCGACGCCGATTGACGATCTGCTGGACGCGGCCAAGCTGACAGTCGTCGATGACGAGATGCTGAACGAAAGCACGCTGCGCCACTTTATGAATAAGGCGAAGGCGGGCGTGGCCACGATCAAGTCCGCGCTCAGCAAGGTGCTGGGCCTGTTCGAATGCTTTGACCGGCTCGTGGTCATTGACAAGAACGCGCCGAAGCCCAAGAAGCCCTTCATCAAGCTGCACGAAGCCGGGCACGGCACGCTGCCGCACCAGGCCAAGGTCTACCGCCTCATCCACGACTGCGAGAAAACGCTCGATGCAGAGATCACGGACCTGTTCGAGCGGGAAGCCAACGTCTTCGCATCCGAGGTGCTGTTCCAGGGCGAAGTGTTTTCCGAGGAGGCCCACGGCCAGGCTTTCAGCATCAAGGTGCCGATCAAGCTGGCGCGCAAGTTCGGGGCTTCCAACTATGCGACCTTCCGCCGCTACGCGATCACAAGCCCGTACGCGGCCTGCGTGGTCGCGCTGGAGCCTTCCGTGGATGACGGCGAAGGCGGCTTTACGGCGGAAGTGCGGCGCGTGGTGATGTCGACGTCGTTCCAAGAGATCTACGACGGAAAAACACTCTGCCAAACCGTCACGCCGGCCCATCCGCTCGGGCCCGTCGTGCCTTTAAACCGCATGACCTTCAACCGGGATATCGTGCTCACGGATCGCAATAATCAGGAGCGCATCTGCATCGCAGAAGCGCTTTATACCACGCACCAGACCCTGATTCTGATCCGCGATGTCGGCCCCCGCACGCGGTCGGGTATTGTGATGCCGGTTGTCCGTCTCTAGTGGTGATTGAAGCTCTGCTCAATTTTTTTTCAGAGCTCTAAAGTGTCTTTTGGGGCACACTCGTCGCACACGGCCATCGAGACACCGGGCAATTCTTGCGCTGTGTCAGGGGTGGGCGACTGTTGGAATTCAGTCGTTCCGACTATCTTTGCGGGAGCCTCGAAGGTCCTCTACGCGTGGCCGAATGGCCAACTTCCGCCGTCATCCATTGGGCGCTGTAAGAGGGTCAGCGTAGCAAAAGACGGTTGACAAAGCCGCGCCTGTCCCTTAGGTTGAGTTGTCCGGTAAACGCTTACTTTACCGATCCTGCTGAGCGCCGGCCACCGCCCATGCCGCTGCCACGTCTGCAACCTGCTTCGCCGCCCCAACCGGGGGCGAACCCCTTGTCGCCGCCGCTATCCGCCCTCACCCCCGCTGCTATGCTTGCGGCCACGACTGCCATCGGCTGCTACACCCGGCCCGGGAAGGCTGCCTGATGCCCATCACGCCCCTGTACGCCGCCAGCACCCTGGTGCACCTGTCGTCAGTAGATATCGTCATTATCGTCTTCGACTTTGCTTTGGTGCTGGCCATTGGCCTTTACCTTAAAGGCCGCTCTCAGACCGGTGAAGACTTCTTCATGGCCGGCCGGGAGATGACGGCCTGGATCGCCGGCCTCAGCTTTTTGTCCGCCAACCTGGGTTCGCTGGAATTGATGGGCTGGGCCGCGGCTGCCTACCAGTACGGCATTCTGGCTACCCATTGGTATTGGATCGGCGCCATCCCTGCCATGCTGTTCCTCGGCCTGGTGATGATGCCGTTCTATTACATCTCCAAGACCCATTCCGTGCCCGGCTACCTGAAGCTGCGCTATGGCGAATCCAGCCGGGCGCTGGCCGCCATCTGCTTTGCCTTCATGACCGTGCTGATGAGCGGCATCAACATGTACTCCATGGCCCTGGTCATGAAAGTGGTGCTGGGTTGGAACATCAATTTCAGCATCTGGGTATCCTCCCTCACCGTGGCCGTGTACGTGGCGCTGGGAGGGCTGCGCTCGGCGATTTTCAACGAAGTGCTGCAGTTCGTGCTGATCTGGGCGGGCTCGCTGCTGATCCCCATTCTGGGGCTGATTGACGCCGGCGGCTGGACCGCGCTGCAGGCCCGCATCGCCCACAACACCTCTGCCGAATACACTCACCTCTGGTCCACCCTCGGCTCCTTCAACAACAATCCCATGGGGATTCACTGGACCGGCATCGTCTTCGGGCTGGGCTGGGTGATTTCCTTCGGCTATTGGACCACTGACTTCCTGGTGGTGCAGCGCGTGCTTGCCGCCAAGGACCTGCGTGCCGCCAAGACGGCTCCCATCATTGGCGCCGCTTTCAAGATGATGGTGCCCTTCATCGTCATCCTGCCCGGCCTGCTGGCCCTGGCCGTCCTGCCCATCAAGCTGACCGGTGAAACCGCTGCCATCGCCAACGGCGGCCACAGCTACAATGAGGTGTTGCCCCTGATGCTGGCGCGTTATTGCGGGCCTGGCCTGCTGGGCCTGGGCATCACCGCCCTGATCGCCGGCTTTATGTCCGGCATGGCCGGCAATGTCAGCGCCTTCACTACCGTCTGGACATACGACATTTACCGCGCCCTGATTCATAAGACCGCCAGCGACCGCCACTATGTCAATATGGGACGCTGGACGACCGTGCTGGGCGTGCTGATCAGCGTGGGAACGGCTTACCTCGTGATGCAGTTCGCCAGCATCATGGACTACGTACAGGCGCTGTTCGCCACCTTTATCGCTCCTCTTTTTGGAACGGTTATTCTGGGCATGCTGTGGAAGCGCACCACCTCGGAAGGCGGGTTCTGGGGCCTGCTGATCGGCACTCTTTCTTCCATGGGCATGTGGGCCTGGGTTAAATTGGACCCCGTTGCGCTGCGTTATGTAGCTCTTTCTCCTCATGCCCGGGTTATGGCGGAAGATATGTACCGGGCTCTGTGGTCCTGGGTCGTATGCGTCGCGGTGACGGTGATCGTGAGTTACATGACCAAGCCGCGCTCTCCCGCGGAACTCACCGGCCTGGTCTACGGTGTTACTCCCCTGCCCTCGGAGGCGCAGATCACGTTTTACAAGCGCCCGGCTTTCCTGGCGGTGGTGGTGGGACTGGTATTCGTGGCTTTTAACATTATGGTCTGGTAACCGCGATGCTCTCCGGCCGCTCTATCTCGATATGGTTCTTCATCGGCCTGTGCCTGGTGGTGAACGGTGGTCTGATTCTCGCGGCTGGCTTGTACGAACTGGCTTATCCGCCGCAATATCCGGTGGTTCTCTTTAATCTTCATGCCAGCATCTGGTGGGGCGGGCTGCTCCTTCTACTGGGCATCCTCTATTCCTACCGTTTCGCCCCAGGCCGCGAATAAGACAAAGGCGGTCCTGGCACACATCGGGAGGAGACGCATGCAAAGCAATCGTAAGAAACTGACCATGGGCGTGATCGTTGGGAACCGTGGATTTTTCCCCGATCATCTGGCCAAGTCGGGCCGTGAAGAGATGATCAACGCGCTCGGCCGTGCCGGGGTGGAGGTTGTGGTCCTGGATGTGCAACAAAGCAAGTACGGCGCCGTCGAAACCCATGAGGAAGCGAAGCGCTGCGCCGCCCTGTTTCGCGCCCACAGCGACCGTCTGGACGGCATTATCGTGACTCTGCCCAACTTCGGTGACGAGCGCGCCGTAGCCGACACCCTCCGCCTCGCCCGCCTGCAAGTTCCGGTGCTCATCCAGGCCACGCCCGATACGCCCGCCAAAATGACCATTGCCTTCCGGAGGGACAGCTTCTGCGGCAAGATGTCGGTCTGCAACAACCTGCGCCAGTACGGTATTCCTTATTCCCTGACGGCGCTCCATACGGTCAGCCCCGACTCCGACGAATTCCGCAAAGACCTGGAGTGGTTTGGCGGCATCTGCCGTGTGGTAAACGGCCTGAAGAACCTGCGCATTGGCAGCATCGGCGCCCGTCCGGCGGCTTTCAACACCGTCCGCTACAGCGAAAAAGTGCTGGAAGCGAACGGCATTTCGGTTGAGACCCTCGACCTTTCGGAAGTGCTGGGCCGCATCCAGCGCATGAAGGATACGGATGATGCCGCGCAAAGCAAGCTGGCCACCATTCAGAAATACGTCCCTACCTCCGGAGTGCCCGCTCCCGCGCTGCTCAAAATGGCAAAGCTGGGCGCCGTGATTGACCAGTGGATGCAGGCGGCGGACCTGCAGATCAGCGCCGTGCAGTGCTGGACTTCCATCGAGGAGAACCTGGGCGTGGTCCCCTGCACGGTCATGAGCATGATGAGCAACGAACTGATGTCCAGCGCCTGCGAGGTGGACATCTGCGGGGTACTCGCTATGCACGTGCTGCAACTGGCCTCATCCAGCCCCTCCGCCCTGCTCGACTGGAACAACAATTACGGCAGCGACCCCGATAAAGCGGTGTGTTTCCACTGCTCCAACCTGCCCAAACATTTCTTCGCCGATGTGAAAATGGATTTTCAGGAAATTATCGCCGGCACGGTGGGCAAGGACAACACTTTCGGCACCTGCGTGGGCCGGGTGCGCCCCAGTCCTATGACCTT
>DASYWT010000499.1:0-12008 GCA_035935775.1 Terriglobales bacterium
TTCTTCTGGTTGTGCGGCCGCTGTGCCACGCAGATGACCCTGGCCTTTGACCGCGGAGGCGGCGTGGTGGTGGTGCCTACCCGCACCCAGGGAGCGGCAGCTTCTTAGGCCTGGTCCACTCTATATTCTGAGACTTCGAGGGCCGGGCAGGCCCGTCGCGGTCGTGGTCTGTAACCCGGACGGGCCGAACCTTTGTCGGACTGGGGCTTGGGGCGATAGGGTCCAACCGCTTGGTGGTGGAACTTTAGCGCGACATCTCACGCGGCAGGGGCAAGATCTCCCGCATGCCGGCTTCCCGGACCTGGCGGAGCAGCCGAATTAATGACCAGAAATTCATCTCTGGGTATTGCATGGCTAGCCCGATGATCCAGCCCACAATTACCGGCGAGCTCACGCGTTCCAACCAGGCGGCCGAAGCCATGCGTTCCAGGTGTTCGGCAGCCTGGCCGTTGCCACGTACGAGCGGCGCTTCAGGATGGCATTCCGAGCAGCCGAAGAAGGTGCCGCTCTTCGAGTTAATCAGCAGCCGCTTGGCTACTCCGTGGGTAGAGCAAACTGCCGGCTCGAGGCTGGCGTGGCCGTTCCGAATCTGGATCTCCTCCATCGCTGTGGCGCTTCCGTTCCCGTTCTTCACAATGTGACCCCCAGGTGAAATTTGACTGCGCTGCGGAGTTGAGCACAAAGAGAAGTGAAGGCAATCACAGAGCAGCTCGTTCACCGTGACGCCGGCTGGCGCCGCCGCAAAACACAAGACCATGAAACTTCCGCTCGCGTGACGCCAGCAACCTGATTCTTAGTAAATGTTGGTCGCACTATAGCATCTAAGCTTCATGAAATTAACTCTGTTTTATTTGTGGACTTTGTGGAAAACAGGGAAGACGAATGCGATCATTCCCGTTTTGGGAACACGCGATCGCAAACTGGCAAACGATGTCCGAGGACCGAAGACGTCGGTGGCTCGAAAGGGTGATGCCGAAAATTGTGGACTCGCCGCGAAGAAAGGGCGCGTTTATTTCACCGATGCGAAGGAACTTCCTGCTGCAAGTTGCGGTCCGACGAAGCGTACACGCCGGTCAGGGAATACCAGCGCACTCGCAACGTCTCCGCGCCCATGTTTAGGCCGTCTTTCAGGTAGCTGATCTTGCTGCGGTTGTCATGCGCCCATTCCACCGCGATCTCGCGTACCGGCAGCCCGAACTTGCGCGCCAGAAAAAGCAGTTCGGGATCGAACCCCCAGCGTTCGATTTTTTGCCGGGGGAACAGCGCCTGGGCGGCGCGCGCGCTGAAGGCCTTGAACCCACACTGCGTATCCTTGAACCTCAGCCCCAGCAGGATCCGCAAATGCAGGTTGAAGACTCTCCCGAAAAGCTGGCGGTAAAAGGGCTGGCGTTCGGTCTGCAATTCACTGTTCAGCCAGCGTGAGCCAATGGCTACTTCAGCGCCTTGCGCCAGCGCTGCAAAAAGTTTGGTCGCCTCCTGGATGGGTGAGGAGAGGTCGGCGTCACTGAACAACAGCAGATCACCGCTCGCTTTCAGCATCCCGTGGCGAACGCTGTAGCCCTTGCCCCGGTTGCCGGGGTTCTGCAACAAGCGAACTCCCGGGTGGCGTTGGGCATAACCGCTCACGATGCCTGGGGTTTCATCGCGCGATCCATCATCCACCACAATGACTTCCGCGTTCCAACCCTGCTCCGCGATGTAGGCTAATACCTTGTCCAGGGTGGCAGTGATGCGCTGGCCCTCATTGTAGGCCGGGATGATGATGCTGTATTTGGGTCGATTGCTCAGAGTCATCGCCATGCTGGTTGCCAGAGCAGTTCCCAGCCGCACTTCGATGGTACTGCTCCTTCTGCGATTGCGGAAGACACGGTTCGACATGAATGCATAGATGTCGGGAGCTTGAGAGACGCTGCCGCCTTTACGCTACCTGTGCCTGGGCGGCCAGCATTTTGATGAATTCGTCCACCAGATCGGCATCCCACAGTCCCGCCTTGGCCTCTTCCCGCATGGTCCTGGCAGACTGTTCATGGTTCAGGGCGGGCTTGTAGGGCCGTTCCGTGCGCAGGGCATCGTAAACATCCACCACCTGCAGAATGCGGGAGAGAATCGGTATCTGGCGCCCAGCCAGCCCGTCAGGATAGCCGGTGCCGTTCCAGTGCTCGTGGTGGTGGCGAATGATGGGCAGCACCAGCCGCAGCGACTTCAGTGGCTGGCAGATGGTCTCTCCGGTAATGGGATGCCGCTTCATGACTTCCCATTCCTCCGGAGACAGGTTGGCGCCTTTCTTCAAAATCTCGTCGGGCACCTTGATCTTGCCCAAGTCATGCAGGTAGCCTCCGCGGCGCAGCGCGACAATGGAAGCCTCGTCCAGCCCCATCCTCCGCCCCAGGTCCCCGGCGTAGCGCGACAGGCGCTCGCAATGGCCCTCGGTATAGGGGTCGCGTGACTCCACGCACAATCCCAGGGTGCACAGAACCGCTTCCGCATTGTCCAGTTCGTCGGTGAATTCCTTCAGCTTAAGCAGCGACTTAACCCGGGCAAACAGTTCCTCGGGGAAGATGGGCTTGTTCAGGAAGTCGTCGGCCCCCGCCTCGATGCCCCTCACCTTGTCCTCGCGATCGGTCAGACCCGTGATCATGACCACGGGAATTAACCGGGTGGCTGCGTCATCCTTCAGTTCGCGACACAGTTCATATCCCGACTTGCCCGGCATTACTACGTCCAGGAGGATCAGATCGGGATGGTGCTGGCGAATCTTCTGTTCCGCCTGCTCAACCTGCAGAGCGACCACCACCTCGTAACCCCGGGAGGTCAGTAACTCTCTCATTAGCAAGGCGTTATCGGGATTGTCGTCCACCACCAGGATGGTGGCTACACGGCGCGGAAGCAGTTCGGGCATCTCCCGTTGGGAAGAGGAGAGCAGCAGATTGGTTGCATCCAGGGGTGGAGGGAACCTCATACCATAAACCTACTACGCTCGCATTGTACGGCCAACCGCATAAGACTGCCAACCAACAGGTAATGCAGCCCTTGCTTGCCTCGGTACCTTTCCCGGGTTAGGCTGACCAGCATGGGCCGAGTGGCGCGTTGTATTTTCCTCTTGCTGCTGGCGGCCTCACCCGCTTTCGCGCGCCAGCATGTGATCACCTGGGGTAAGTGGCTGCCCGTCAAGTGGTTCGTTGGGCCCACCGACGACAAGGTGCAGCCCATAAACGTGCGCGCTTTATATGTGGACGGGCACGTAAAAGACTTCACCCTGGGCCCGTCATACGAAATTACCGACCAGTTCTTCGTGGTGCGTCGCGCCTACCGCCTGAACGACCAACTCCCCCAGGATGCCAACAAGGTTCCTCACTGGAAGTGGCAGCGTGGTGGCTGGCTGCTGGTGGACCGCCGCAGCGGCCGAGTAACCGAGCTGAAACTGCCCAATTTTGATCCCTTCTACTCGGTGGCCAGTTGGTACCGCGATTACGCTGCCTACTGTGGGCTTTCCGATGATGCGGAAAAAGTCTATGCCGTGGTCGCCCAGTTAGGGCAAAAAAAGCCCATCATCCGTCAGGATTTGGGCGCGGCTGCGAACTCCAACACCCCGGATTCGGAGTGCCCGGCCCCCACCTGGCAGCGCAATCCCGCCCGCGTCAGCTTTCAGCCCCGCAGCGGCAAGGCGGTGGAGTTCACTATTTCCGGACACTCCTCCGGCATATCTGCCACGCAATGAATAAAAAGCCGCCGCTCAAGTTCCCGTTTTTTCGTTTTCCTATGTAGAAAGCAGTAAATAGTGAACTTAATAATGGCCTAGGTCTTGGTTGACGCGTGCCTGTTCCAAGGGCATAATCTGCCCCACTTTGTACCTCACGGGTGCAGTCCTCCCCCTTTCTGCACCACCTGATTCAGCCAGAGTGGAATAGCGTTCTGGAAACTGAGGGTTGAACCGAGGCATGGCCCCTCGGCGGAGGCTGGGTATGCGGCTTTATCGCTGGTATCTGTGTATCACGATTGTGCTTTGCTCCCTGACGACAGTTATGGCACAGGTCGGGCAATCTGGCTCACGTCCGCAGCGCCGCAAAGGCAAGTCCGTGGTCAGGCCGCTGAAGAATGCCCGCGCACTGCTGCCAGCCATCCAGACGCAGTCGGCCTCGAGCGCAACGATTCCTCTATGGAAGTACTCGCTGGTTTCGCCTCAGGACGGTGTGAGCTACTCGGGCTCCATGGTCGGCCGCAGTCCATTCGCCCATGGCTTCCGCTCCACCAGCGTGCCAGCCTACCTGATCCCGGTGATTATGACGTTCTCGGATGGGACGGTGCTGGATCCCACGGCCCCCAATTCGTGCCTCAATAATCTCGCCGTTGCCGGAGTGACTGCCAACTCGCCTATATTCCAAAACGCCGCTTTTAACCTGAATGGCGTCAGCGTGGGCAACACGCAGTACATTGACGCTTTCCAGCGCGCCAACTTCTGGACCAATGTCTCGCCCACCGGAAACCGCTACCATACCCTGCTCAACCTGACTACTTTGCCGGCGGTGAATGTAACCGTTCCGGCTGCCGATGGGGGCGCCACCAACCTCGGCATTTTCTTCTGTACCTGGGGCGACATTGACATCAACTGGTTTGATTCGCTGGTAGAGAATACGCTGCTCCCCAATCTGGCGGCGCAAGGGGTTGCGCCCAACACCATTCCTATCTTTCTGTTCGACAGCGTCAACATGTGCGATCCCTACGATCCCAGCACCGTTCCCTGCGGAATCCTGGGCTATCACAGCGCTTATATGCCTTCCGGCGTGTTGCAGACCTATATCGTCAGCGACTTCGATAATTCCGGCTTGTACATGGGTGACGTCTCGGTGTTGAGTCACGAAGTAGGCGAATGGATGGACGATCCCGTCGGCACCAACCCCACGCCCGCCTGGGGCAACACCGGGCAGGTGGTTGGCTGCCAGAACAACCTGGAGGATGGCGACCCGCTCACCGGCACCGATCTGCCCCAGGTCACGATGAACAATTTCAACTACACGCTGCAGGAACTGGTGTTCTTCTCCTGGTTCTTCCGCCAGTCTCCATCCCTGGGCACCGGAGGAAAATATTCTGATAATGGAACATTCACCTCGGGGGCCGGGCCGGTGTGCTGAGGCTGCTTATGCGTGAGCGCAAGAGCCATGCCAGTTCTGGCCGGAGTCCGATGATGGGTCGTGCCACCGCCGCCGTTCATGTGTGCGCATTGCTGATCATGCTGGGGGCCCCGCTCCTGCTTCGGGGCGACACGCTGGCAGTGGTGACCAGCCCCGCCGCTCAGGGAGCGAACGATTCCGTGGCCTGGTCGCAACTGGGAGCGGATGCGACCGTGCTCTCTTCAGGCTTTGTCGCCACTTCCGGCCTGGGTATGGGGGTTACGGCCGGTCTGACGGCGGCGAACAGCCTGACTGCGGTGGTCTGCCCCGCCACGCCCTGCAGTTGGACAGGAACGGGCTCTTCCCCCGGCGACACGCTTATTTGGACTTCCGATGCCGGCAATGGCGGAAACGGCCCGCTGACGCTCACCTTTGCCCAGGGCGTCTCCGGGGCGGGCGCCTTGATTCAGGCCGACGGGCCGGGGCCGTTCACGGCGCAGATTCAGGCTTTCAACGGGACCACTTTGCTTGGTTCCTTCACCGTCGCCAGCAACTCCAACGGCGATGCCACCTACCTCGGGGTGACCGATCAGACCGGATCCAACATCACTTCCGTGACCTTCAGCCTGACCAGTTGCACGGGCGTTTGCACCGATTTCGCCGTGGATACCGTGGGTATCGCCAGTGGGCCCAGTTTCCCGCTGACCGTGAGCCTGGCTGGAAGCGGCAGCGGCGCAGTAACCAGCAGCCCGTCGGGTGTCAATTGTCCCAGCGTGTGCTCCGTCAATTTCACCAGCGGCCAATCGGTGACGCTCACCGCAAGTCCCGCTGCCGGGTCGAGCTTTGCCGGTTGGAGTGGCGCCTGCTCTGGGACGGGAACGTGCACCGTTTCCATGAACTCCAGCCAGGCGGTTACCGCAACTTTCAGCGCGGTAGCCGGCACGCCGGTTGTGACTCTTTCGGCCTCCAGCCTGGGCTTCCCCGGACAATTGCTGGGCACCACCAGCAATGCCAAAACCGTGACTCTGACCAACACCGGCACTGCCGGCCTGTTGCTCTCGCCCATCGTTCCCAGCGGTGATTACCTGGAAACCGACAACTGTCCTGTCAGCCCCTCTGCGCTGGCCGCCAATGGGGCCTGCAAGATCTCCGTGACGTTCGAACCCTCTGTGCCGGGCGCGCTTGCGGGAGAAATAACCATCTCTGACAATGCCGGCAATACTCCTCAGATGATCAACCTTTCCGGCACCGGGCTGGCCCCGCTTTCGCTCTCTACCACCAGCATTAGCTTTGGTAGTACCGTGACCGTAGGCACGACCACGGCTGGGAAAATAGTCACGCTGACCAACAACACCAGCGCACCTTTGGGTATCGCCTATGCAGCCAGCGCCGATTACACCTCGAACCCCGGCGGGACGACGCCCTGCGGCAGCAGTCTTGCCGCCAAATCCAAATGCACCCTTAGCGTGACCTTCACCCCCAGTCAGAACGGGGTTAGCAATGGCGCGGTCACCGTCACATACAGCGGCAGCTTTAATCCGCAGGAGGTGTCGCTTTCCGGGACGGGCAGCGGTGGCGCGACCTCGCCCCTGAGCTTCTCCCCGGCCAGCCTAACGTTTACCGGGCAACTGCTGGGCACCACCAGCTTGGCCAAGACAGTGACCATCACCAACAACAGCGCCTCGGCCGTGACTCTTGCCGGCAGCTTACCCACGAGCGGTGACTACACGGCGCAGGGCAGCGGAGGCACACCCTGTCCGGGCGCGACTCTGGCCGCGACAGGCGGAAAGTGCACTTTCACGGTGACCTTCAGCCCGAGTATCAATGCCAGCATCAAGGGAGCGGTGGCCATCGCCGACAACGCCGCGGTCAGCCCGCAGATTTACAATCTCTCCGGCACCGGCGCCCTGCCTTTGAGTCTTGCTCCTGCCAGCCTGGCTTTCACGGCTCAAACCGCGGGCACGACCAGCCCGGAAAAAGTTGTAACACTAACCAACAATTTGAGCACGGCCGTGAGCCTCGCTCTGATCGCGAGTGGCGACTTTACCGTGGATACTGGGATTACAGGCGGCTGTAGCACCACCCTCGCCGGCTTGGGCGTGTGCAAGTTCGCCGTGAGTTTCACCCCCGGCAAGACGGGAACAATTCAGGGCGTGGTGACCATCACCTACAGCGGCAGCGGCTTCAGTCCGCAGGTGCTTAAAGTGACCGGCACGGGGAAATAGGGGCAGAGCGGGCTCAGGCGGCGCGGCGTGCTCGTCGGCGTGCGCTACACACCCAGAATGCTGCCCTCATTGATGCTTGGTTCGCCGCGCAACCCGATTTCCATTTAAAAGAGGACGCGGGTAACAACCGCGCCCGGCTTGCGCTTGCGCACGCACTCAGCTTTCGACGAACGATTTCAGCCTGCTCAGCGCCTCATCCCATTCCCGGGAGACGAGCTCAAGGTACTCCTTCAGATTCTCGATCGGCTGCGGGTCGAATTGGAACCGGCTCTCGCGGCCGGCGCGAACGCAGCGTACGATTCCCACACGTTCCAGCACGCGCAGGTGCTTGGTGATCGCCTGCCGGGTCAGCCGGGAGCCACTGGTCAGCTGCGAAATTGAATGCGGCTGGCCGCGCCAGAGCTTCGCCAGCAGTGCCAGCCGGGTTTCGTCGCCGAGCGCGGCAAATACTGGCGCTTGAGCTGGCCGCCTCGCGGCCATTCGCCTACGGTTTTTTGGCGACATAACTCTCAATGTTCTTCATCTGCTCCGCCCAACCGCCATCATTCATGCGGAAAGCTTCCAGGCGGCGGTGACTGGGAATCTTGTCGAAGCCCGACTCCGTGAGTATCAGCAGGGTGCCGTTCGCGGTCTTCTCCAGCCTGAATTCAACCAGAGTTGGAGTTTCCTGCGAGTAGTCCACCTTCGGATCGATCGCATAAGGATGCCAGGTGAAAGAAAAAAGCCGCTCTGGTTCCATTTTCTGGACGACAGCTTCCCATTTGACGTGTTCGTAGCCGGGATATGTTATGTGGCCGCGCGAGACCTGGCCGGCCACGAAGGGACCGTCCAGCTTCACACGAAACCACTCACCAAATTCCCGGTAATCGGTGAGGGCGCACCACACTCGCGCCACCGGCGCCTTCAGTTCCATGCGCTTCTCGATGCGGGTCTCCATCTTAGGCAACCTCCAGGTTGCATATTAGATCAGGCTGAAAGGAAATGCAACCTAATGGTTGCATGTTCCGGGGCGTGCCGCGCTTTTAGTGTGACAGCAATCCGGACGGACAGAACACGCTTAAGCCACTGCGCGGGCGTGCTCGTAGGCGTGGGCTACACGCAGAATGGCGCCCTCATCGAAGTGCTTGCCCAACACCTGCAGCCCGATGGGCAGGCCTTCGTGGTTCTCCCCGCAGGGCACCGAGATGCCGGGAATACCCACCAGGTCGGCCACCACGGTGAAGATGTCAGCCAGATACATGGCCAGTGGATCGTCCACCTTCTCTCCCAGTTTGAACGCCGGGGTGGGGCTGGTGGGGGTCACAATGGCGTCCACTTTTTCGAACGCCTGCTCGAAGTCGCGAGCCAGCAGGGTCCGGACCTTCTGCGCCTTGAGGTAATACGCGTCGTAGTAGCCGGCGCTGAGCGCGTAGGTGCCCAGCATGATGCGGCGCTTTACCTCCGCCCCAAACCCCTGGTCGCGGGTACGGCGGTACATTTCGGCCAGTGTGCCGGCTTGGGCGGCCCGGAATCCGTAGCGCACGCCGTCGTAGCGCGCCAGGTTGGAGGAAGCCTCGGCTGTGGCAATCAGGTAATAGGTGGGAATGGCGTATTCCGTGTGGGGCAGCGAAACTGGCACAATCTCGCAGCCGCACTTCTGTGCCAGGGTCTGAATCGCGGCCTCGACTGCGGCGCGCACTTCGCGGTCCAGCCCGTCGCCGAAATACTCTCTCGGCACACCCAGCCGCAGTCCTTTCACCGGGCGGCCGATCTCAAGCGCATAATCGGGAACCGGTACTTCGGCGGAAGTGGAGTCCATGGGATCGCGCCCGGCGATGGTGCGCAGCAGCAGGGCAGCGTCTTTCACCGTCCTGGTGAGAGGTCCGATGTGGTCGTGCGAGGAGGCGAAGGCGATCAGGCCATAGCGCGACACACGCCCATACGTGGGCATCAGGCCGACCACGCCGCAGAAGGATGCTGGCTGGCGTATGGAGCCGCCGGTATCGGAGCCCAAGGCGGCGACCGCTGTCCCGGCAGCCACCGCGGCTGCCGACCCTCCCGAGGAACCGCCGGGCACCCGGGTCTTGTCGCGTGGGTTGCGCACCGGGCCATAGGCTGAGTTCTCGTTCGACGAGCCCATGGCAAATTCATCGCAATTGGTTTTGCCCAGCACCACCGCGCCTGCCTGCTCCAGTCGCGCGACCGCCGTGCAGTCGTAGGCGGGCACGAAAGTCCTGAGGACCTTCGAACCGGCGGTTGTGCGCACCCCGCCGGTGACCATCACATCCTTGATTGCCACGGGCACGCCGCCCAGTGGCGGCAGGGGCTCGCCCTTGTCGGCCAGCGCGTCTATTCGTGCCGCCTGCGCCAGAGCCCGCTCTTTCGAAACCTTCAGGTAGGCGTGGATCTCCCCATCTTCGTTCGCGATCTTGTGGAAGAAGTCCTCGGCCAGCACGGTGGCGGTAACCTGCCGCTCCTGGATGGCGGTGCGGGCGGATTCGATGGTGAGAAGGTTGAGGTTGAGGTTGCTCAACGGGGTTTGGAAACCTCAGATTTTGAGCCTTGCGTTCGAAACCCATGTTTCAAGGTTTCAAACGGGTGCGTTTCGAAACCTTGAAACCTTGAAACTGAAACCTTGAAACCTTTGTCTATCGCTCAATGACTTTCGGCACCTTAAAGAACGTTCCATCGCTTTCCGGGGCATTTTTCAGCGCCTCCTTGCGTTCCAGGGACGGTCGCAGCCCGTGCAGAATATCGTCGCGGACGGCGTAGGCGAAGCGCTGGCTGCCGCTCTTGGACTGGTCTACGCCATAGCGGTCAGAAACCTGGGCCATGGGCGGCACGTCCGTCGTGTCGAGCTGGTTGAGCCGCTCCACATACTCCAGGATGGAGTTGAGGTCCCGCACCATGCGGGCACGCTCTTCCGGGGTGAGCTCCAGATTGGCCAGCTCGGAGACGTGCAGCACGTCGGAGTCGGTTACCTTCATGGCGTCTTCGGCTTGGGATTGTGAGCAGGTTTCAAAGTTTCAAGGTCGCACAGGTTTCAGGCCCACCAACATCGTGCCGAAACCTTTGAAACCTGTGAAACCTTGAAACCTGTTCAGTAGTACAGGGAAAGCGGCTGTTTAGGACTGTGCTCTCGGCCTCATTTCCTCCGGCAGCACGAAGTTGATGCGGCGAACGTTGTGGCTGGTGAACTGGTTGACCGCCGCCAGATACTGCGGGGCCAGGCCCAGCAGTTGGGTGCGCCAGGCGGCGTCAGGCACCTGCACCCGCAACACTCCGTCATTAATGTCCAGGGCCTGGGTTTTATCGGCCACTGCCGTACCACAAACCAGCGGCCATGCCAGCACCGCCGCTTCTTCGGCGGGGGCCCGGCGTAAGCTGTCAGCAACTATCTTCTGCAGGCCGGCTCGAGCGTGTTCCATGTTGACCTCGCTGGAATTTGAAAAAGGTTTGCCCTTCAATTGCACTCAGGGCAGGTTCACGCAAATCGATTGGCTTTGGGCGAGTACCGGGGAACTCGCCACCCTGGCGAACGCTGCACGGCAGACCACAGTTCGCCTTACTGCTTGACCTTAATAATCACCCGATTGTAGCACTGCCGCAGCCCTTGAGCTTAGGTTTCAGAGTCACGGCTGGTCAATTTGAGAAAGCAGAGTCCATCAGCATCGCAAGATGCCGTGCCAGGTGTACGCTCGACGCTTAAATGCGAGCGATAAAAGCTTGATAACATTAGATAGACAATGATTTCATTTGTCAGTAAATATCAGAAAAATAATGACTTGCGCAAGCCGCACCTCGGGTGTAGGTTGAGCCTGTTAACGGGTTCGTTAGCAGTCATGACCCGAATCCTCTCAGTTTCCTATGATCTGGCGTTGCTAAGCAGCCGGCAGTTACTGCTGGAAAGCCTCGGCTGCGAGGTGGTGTCCGCCTCCGAGTTCAGCCGGGCCCTTCAACTCTGCAACCACGGTTCGCGCTTTGGTCTGTTCGTCCTCGGCCACTCCATCCCCACACCCGAAAAAGAAGCGCTGGTCGCCGCCTTTCGTGCCCACTGCTCCGCCCCGGTCATCGCTCTGAAGAAAGTTGGCGAGGAAGTAACGACGGCTGATTTTCAGATTGAGCCCGACCCGAGCCAGTTGCTGGACGTAATTTCCCGGGTCATCTCCAGACACGCCGCTTCCGCCTGAAACACCCAGAAGTCAACCAAGCCGCCAAACATCCTTGTTCGCGCCGGCGCTGCTTGCCTCCGCTGCAGCGATTCGATAATCTCCGCCTTTATTTCTGGAGAGAGAAATGAAAATCAGCGGTCTGATAGTCGGAGTGTGCCTGTTGTCGTCCCTGGCGGGAGCACAGCCGGGCGCGAACCCCAATCTGGATGCTGCTTACCACCTGCTGGACACCTACGTTGCCCGCCAGATGCAGGCGGAACAGGTACCCGGCCTTGTCCTCGCCCTCACCAACCGCAACCAGCTCATCCGGGTCAGCACCTACGGTTACGCCGACGTCAAAGCCAAAGTGCCGATCACACCGGAAACTTTGTTCGAGATGGGCTCCATCTCCAAATCCTTCACCGCGATCTCGCTGCTGCAGCTGCGGGAGCAGAGCAAATTTGACCCGCAACAACCGATCACCCGCTACTTGCCCTGGTTTTCCATTCACTCCCAGTACCGGCCCATCACCGGGCACGACGTAA
>DASYWT010000500.1:0-2483 GCA_035935775.1 Terriglobales bacterium
GGGAGAACGCACTCAACAAACCGGGGTGAGGAAATTCCGGCGTCCTCAACTCCTCGGCGGTGAGAATTACCGCGCCGGAGCCGCGGCTTGTGAGGCCAGTTGCAGCAGGTCGCGGGCTACACGCTCGGTGGCATGGCGGGCAACGCCTTGCGCCGTTTCCAGGTAATCGCCCAGTATGACTTTGACTCCCAGCTTCTCCATAGCAGCAACATCTACTTCAATCTGGCTGCCGCCTTCGGCGGCATATTTCGCCTTGAGAGCGCCAGGCACTGGTGTGCGGTTGACCATGGCGTAATCCACAACCTGTACTCGCGCGTGCTCGCGCAGCACCCGAATATGGTCGGCCGCGCTCAAGCCCAAACTCTCGTTGGCCTCCGTCATGAGGTTGCAGACGAACACCTTGATAGCCCGCGACGCAGCCACCGCTTCCGGAATGCCATGCACCAGGAGGTTGGGCACCAGGCTGGTGAAGAGGGAACCGGGACCGATGGTGATCAGGTCAGCGCGGGCTATCGCTTCCAGGGTCTGGGGCAGGGGCTGCACGTCCGCAGGACGCAGGTGAATCTCGACGATTCGCTCCGTGCTGGCGGTAATGTTGGTCTCGCCAGACACGCGCGTGCCATTGGCCATGGTTGCTTCCAGTTGCACGTCCGACGTGGTGGAGGGATAGATGTGGCCGCGAGTGGCCAGAATTTCAGAGGACTGCTTCACTGCCTCAGCAAAGTCACCGGTAATAGCGGTGAGCGCGGTCAGGAACAGGTTGCCGAAACTATGGCCGTTCAGGCCGGCGCCAGCATGAAAACGGTGCTGAAAAAGGCGGGAGAGCAGCGCTTCGTCTTCCGACAACGCGGCAATGCAGTTGCGAATGTCCCCGGGGGGCAGAACATTGAATTCCTTACGCAAACGACCGCTGGAGCCGCCGTCGTCGGTGACGGTCACAATCGCGCAAAGCTCGCCTATGGGGCGCCCGCCGGCGGGCTCAGGCTCGCTGGCCGTCACATAGCTCTTAAGACCCTTGAGCAGGGTTGAGAGCCCGGTCCCCCCACCCATAGCCACCACCTGCAGGGGGCGTCTGCCGTCCCCCGCCGGTGGATTACCAGCTGCGGGCTGCGATGATTGCGACTTCATCAGCTCCTTAGTCCCTTTCTGACGCAGTGGGGGAGGGGGAGGGTTCGGTGCCGGTTTCAGGGTAGAGCAACTCAGTAAAGCGGGGGTCTTCGGTGAGGTTCTGGAAATCAGAGTCATTCCGAGCCTGATAGCGCAGGTTCGGATTCAGACGTATGGCGTCATCCAGGTGACGGAGGGAGTCCTCGTAGCGGGCCGTCAGGCAGGCTAGCGCGGCCAGTCCGTAGTGCACATAATCCGCCTGCGGCGCCTGCTTAACCAGTTTATCCAGGTGCTCCCTGGCGGCAATGTAATCGCCCAGGTTCATCAACGAGATAGAGTAGTCAAAATGCTCTTCGACCGTCTTGAAGGTATTGGCGGCACGGTCCAGATGCTGATTGCAGGTGTTCAGGTGCACGCCCGCTCGATCCGCCAGCTCACGGCTGCCGCCGGCCACCACTTTTTGAAATAACCCCTTTGCTTTCTCAAACTTACGTTCCTGCAGGGCGCGCAGGCCCGCTTCGTAATTTTGTACCGACTGGGCAAAACGCGGATCATCGCTAAGGGGGCGTTTGGGCTGAGCTGCGTGATTCATATGCAAGACACGTCCTGAGCTTCTAGCAACCAGTTTTGTTTTCTCCGGGTTATGGTTTCCGCCCTTAGGTCCTTCCACGTTTTTCTTCTTCATCGGGGCCACCATCGCGCGCCCTGGTGTGGTGGGGGGCGCCTCCCGGCACGGAAAACAACACCTGCGATGGGAGCAGGTTAACCACAACCCACAAACTCGTCAACTTTGGCGCATAAGGCAGAGGCAGCCTGCGGTCATTCAGTTGATGGAAGCCGCGGTCTGCAGATTGACTTGCTTCCATTCTCCCGCGACTATGCCTTTCCGGATCTGCCTCGCGGTCTTGCCTTTACTGTGCATTACATAGGCGTAATAGAGCTCTTTGAGGCACGCGCCGCACTCGGCGGCATGGGTTCCTTCATAACAGCTACGGAGGCTTTTGTGACCCATCCGATCGCAGTAGCAATAACAGGGCTGCTGATAAATTACGCTCTGGATCTTGGCCGCCAGTTCATAGGCGTGAGCCTGAAACGGATACTGATATTCCGGTCCCAGTAAAGCCTCCTTGGGCAACAAAGGCGGCAGTTTCTCGCCTTTTTTGGGGGGAGTAGCGTGGTAGGCGGGAACTCGGCCTGGCTGCTCCTCTGATTCCTGGAAGTTCCACTGGGCAGAAAGGGTAAGAGCCACTAGCACGAGAAACAGCGATAAAAGAACCTGCTTACGCATGACAACGGCCTCGAAATGCTGAGCGGCACATTCTACCGTGTTTTGAGGCTGAGGAAAACACACCCAGGTGCACAAGCCGTTCCGTCGA
>DASYWT010000501.1:0-24140 GCA_035935775.1 Terriglobales bacterium
CGCTACTTGTCCAAGAAAATTTTTGAGCAGGAGACGTAGTTTTTCCGTCTGTCATGTTGAGCGAGGACGAACGCCCGAGTCGAAACACCTCGGCGCCTGCGGAACTGGCGATCTGCGCAAGGGAATTTCCACCTCGCCTTATGTAAGAGCAACAAGGCAAACGACTGCGGGAAAAACTTCCCCTGACTTCCGTGCTCGTCCCAGCTTCGCGGGGGTCCTTCGACTCCGCAGACCGATTCGCAAGCGAATCGGTCTGCTGCGCTCAGGATGACATTGGTATAGTTTTGTAGTGACACCATCAAGAAGCTTCATGCCCAACCACAAATCAGGTTTTGCTACGCGAGCCATCCACGATGGCCAGGAGCCGGAGCCGCTGACCGGCGCGGTCAGCGTGCCCATCTACGCCACTTCCACCTACGTTCAAGACGAACTGGGCAAGCCGCGGCAGGGCTATGAATACGCCCGCGTCACCAATCCCACTCGCGATCGCCTGGAAGAAAACCTGGCCTCGCTGGAGGGCGGCATCGCTTCGCGCGTGTTTGCCAGCGGCATGGCGGCCATTAACGCCATCGCCACCACGCTCAAGGCCGGCGACCACGTAGTCTGCGGCCACAATCTGTATGGCGGCGTGCCCCGCCTGTTCAACCAGATCCTGGTCAATTACAGGCTACAGTTCACATACGTGGATACCTCGCGTCCGGAAGCCGTGGACAAGGCTATCCGCAAAAACACGAAGCTGGTGTACGTGGAGACTCCCACCAACCCGCTGATGAGCATTACCGACATTTCGGCCATCAGCCATATCTGCCACCGGCGCGGCCCGCAGCTGGTGGTGGACAACACATTTATGTCGCCTTATTTCCAGCAGCCGATCGTGCTGGGCGCCGACATGGTGGTGCACTCGACCACGAAGTTTCTGAACGGCCACAGTGACGGCCTGGGGGGCGTGGTGGTGTGCACGCGCAAGGAGCAGGCGGAGCAACTCGCGTTTATCCAGAAATCGGCAGGTGCGGTTCTCTCACCCTTCGAATCCTGGCTGGTGCTGCGCGGGGTGAAGACCCTGGCCGTGCGCATGGAGCAGCATGACCGCAATGGCCGCGTGGTAGCCGAATATCTTGCTGACCATAAGAAGGTAAAGGCAGTGTTCTACCCTGGTCTGCCCGACCACCCGCAGCACGAGTTAGCCAAGCGGCAAATGTCGGGCTTCGGCTCCATGATTACCTTTGAAACCGGCTCCCTGGGCAACGCCAAAAAAATGCTGCGCAAGGTGCGGGTGTGCTCGCTGGGAGAGTCGCTGGGCGGAGTGGAAACTCTCATCTCCCATCCCGCCACCATGACGCATGCCGCCCTGGGCGAGAAGGGCAGGAAGGCGATTGGCATTACCGACGGCATGGTGCGCATCTCGGTGGGCATTGAGGATGTAGAAGACATCCTCGCCGACCTGGAGCAGGCGCTGGCGGCCATTTAGCTGCGTCACAATGAACGGCCCGTCGCGCACCCTCGAGCCTATTCTCTGCGCGCACCTCCTGCGCACGGTGGATGCAAAGCTCATCGAACTGCTGAGCTCGCTGACCCCGGGCGAGTGGGAGCTGCAGACGGTCGCCCCCGCCTGGAAGGTGCGCGACGTGGCTGCTCATTTGCTCGACACGCCCCTGCGCAAGCTGTCCCTGGTTCGTGACTGCTCTCAGGTGGAGATGCCTGAAATCCGCTCACCCCAGGATTTGATCGCGCTGGTGAACCGACTCAACCAGGAAGGTGTGGCTGTGTATCGGCGCCTGAGCCCTCCCGTCCTGATTGACTTGATGAAGCTGGCTTGCGAACAGAGCGCCTGCTTTCACGAGTCGCTTGACCCCTTCGCCCCGGCCGCGTTCGCCGTGAGCTGGGCGGGCGAGGAAAGGTCACTCAACTGGTTCGATACCGCACGCGAGCTGACCGAGCGCTGGCATCACCAGCAGCAGATTCGCCTGGCCACGAACCGGCCGGGCATTATGACCCCGGAGCTCTATCACCCCGTGCTCGATTGCTTCGTGCGGGGCCTGCCTCATCTTTATCGCAACGTCGACGCGTCTGAGGGAACCACGGTCCTGCTGGAGATTTCCGGCGAGTGCGGCGGGCAATGGTTTCTCTCCCGGGAAGCGGCGGGTTGGGATTTGGTGAAGAATCCGGCCGGCGGGGTGGCCGCGGGCGTGACCATTCCGCAGGAACTGGCCTGGCGGGTATTTACCAAGGGCATTGACCGCAACACTGCACGCGAGCACATCCGGCTCGAGGGAGACCGGAGCTTAGGAGAGAGAGTTCTCGATTTGACCGCGATTGTCGGGTAGTTTCCGACAGAAGAGGATTGAGGACTGCCACTCTCGTTTTATGGAGCCGGGGTCAGCCTCCAGTTGCCGCCGTGGCCGCCCGTGGCCCACGTTCCGGCGGCTCCACTCTTGACCGCCGCTTGCAGCATGTCGGCGAAGGTCTTGCTGCCGGGGCCTGGTTCGGATGCAGTCCAGCTTCCCGAGTAAGCTCGCCCGCGCAGCACGCGCGCTCTCCATGTGCCTTTCCATCCCGCTGTGCTCTTTTGGGCTGACCAGGTGCCCTGCAGCACCATGTCGTTGTGCTCGTTCAGCAGGATCCACGAACCGGCGACGGTGTTGGGCTGGCGGGATGAAACGCTGGCGCTCCATTTTCCGCGGAACGTTGCCGGACCGGCCGAAGCAATAAAGGAACCCTGCAAAGCGGCAGGCTCCTGGCCCAGGGCAGGCAAGCACAGGAACAGTACCGCAATAAAAATAAGTCGCGTAAAAATGCGACGTGAGCGTGCTCCCTCAGGGACTAAAGCCCGCATGTTTTCAGACTCCTGGACGGCACGGCTGCAGCCGGGTGCTTCCACGGCAACTCGCACTTCCTTCGCGACCAATTGTGCGGCTGAAGCCGCAGGCTTGCATATCGAGAAAGAATTATCTTTCCCAGCGCAAATTGATTTGTGGCGCGGGCGCCCTCGCCCGCGAAGCGCCTTCCGGAGGAAGGCGTCATTCCGAAGGCCCTTCAGGGCCGAGGAATCTCGCGTGCAGCGCTACGCACTTGCAGCCGTGCATGGTTCGAATCTGGCGGCGAGACGCCGGCGCTACGGCCTATCCTCCGGCGATTGCGCCGATGATGTAGAAGGGCTCCTTGCCGGAGGTGATCGCCTCCGGCAAGGGCGCGTCGGGCGACTCCAGCGACCAATCCTCCTCGCAGGCAAAAAAGCGCAGGAAGGGACGCCGCTGCTGGGTTACGTGGTCGCGGATGGTGCCGGCCAGCATGGGGTAGCGGGCCTCCAGCGCGTCCAGAATGGAGCGCTGAGTCACCGGGGCGGCCACCTCCAAATCCACCTCGTGGCCCACCTTGGCCAAGGTTCGCAGGTGTTGCGGAAGCACGACCCGGATCATGGCAGCGTCTGCACCTCCACCGACAGCACGGCGGGAAGGTCGCGCACAATGGGCGACCAGCTGTCGCCCGCGTCGGTCGAGGCGTACACCTGCCCGCCGGTGGTGCCGAAGTAGATGCCGCACTTATCCAGCGAGTCCACCGCCATGGCGTCGCGCAGCACATTGACGTAGCAGTTGCTCTGCGGCAGGCCCTTGGTGAGCGCCTCCCATTCGTTGCCGCCGCTGCGGCTGCGATAAACGCGCAGCTTGCCCTCCGGCGGGTAATGCTCGGAATCGCTCTTGATGGGCACCACGTAGATGGTTTCCGGCTCGTGCGCGTGCACATCAATGACGAAGCCGAAATCGGTGGGCAGGTTTCCGCTCACTTCCTTCCAGTTGTCGCCGGCATCATCGCTGCGCAGCACGTCCCAATGCTTCTGCATGAACAGGACGTTCGGCTTCGCCGGATTCATGGCAATGTGGTGCACGCAGTGGCCCACTTCGGCCGTGGGGTCGGGAATGTAGTTCGAGCGCAGGCCCTTGTTGATGGGCTTCCAGCTTTTGCCGCCATCGTCGGTGCGGAAAGCCCCCGCGGCGGAAATCGCGATGTAAATCCGCTTCGGATTCTTTTTGTCGAGGATGACACTGTGCAGGCACATGCCGCCCGCGCCCGGCTGCCACTTGGGTCCGGTACCGTGGCCGCGCAGGCCGGGAAGCTCCTGCCAGGTTTTGGAGCCATCGGTGGAGCGGAACAGGGCAGCGTCTTCCACTCCCGCGAAAACCGTATCGGGGTCGTCGTAGGACGGCTCCAGATGCCACACCCGCTTGAATTCCCAGGGGTGCTGGGTGCCGTCGTACCACTGGTGCGTGGTAAGCGGCTTGCCGTGGGCATCAGAAGTGTCATACACGAACTTATTGCTCTCCACTTTAGGCATGCCCCCGGGCACGGGGGTGATGCCTCCGCCCGGCGTCTCCCAGGTTTTGCCCCCGTCTTTGGAAACCTGGATCAACTGCCCAAACCAGCCGCTGGTCTGGGAGGCATAAATGCGGTTGGGATCGGCGGGCGAGCCTTTCAGGTGATACAGCTCCCAGCCCGCGAAGTGCGGTCCGCTGACGTCCCATTTGTCGCGCTTACCGTCCGCTGTCAGTATGAATGCGCCCTTGCGTGTGCCTGCCAGCACTCGTACCTTGCTCATGCTTCTCTCCTTCTCATTTGATAATTACTTTAATACGTCCATAGCCAGGCGGGCCGAACGCCCGATTGCATAGATCGCTCTCCTCAGCCAATTGCAGATTCATTTGTTTCGGTAGTGGTTCACTTTTTCTTTCTTCCGTGTGATCGGCTGTCCTCTACACTTCCAGAAAGCCAGGGCAGAATGGGAGTCGGGTCGCGCTGCTTCCACCGCAGCCGCACTTCGGCGAGCACTTGCTCCCGATTAGCCGCCATTTTCTCGACAATGGCGCAGGGCGTTTGCGCTTCTTCGTGCCGCGATCCCCAAATCAGCAGGTCCAGAAGCACTGGCGCCAGATCAAGTCCTTTTTCCGTCAGCCGGTAGTTGACGCGGCGTCTGTCTGCTTTCTCTGCTTCTTCCGTGATGATGCCTGCGGCTTCCAGCCGGCGCAGCCGGTCAGCCAGGATGTTGGTGGCAATGCCTTCACCCGCGGTTTCAAATTCCTTGAACATGCGAAAGCCGCGGACCATCAGGTCACGAATGATGAGCAGCGACCAGCGGTCCCCAAGGATGTCCAGGGAGATGCTCACCGGACATCCAGAACGGCGTTTTGGCCCCGGCTTGGCGCCCACGTTGGCGAAGACGGTATCAAATATAACTTGCAAATTGCAAGTCAGGTTTCCGGTGGAAAATCGTGAGCAGGAACAGCAGCCAGGCCTAGTTCGGGCGGTGGTCTCTCTGGCCCGGACGAACAGTCGCAGGGGGGCGAAATGCACTCTGAAAGCGGCTAAAATAGGCGTAGCAACCCCGGGGGAGTTATGCCTGCGCTGCGCGACATCGTGGACCAGAACGTCGCTGAAGCCGCCCCCGAACTCTACGAAAAGCTGGACCGTGACCGGGTACGCTGCTTCTCCTGCGGACACTGCTGCCCCATTCTTGAAGGGCAGCGCGGGGTGTGCAAGGTGCGCTTTAATCGTGGGGGCAAACTCTACGTCCCTTGGGGCTATGTGGGCTGCGTGCAATGCGACCCCATCGAAAAGAAACCGTTCTTCCATGTTTCCCCCGGAGCCCTGGCCTACAGCTTCGGCATGTTGGGCTGTGACCTGCACTGCTCCTATTGCCAGAATTGGGTGACCTCGCAGGCCTTGCGCGACCCGGAGGCGGTGAGCGCTCCGCTGCGCGCCACCCCCCAAATGCTGGTGCAGGAAGCGAAGCGCTATGGCGCCAGGGCCCTGGTCAGCACCTATAACGAGCCCCTGATCACCTCGGAGTGGGCGGTAGCCGTTTTCCGGGAGGCGCGCGCGGCCGGGTTGATGACTGGCTTCGTCTCCAACGGGAACGGCACGCCGCAAGTCCTTGACTATCTTCGGCCTTGGGTGGACCTCTACAAGGTGGACCTGAAGAGCTTTGATGACCGCCACTACCACGAACTGGGCGGCCGCATTGGGCCTATCCTGGAGACCATCCGGCGCCTGCATGAGATGGGCTTTTGGCTGGAAATCGTGACCCTGCTCATCCCCGGGTTTAACGATTCCAGCGACGAATTGAGTCGTCTGACCGAGTTTGTGGCGTCAGTCTCCCCGTACTTACCGTGGCATGTAACCGCGTTTCACCAGGACTACAAGATGGCCGATCCGCGGAATACTACTGCCGAGGACCTGATGCGGGCGGCTGAAATCGGCAAAAAGGCGGGTTTGCGCTACATTTACGCCGGCAATCTAACTGGGGAAGTGGGCGGTCTGGAAGACACCCGCTGTCACAATTGCGGCGAACGGCTCATAGAGCGCTACGGTTATCTGATTCGGGGGTACTATCTAACTCCTGAGGGTGCATGCCCGGGTTGCGGCACCTCCATCCCAGGAAGGTGGCAGAGGCAGTTTGATCAGCAGATGACTGCTTTCCCGTTTGTTCCGCGAACTCCCCGCCGCTCCCGCTTAGAGGTGTAGCAGTTGTCCTGTTGCCCGGCAGAGGCGGTCAGTGTAGTGTAGTGCGGCCCCAAGAAGCGCGGCAGTTGGTTATCACCACAACCAGGTGCGGCTATGAGCGTCAAACGCATCAGCCCGGAAGAAACGAAGCAGTTGCTGGACAAAGACCCGGAGTACATCTACCTGGACGTGCGCACGGTGCAGGAATTCGACGCCGGCCACGTGCCCGGGGCCAAGAACATCCCGCTGATGGAACCGGCGATGGGCCGCATGCACCTGAACCCGCAGTTCGTGGAAATCGTGGAAGCAAATTTCGGCAAGGAAGCCAAGATGGTCGTGGGTTGCCAGGTGGGCGGGCGCTCGCTGAAGGCCGCCGAGATGTTGCAAAATGCCGGCTTCTCTCGTGTGCTGGAAATGCGCGGCGGGTTTGGCGGGGAAAGCGATGCCAGCGGGCATCTGGTGTTTCCGGGCTGGGCGCCGCGCGGACTGCCGGTCAGTTATGAGAGCGCGCCCAACGATCGCTACGAAACTCTCTCCAAGGCCGGCGCGACCTAGAGTCGAATAAAGCTGCCACTCCGCGGAAGATTCCTCAAAAAAACGGGAGCCGTAACGGCTCCCGTTTTGTTTTCCCGAAAACACGTCAGGCAGCTTTTCCCCTGCTTTCCAGTCGCTTACCGGTGCTGACCTGGATTTGTTTCGGCTTGGCTTCCGCGCGTTTGGGCATGCTGATGCTGAGCACGCCCTTATCGTAGTTGGCGTTGATGTTGTCGGTATCCACCGCGCTGGGTAGAGCAAAGGAGCGTACAAAGCTCCCGTACTGCCGCTCCACCCGCCGGAAATTCTCCTCTTTCTCTTCCTTCTCGAATTTGCGCTCGCCGCGGATGATCAGATTGTTGTTTTCCACACGGATATCGAGGTCCTTCTCGTCAATACCCGGCACCTCGAGCTTCAGGGTTACATGGTTGTCGTCTTCGTAAACGTCGGCGGGAGGAGCAAAAGCACTGGTCGAGAGCCCCTCTTCGCGATTGGAACTGTAGGTGTCCTGGAAGAGGCGATTCATCCGCTCCTGGATGGTCGAGAGCTCACGGAATGGATCCCAGCGAGTCAGCATTGTCATTGGAAACCTCCTAGGTAGGATTATTTGTTGAGGTAATTCTTTTATAGACCACGAACGGTGCTGGTTCAACCCTGGGCGCAGAGCGCGCCCACTGATTGAGGAATCGAATCGCGGGCCTAAGGTTGCCCGACCGGGCTGTGGATAACTCAGCTTGGTCAAGCGAGAGGACTAACGCCAGTGAAGGTCCATCTGCACGGCGCAATCATGGCAAGGGTGATTGGCGCCGATTACTTGCTATTGCTGATCAAAGGGCTATAGTGCGATGCGATCAGCCGCCATTGGCCGTTGTAGTTCATCCAGACATCCGTCAAGCGGTCGCGGTATTCGTAACCCTGGCCCTTATCAACCCCCTTTTCGTGATATGAGCCAGTGACCACCGCTGTGTTGCCGTGCATCCGCACTTGCAATTCTGACATGTCCGATATGTCCACGTGCACGTTCGAGTTCCCGGCGTGGGCAATGTATCCGGGCTTGCTGAATGTGCTCCCGTCCTCAACAGTGATGATGAAGTCGTCGGCCAGGAGAGCATTCATGGTTACAATGTCGCCGCGCTTGTAAACTTCATTCCATCTTTTCTCGACAATAAGCACCTTGGACATCGCAGCATCGCGATTGTTTTGCGCACCCGCGAAACTTAGGGCGCAGGCTGTCAGGCACACCGCAACAAGAAGCGAAACTCTGATTTTCATAAGCTGCAGCAAAGCGCTCCTTCTCGCCATCGGATGCACCACCCTCCCCATTCGACACTGTTAGCGTAGCTTGCCGCCGGGTGACCTGTTAGTGCCAGGAATGGTCCTCCATACCCGGCCCGGCGGTTCGCGGGCCAACTACAATCTGCGCGTCAAACTGGGTAGAACTGTTGCCCCGCGGAAGACTGCGTCCGGTCTCCCCCCAGGGACCTGAGTGTACAATCGGCGACTTAAAAGGAATGGTTGCGGGAAGGGCGCTGACAAATATGAAAACAAAAATAATGGGCCTGTTGGCGGCTTGTCTCTTAATTGGCGGAGGCGCCTGGGGACAGGTGGTTCCAAGTCAGGAAGCCGCCTGCGCCGCGCAGCAGGCGGGCAAGCCCGACCAGATCGAGGTGTCCTTCCCGGAGAGCGTACACGCTGCGCCCATCACGGGGCGAGTGTTCGTGGTACTGGCACGCAGGCCCGACCCCGATCCGCGCGAACAGATCGGCTCCTGGACCCAGCGCACACCTTATTTCGGCGAGGACGTCAGCCAGCTTAAGCCAGGAGAGGCAGCGGTGGTCAACGCGGCCACACTCGGATTCCCCTTCAAGAGCCTGTGCGGGGTCGCCGCCGGCGATTATTACGTTGAGGCGCTGATGAACATTTACACCGAGTTTCACCGCGCCGATGGCCACATCATCTGGGCCCACATGGATCAGTGGGAAGGCCAGCAGTTCAACGAATCGCCGGGAAATCTCTACAGCGACGTTCAGAAAGTTCACATTGATCCCCAGGCCGGATTCGACGTGAAGCTGACCCTGACCCATGTAATCCCTCCAGTGAAAGAGCCGGCGGACACGCCGCAAGTGAAGTACATCAAGATTCAAAGTGAGCTGCTGACCAGATTCTGGGGATGTCCGTTTTACATTGGGGCTACGGTGCTTCTGCCCAGGGGCTACGAAAGCCATCCCAATGTTCGTTATCCGGTGATTTATATACAGGACCACTTTAATCTGCATCCGCCGTTTTATTTCAGCACGACCCCGGACTCCCGCGATGCGGGATTCTCGGCCTACCTGGCGGCGGTCGGAGTCACGCATTGGCTGAATGGCTACGAATTCCAGAAGGCCTGGAATTCGGCGGATTTTCCGCGCATGATTGCGGTCACCTTCCAGCATCCCACGCCCTATTTCGACGACTCCTACGCCGTCAACTCCGCCAACAACGGGCCCTATGGCGACGCGTTGCTGAAAGAACTGGTTCCTTACCTGGAGCAGCACTTCCGCATGTCGCGCAAGCCCTATGCGCGGGTATTGACTGGCGGTTCAACCGGCGGCTGGGAGTCGCTGGCGCTACAGCTGTTTCACCCGGATTTCTTCGGCGGCACCTGGACGTTTTATCCCGATCCCATTGATTTCCGCCGCTACCAGCTGGTGAACATCTACAAAGACGACAACGCCTTCCTGGTGCCGGGCTTCGAGCCACCGGTTCCCGAGCGGCCGCTGGAGCGCACCACAGAAGGTCAAGTGACCTTCACTAACCGCGAGATGAGCCTGATGGAGGAGGTTCTGGGCACGCACGGACGCTCCGGGCAGCAACTGGAGGCGTGGGAGGCAGTTTATGGGCCAATTGGGGACGACGGCTATCCCAAGCCGCTCTGGAACAAACTGACCGGGGAAATTGACCACAGCGTAGCCGACTACATGCGCGAGCACGGCTACGACTTGCGTTATTACCTGCAGGAGAATTGGCCCAGCATCGGGCCGAAGCTGATGGGGAAGATTCATATCTTTGTCGGAGACATGGATAACTATTACTTGAACCTGGCCGTTTACCAGATGGAGAACTTTCTGAAGAACACAAAAGACCCGTACTACGCGGGCTCCTTCACTTATGGCCGGCCGATGAAAGGGCACGGCTGGACGCCTATGGACAACGCGCAGCTGGTGCGCGCTATGGCGCGCTACATCGTGAAGCATGCGCCCACGGGGGAGAATACGGAGGAATGGCATTACAAGTAGCGGTCAGCAATTAGCGCCTCAGCAATCGGCGGCCGGCATTCGGCCTGTGAGCACTCGCGGAGACAAGATAATGAGAGAGATGGCTTTGCGCGCTCTGGTGATTGGATTCCTGGTACTGTTCCCAACCGTAGTCTTGCCGGCCGATGGGCCGAGCGCCGGGCCCGGTGGGACCATGATTTGGCCGACCAGGGGTTGGCAGAAGGGAACGCCGGCCAGCGTCGGCCTCGACGAAAAGGCCCTGGCGAGTTTTGATGCGGACCTGGCCCGCGGCAAGTACAAGCTGGTTGACAGTTTTCAGGTCTTCCGTTGCGGAAGGGAAGTTTTCTCGCGGAAATATGCGCACGATTACGGCCAGATCTACGCTAAAGAAGCCAGAACCAAGGGGCCGCTGAACGCGCGCCGGACCGGGCGCTACAACTATTTTGATCCCAACTGGCACCCCTACTACCACGGCACTGACCTGCACAGCATGCAATCGGTGAGCAAAACGGTTACGTCCGCGATCTTCGGCGTGGCCATCACGCGGGGCGATTTCAAAGCCGGGTTGGACACTCCTGTGCTGAAGTTCTTCGATGTGTCGAAAGTGAAAAACGTGGACGACCGCAAGCGGCACATGACGCTCAAAGACGTCCTCACCATGACCACCGGCCTGCAGTGGAATGAGGAGGTTCCCTACGACGACCCGCGCAGCGACTCAAGCCTGATGGAGGCTACCGATGACTGGGTGCAATACGTGATTGATAAGCCTATGGCGGAGGAACCGGGGAAAGTTTTCAACTACAGCAGCGGAGCCACGGAGCTGCTGGCCTACATCTTCCAGAAAGAGACCGGGCAGGATATTGATGCCTACGGGCAGAAATACCTATTCGCTCCGCTGGGCATAAAGCATCACTGGAAGCGAACTTACCTGGGAGTGGTGGATACCGAGGGCGGTCTCTATCTGAATGGAGAGGATTTGGCGAAGATCGGCTACCTCTATCTGCACGACGGAGTGTGGGAGGGCAAACAAATCGTGTCCAAAGAATGGATCAAGGAATCCCTCACTCCTTACATCAAGGCGGAGGAAAACTTCCAGTATGGGTTTAAGTGGTGGCTGTATCCTCTGAACGGGAAATTTGTCTGGATGGCGCAGGGATTCGGCGGCCAGAGGCTGATGGTCTTTCCGGAGGAGAAGCTGATTGCTGTCTTCACCGGGTGGGAAATCCTTCAGGACCCGGCGCCGACGAAGGACCTGGTGGACCGGCTGCTGCCTGCGGTGAAGGAAAGCGGTTGCCAGTGAGCGGTACGAAAGAGGGGGCTTTTGCCCCGACCATGGGCCACCCTCGTTGAAGATTCATGAGCTCGGCCAACCCAATTCGTCATATTTCCGATACCGCGTTGTGGGTGGCGGTGTACCGCGCGCGGGAGAGCGAACGCGCCGACGCTCTCTTTCACGATCCATATGCGCGCAGATTAGCCGGGGAACGCGGGATGCAGATCGCGGCGGCGCTGCCGTTCGCTGAGCGGCATTCCTGGTCCTATGTAGCTCGCACCTGGCTGGTAGACCAGGTAATCGAACGGGAAGTGGGCCAAGGCACAGACATGCTCATCAACCTGGCTGCCGGGCTCGATGCCAGGCCCTACCGGATGCGGCTGCCTGCATCACTGCGCTGGATCGAGGTTGATCTTCCCGAAATGCTGAATTACAAACAAGGAGTGCTCGGAAGCGAAAGTCCGCAATGCGCGTTGGAGCGCGTGCCGCTGGACCTGCGGGATCGGGCGGCGCGACAAGACTTGTTCCGCCGCCTGGGCAGCGAGTCGAAGCGGGCGCTGTTGATCAGCGAAGGGCTCATTATTTACCTCGATGACGCCGCCGTGGCTGAACTGGCCCGTGACTTGGCGGCTCCGGTGAGCTTCCGGAAGTGGGTGATTGACCTGGCGTCGCCCGCGCTTCTCAAGATGCTGCGCAAGGCGATTGGCGGTCCGCTCGACCAGGCCGGTTCACCGCTGAAATTCGCGCCCAGAGCAGGGCCGGAATTTTTCGCGCACTACGGCTGGAAGCCGGTGGAGACGCGGTCGCTTTTGCCTACGGCGGCGAAATTGAAGCGTCTTTCGTTGGGGATGCGGCTGGTTTCGCTTCTGCCCGATCCTGCCGGCCGCAAGCCTGATAAACCGTGGGGCGGAGTGTGCGTGCTGGAAAACAGCCGTCAGCATTCAGCAGTCAGCACTCAGCCAGCGAGCAGTTAGCATTTGCCCAACGGCGATTGGGTGCAGAGCAATGGAGTCCAGCACAGGTTCAGGGGCTGAATGCCAAGTGCTGATTGTTAAGTGATCATTGGCTGAATGCTGAGTGCTGAAGACACAATACGAACCAGAGGAACCCTCATGCAATACTTACTGAAAACCGAGCCGTCCGAATATTCCTTCGCCGACCTGGAACGCGACAAGTCCACTGTGTGGGATGGGGTGAGCAATCCGGTGGCGCTGAAGAACCTGCGCGCGATGAAGGCGGGCGATGAACTGATCATCTATCACACCGGCGATGAAAAGCGGACTACGGGCACCGCCACGGTCGTGTCGGTGGACAACGGCGATCCCGGGAATCCTCGGGTCACGATTCGTGCCGGCAAGAAGCTGACTCCGACCACGCTGGCGGAGATCAAGGCCAACAAACTCTTTGGCGAGTCGCCCCTGCTGCGGCAGGGACGGCTATCCGTGGTGCCGCTGAGCGAGGCGCAACATAAATTCCTGATGGAGCGGTGAAGGGCATCATCCTTCGAAATTCGCCCCAGGGGTCATTTGTGGCGCGGGCGCCCCTTCGGCAAGCTCAGGGCAGGCCATTGCCCGCGTACGGCCTCCGCAGGAGGGCGTCATCCAGAGGGCCTTCAGGCCCGAAGGATCTCGCGTGCACGAACGAGGAATTGTTTGGCACTCCACGCAAGATGCTTCGGCGCTAAAGCGCCTCAGCATGACGCCGGGGGAAGGGTTCCGTAGAGACCTTGCTTGCAACGTCTGCGGTTGATCCCAGGATTAGCCAGCGGAGATGTAACAAGTCACGTCTCTACTCTGCTTCCTTTGTGGCGCGGGCGCCCCTTCGGCAAGCTCAGTGCAGGCTCTCTCGCGTATACGTCCGCCGCCGAGGGGACCATGGCACAGAACAATTTGGTGTGCAATTTCCTGCACACGCGCATTCCTTCGCGGGAACCAGCAGTGTCACTTCCGAATCCACAGGCGGGAAGTTTATTTTCGCGCTTCCAACATCTGCGGTTCTTTCCGAACAACAGATTGTGATCAACCCTGAAGGAGAAAGAATGGGACTGTTCAAACCTCGCCCGGAGCTGAGTTTCCTGCGCCTGCAGAAGGCGGTGTTCTGTGTCCAGTGCGAGCTGATCCACGAAAACAACACAGCCAGCTGCCTGGCATGCGGCAGCAGCGCTGTGCTGAGTGTCTCGCGCGTGTTCGGGGGCGAACTGGGGCAGCAGCCTCGGGCCAGTGTGCTGCAGGATTCGACCATGGAGCGCCTGGTGCGGGAGCTGATTGAGTCGGTGTCGCCCTCACCGGAACTGGTCCAGGAGGGGCCGGCAATGGCCGCCTGCAGCGGGCTGCAGGAGCCGGTGACGGCGCTGGAGTTGCCGCTGGCGCCGGCACAACTGGACTTGGAGCCGGCCATCTCGGTGATTGCGGAGCGTGCGCAATCGCTGACCGGGGCGAGCGGCAGCGCCATTGGTTTGCAGTGGGGTCAGGAAGTGGTTTGCAGCGCGCGCGCCGGGCGCACCGCGCCCGATCTGGGGGTGCGGCTGCAGACGGATTCCGGCTTGTCCGGCGAATGCCTGCGTACGGGGCAAATACTGCGCTGCGACGATACCGAAGATGACCCCAGCGTGCAGCGCAGCGTGGCGCGGCGGCTGGGAGTGCGCTCCATTCTGGTGGCGCCGCTGCGGCATTTCCGCAAGACCCTGGGCATATTTGAAGTGCTCTCCACCGAAACCTTTGCCTTCGACGACCTGGCGGTTGCCAACCTGCAGATGCTGGCGGGATTCATGGTGGCCGCGATCGCGCGGGCGGCGGGGATGCCGGGCGGGAGAAAGCAGCTATAACTCCATTCAACCTCAGCATTCAACAATCAGCCGGTGACCGAGTCCTGGTGTTTCCGGCAGAGCCTTGCTTAGGCCCGCACCGCAGCTTTTCTCCTATGTGAACCTTCACAACCGCGAATCTTAGCCGAAGTGATCCAGTCAGACTTGATGAGTCCCAGCAGCTCTCAAAAAACCCCACGAAAGAATGCGCCGGCGATGAAGATTTGCGCTTGGGTGTTGAGGGCGGAAAATCGTAAGATGGAGGTGACAGCCCAGGTTCAACGCATGCTCGTGGAACGGCGCCGACATCTACGCCACAAGGTGCACAGTCCTGCCTACGCCAGCATCGGCACCGGAATCGGCGGTGTAGTGCTCGATGCCAATGATCGCGGCGCGGCCATAGAAAGCATCGCCCGTCTTACGCCCCAATCCTTCGTGGACCTGCGACTCGATCTGCTGGACACGCGTGGCTCGGCGGTCACGCCGGCGCGGGTGGCTTGGTGTGACGAAGGCGGCCGGGTGGGGCTGGAGTTTCTGAACCTGACAGGAGAATCTCGGCGCCAACTGCAGCAGTGGCTGCTGCTGAACGCGCTGCTGGCCACGGAAAATGCCGGCGAGTTAACGCAGGCAGCGGCAGCCAGCGTCCCCCATCTCCCCGCTGCAACGCCGGTTCCTCAAGCGGCGGGCGATCCCGAATTTCAGCCAATGGCGGAGCGCGCCCTGGCGTGCACGGAAGCCAACGGAGCGGCCATCGCGCTTGCGGAGGGCGAGATGATGGTTTGCCGGGCAACCGCGGGAGAAATCGCTCCCCCGCCTGGTACCAGGCTGGACGCGCAGTCGGGAATTTCCGGGGCCTGCGTGCGCAGCGGGCGCTGGCTGCGTTGCGATGACCCGCGGCTCGACCCGCACGTGGACCGTGAGAGCTGTCAGGCCCTGGGCATCAGCTCCGTGCTGGCCGTTCCGATTGGAGAACGAGGGGACGTCCTGGGTCTGATTGAAGTTTTTTCACGCGTGCCCTACGCCTTCAAAGAGAGCCATTGCGCCGCCCTGCAGGAGCTGGCGAAAGCGGTTGCGCTGTCGCTGCGGCCGCAGACGCCCCAAGCGGTACCCGCTCCAGCAGCGGCCAGCGAAGCGGTGCGCGAAGAGGCCCCTACACCGACTCCGCCGTCAACTCCGGTTGAGGTGGCTTCTTCAGACAGCCAAATTGCCGGCGCTGCCACAGCGACCGGCGCGCCCCTTGCAACGCCGGCCAGCAGCACTCCCGCTTTGGCCGCGACGACCAGCGGCACAGCGCCCGCACCCGGCGCTGAGCCCACCAAGGGACATGGAGAACGCCTGATGTTATTGGGCTTGCTGGTGATGCTGGTGGTCCTGGGTGTGTGGATGCTGCTGGACCGAGGCGCAGGCGGAACCAGGAGTGTGGATGCCGCCGAACCTGTCCCCGTAGACACGCAAACCTCTCGGCCGCCAGCAAGCGCAGTGCAGGAGAGTTCAGATCCGGCGGCGCCGTCCATCACCGCCGACTTGTCCGGCTCGGTCCGGCCGCTGCATCGGCAGGCGGAAGCCGGCGATGCCGAAGCGGAGTTTGAACTGGGAGCCAGGTATGCCAGTGGCGAAGATGTAGCGCAGGATTACGCACAGGCGGTGAAGTGGTTCACCCGCGCCGCGAATGACGGCCAAGTGCTGGCGGCGGCGACTTTGGGAGCGTACTACTGGGCGGGTCGCGGCGTAGCCCAGGACGATGTGAGCGCCTATATGTGGTCCGCGATTGCCAGGGAGGGAGGCGATGAAGCCAGCAAGTATCGCCTCGCTATTCTGCGGGCACGGATGACAGATGCGCAAGTAGCCGAAGCCCAGCAACGTGCCGCCGCCTGGCGACGCACCCACGTCCACCGGCCTGCCGCCGCCCAGCCCTAGCATAGTGGTTTGATTTAAGGGACGCTGGGGCTGACCGGAGTCTTGTTGCCTCCCCGCGAGAGCGCCAAGGCAAGGCCCACGGCCACCGCTCCTGCTCCGCCCAAAGCGATAGCCGCAATTTTTCCTTTGCTTAGGCTGACGTGGTTTGGGGAGGAAGCGGGTGTCTGATTCTGCGCGTCACCTAAAGGGCAGTCGTTCCCTGCGCTGAAGCTGATAACTTTGCCCATGCCCAGGCTGGTAGTCTGCACGCCATCGTTCACGTTAATTGTGCCTTCTCGGGCGAGGATTTCCAGCTTGCCGCTGGCGCGAGTGATCTCGTATTTGGCGACATCGGAGTTCGCCGTAATGATGAGATTGGCCACCCGCGACGATAGCCGGTTAACCACTGTGGTCACCAGCAGGTGCCCGCAGCCAATCTCAAGAGCGCCCTGGTTGTAGGTCAAAGAAGTGCCGGGAGAGAGCAGCACCGTGGCGCCGAGTGCGGTCATGCTGGCGGTGGCGGAAGCGGCGGTCTGCACCTTGTCGCCCGTAAACAATCCGGTGGGACTGTTTATATCCTTGCCGTCCACAAGGACCTTGCCTAGCGGATAAAGCATAGGACCTTCCGTTTGCGCGGCGAGCTGGGTGGCGGGCAGGAGAAAAACCAGGAGAATGACGAGAAAAAAGCGGGTGTTGCGCGCGGAGATGTCCCCACAATGAAACGATAACTTTTTCATAGGGAGATACAAGCCGCAACTTATTGCAGTTCCAGATAGGAGTCAATTCCGTTTTTTCCACAGCATTAGCGGTTAGAGCATTATTTCGTGCAGGATAGCCGTCAACGCGCGCGAACGCGAGTGTGATTGCCAAAGTGGGAAGCTTGCAGGGGTAGCCAATTTGGGTAGGATGCAAACGGGCGGATTGGTGTTATTGTGAGAATTGGCCAGGGTCAAGAAGGGTAGCGTGTCCGAAGAGGAGAAAGAGAAAGAGAAAGAAAAGAAGCCGCGCAAGGGAATGCCGCGCTGGTTTTGGCCGGTGGGGCTGATGACTACCGGGCTGGCGGGGGCCGCGGTAGTGGTGATGCGTGGGTGCTGGCATCGCAAAATGAGTTGGCCCATCCGCGTGGAGGGTTATTCTTATCAGGTGTGCCTGGGTTGCGGCATCAAGCGGCTGTTTGATGAAGATACGTTCCACGGGTACGGCCCTTACAGCTACGATCTGCATGAATTGATCGCGCGTGACCGTGCAGCGCGCCTGAAAGCGTTGCGCGAGCAAAAGCCGGCATAGCGCGATTCCCATCCGGAGATCTTCGCACCAACATCCGAGAGGCGTGGGACTTGTCCGCTCTTGCAGACCTGTGCAAGAGAGGTGGTCAGCAATGTCTCGATCGGTGTCGGTAATGGCCCAGGAACAAGGCTAGGAAGTTAAATCAGCGAAGTATTTTCCTGCCAGCCACTGCTCCAGGTTGCTCTGCAGGCGTTCGGAGACTTCGATGAAGCGGATGCCGGAGTTGCCGTGCTCGTCGGTCCAAGCCACTTCGCCGCGGGCTTCGACAAAACTATCGGTCTCGGGCAGATCAAAACGCAGGCGCATGGCCTCGGCAGGATCGAGTTTGTCCGAACTGGAGATGGCAACGCCACCCTGGCTCAGGTTGGTGATGTGGGCCGTTACCTTGCGCTTGCTGGCAAAGGTAAGGCTCACAGGAATATTCACTTCCTGACGGAAGTAGCGCAGCCGCCCCCGCAGCATGAGGTTGCGGGCGGCGGAAAGCGTGCGCACGGCCTGCTCTGTAGAGATGGGCTTCTCAAACACAAAGCGGGCGCCCAGTTGCGAGAGTTCAGGTAGGCCTACACCCTGCGCGGCAATAGCCAGCGGCACAGAAGCGCGGCAGGCGGGGTGGGAGCGGAGATTGCGCAGGAAGTCGGCCGCTCCGCGCAATTCGCAATCCACTATGACGGCGTCGAACTTGGAGTGGGTCAGGCGATCGCGCGCGGAATCCGGTTCTGAATCAACATGCACCCCAATGCGGAGATTGCCCAGGACCCCACCCAGAACACTGATAGCCTGCCAGTCATTGCAGACCACGATGGATTCGAGCGTCATAGCTGTTGGGATGGTATGCGGAGGGAAGGAAGGGCCGAAGATAACCGAAGTAATAGCACGTATGGCCGATGACCGGGGGCGTGTCCGGGCCACTTAGTGGCCGCGCGATGCCTCCGCTTCCACAGGAGAGGACATCGCCCGGTCCCGATACCAGGCTACGGTGCGTTTCAGACCCTCTTCGAAGCCTACCGTAGGGTGGTAACCAAGGTGTTTTTCGGCAAGCGAGATGTCTGCAAAGGAGTGCTTGATATCGCCGGCGCGCTCCGGACCCCGCAGCACAGGACCCTGGTAGCCGGTAATACGCCGCAACACGGCCACGGTCTGGTTGAGGGTAACCTGGTAACCCGTGGCGACGTTGAAAACGCGTCCCACCGCCTGGGCCGCAGGCGCGGTGCAAGCCAATAAGTTGGCGGCTACGGCATTATCAACATAGGTGAAGTCTCGGCTTTGTTCGCCATCGCCGAAGATGGTGGGCTCCTGACCGTTGAGCATGAAAGTAATGAACCTGGCCAGCACGCCGGAATAGGGTGAATTGGGATCCTGATGGGGGCCGAAAATGTTGAAGTAGCGCAGGCACACGGTTTCCAGACCGTAGACTCGCCAGAAAGATTGCATGTAGAGCTCGGCCGCCAGCTTGGAAACGGCGTAGGGAGAGATGGGGCTGGAGCTCATGTCCTCACGCTTAGGCAAGGTGGGGGTGTCGCCGTAAGCGGAGGAGGAGGCGGCGAATACCACACGTTTTACCTTGGCATCCCGGGCGGCGACCAGCAGGTTCAGGCTTCCGTCCACATTGGCGCGATTGGAACTCAGCGGGTCGGCAACGGAGCGCGGAACAGAGGCGATGGCGGCCTGGTGCAGGACATAATCCATGCCCTGGCAGGCACGGCGCATGGCATCCAGATCGAGCAGGTCGCATTCGCGGAAATCGAGGCTACCAGCCATGTCGGCCACGTTTTCGCGCTTGCCAGTAGAGAAGTTGTCAATGCCACAAACTTTTTCACCGCGCGCCAACAGGGTACGCGCCAGATTCGATCCAATAAAACCTGCAACTCCTGTCACCAGGTATTTCGCCATGGCTGAATGATACGGGAATTTCCCGGCCAAGGCTTGTCTTTTGCGGCAAGGCAGAAGCTGGTAGAGTAGTAGCACATCGCCTGCGTGTGCGGTTCCCCCCTGCACCAAAGCAAGGCAACATGGCACTATCCAGCTAGCTCCTAGTAAACCGAGGTAAGTAGATGCGAATTGCGGTTGTGGGTTCAGGGTATGTTGGCCTGGTGGCCGGGGCCTGTTTTGCAGAATTGGGACACGACATCATTCTGGTGGACAATGACGGCGCCAAGTTGGCGGCGCTACAGCGGGGCGAGGTGCCCATTCACGAGCGCTTTCTGCCCGAACTACTGCAACGGCACCGTGGCTCGCGGCTGACCTTTTCCGGCGACTTGGGCAAAGCGGCCCTGGAGAGCGCGGTGATTTTCATCGCCGTCGGTACGCCTCCAACGGAGGCCGGGGAAGCCGACCTGTCCTATGTGGAATCGGTCGCGTGCCAGGTAGCCGGCGCGGTCAATGGCGGCTATAAGATTGTGGTCGAAAAGAGCACTGTCCCGGTTTACACCAGCACCTGGGTACGCAAGGTTATGATGCTCAACGGAGCGCAGGAGAGTTCGTTCGACGTGGCTTCCAATCCCGAGTTTCTGCGCGAAGGCACAGGCGTCACCGACTTTCTCTATCCCGACCGCATCGTGGTAGGCGCCGACAATGAGCGCTGCGCCACAGTGCTCTGTGAAATCTACCGGCCCATGACAGATGGGAGCTATTACCGTGGTAAGGACGCTGTTCCCGGACCCGATGGAGCCCAGGTCCCCCCGAGACTCATCGTGACCAGCACCAAGAGCGCGGAACTGATCAAACACGCTTCCAACGCCTTTTTGGCGATGAAGATTTCATTTATTAACGCGGTGGCCAGCGTCTGCGAAAACGTGGGGGCCGATATTTCCCAGGTATGCGAAGGCATGGGCACCGACTCGCGCATCGGGCGCCGCTTTCTTAATCCGGGCGTGGGCTATGGCGGCTCCTGCTTTCCCAAGGACCTGATGGCATTTCGCGCGGTGGCGCGCGATTGCGGCTACGACTTCGGCCTGCTGGACGAAGTAATCCGCATCAACGAAGAAATGCGGCAACGGTTTTTGCGCAAGGTACGGCATGCGCTGTGGACACTGAAAGGCAAGCGGTTGGCTGTGCTGGGGCTGGCTTTCAAGGGTGGCACCGACGATGTGCGCGAATCGCCGGCACTGGGGCTGGTGGAAGCACTGTTGAAGGAAGGCAGCCAAGTGGTAGCCTATGATCCGGCGGCCGCCGAGCGGGCGCGCGAAACTCTGGGCAATCGCGTAACCTATGCCGCCAATGCTTACGAAGCCGCGCGCGGCGCGGATGCGCTCCTGGTGCTTACCGATTGGGAGGAATTTGCCTCTCTCGATCTGGAGCGCTTGCGCGAACAGCTTCGCTATCCCATCGTCATAGATGGACGAAACTTATACAAGCCGGAGCGGATGGCGGCCCTCGGTTTCCACTATTACAGCGTGGGCCGTCCCCAGGCCGCGCCCAAATCGCAACCGGCAAACGCCGGGAGCGCGCCGGGATCCCGCTAGGCGCCCATGAATAAACTACGCGCCATTGTGACTGGGGGCGCCGGCTTTCTCGGCTCCCACTTGTGTGATGCGCTGCTGGGGGAGGGACACTCCGTGGTGGCGGTGGATAACCTGCTCAGCGGCAACGCCGCCAACCTCGGACACTTGCGTCACGAACCGCGCTTCGAGCTGCGCCGCCAGGACATCTGCGAGCCTTTCGATTGCGGCAAGGTGGACTACGTATTTCACCTGGCCTCGCCCGCCAGCCCGGTGGACTACACCATTCATGGAATTGCTACGCTGCGCGTGGGCTCGCTCGGCACCTTCAATGCGCTGGAAGTCGCCCGGAAATACGGGGCTAAATTCTTCTTGTCCTCGACTTCAGAGTGTTACGGAGACCCGGAAGAACATCCGCAGAAGGAAACTTATTGGGGGCACGTGAATCCAATCGGACCCCGTTCCGTATACGACGAAGCCAAGCGATTTTCCGAGGCGGCCACCGTAGCTTACCGGCGTTATCACAAACTGGAGACGCGCATTGTGCGCATCTTTAACACCTACGGGCCGCGCATGCAGATCAACGATGGGCGCGTGATTCCCAACTTTATGAAGCAGGCCTTACGTGGAGAGGAGCTGACCGTGTATGGCGACGGCCAGCAGACGCGAAGTTTCTGCTACGTCTCCGACGAGATCGAGGGCTTTTTGCGCCTGGCGTGGTCGCAGGAACCGGGTCCGGTCAACATCGGGAACCCCGGCGAATTCACCATCCTGGAGTGCGCACAGAAAGTCCTGCAGGTGACGGGTTCGAGCAGCCGAATCAAATTCATGCCCCTGCCTCCCGACGATCCCAAGCAGCGATGCCCGGACATCACCAAAGCACGCAGCGTGCTGGGCTGGGAGCCCAGGATCAACCTGGAAATGGGCCTTAAGCTTTCTTTGCATTACTTCCGCCAGGTAGTGGCCGAAACATCCCTGACGGATTCCCGCGCTGCCCGCTAGCCCCCTTGGGCGCTACCGACGAGCCAGGCTGAGGCACACCATTTTCTCTCGCCTGTCGCTTTGGCTCTTGCTTCACGATTCCGGCTCATTCGAACGTTGTGCAATCGCCTCGGCAATAGCTGGTTCTCCTCCCATTGCCCGCCGAATCTGTTTCCACAATTCGTCGCGGCCGGCACCGGTACGGGCGGAGTAGCTCAGGATGTGTTCCGTTCCCAACGCTTCCCTCAGCTTCTGTAACGACGGTTGCAGTTGGTTGCTGGAGATCCGGTCCGCCTTGGTCGCCACCACCAGGTGAGGACGGCCGAAGCTGCGCAGGAATTCACAGAGTTGCTGGTCGCCGGGCTGGGGAGGAATGTTGGGGTCCACGAGCGAAATGCATAATGCCAGACTGGGTCGCTCTTTCAGGTAGGGTTCGATGAACTTGTGCCACCCGGCCGAAAGCTCGTGCGACACCTTGGCGTAGCCGTAGCCGGGCAAGTCGGTGAAAAAGAGGTCGGGACGTGGCCGTCCGGGCCAGCGGATGGCGTAAAAATTGATTCCCCGGGTGCGCCCGGGCGTGGAACTGGTGCGCGCCACCTTGTGGCCCAGAAGGGAGTTGATGACGCTGGATTTGCCCACGTTGGAGCGCCCGAGAAAGGCGATCTCCGGCGGTCCCGGCGCGGGGAAATGGGAGACCTCGGTAGCCCCGGCCACGAACTGGGCAAAAACTTTCACCTCACCAGTGTGGGGTTTCAGGCTGAAGGTTGCAAGTTGCCTGAGTGCGAAAAGAGGTGCGATTCAGGCCCGCGTCTGGCGGCGAAGTGAATTTTCGAATTTCGCCAGCAATGCCTTTCGGATCTTCTCCGCCTTGCGGCGGTCGGGGCAGGCGCTGGGCGCTTGCCTGCATTGCGCGATGGTTTGCTCCAGAGTGGCCAGGAATGCCTGGCAGGGCCGGCAATCGCCCATATGAGCTTCTATTTTGTCGCACATGGAATCATCCAGCTTTTCGTCCAGGTAGTCGGAAAGCGCTGCAAATAGCTCGCGGCAGCGGCGCGGCTTCTCTTCAGGGGCCGCCCGCTTTTTGCGCAGGTGTTCTCTCGCCTGAAACGCGCCACGGCGGGCCAGTTCGTTGCGCAAGTAAAGCCGGGCACGGTGCAGTCGCACCCTCACGGTGCCCGCGCGCAGGCCGGTGATCTTGGCGATCTCCTCGTCCGAGAGTTCTTCCATGTCGTGCAGGACTAGTACCAGCCGATAAGCGGGGGGCAGGGCGAGAATAGCGTGGCGCAGCCATTTTGCGCGCTCGCCGCGCAGGGTCGAGGTTTCCGGGTTCTCGCCGTTGCTGCGGGAAAGGCTCTCCAGTTCGCGGCGGCCGGGCATCAATTCTTCCAGCGCCAATTCCCGCGCGGGAGCGAATTTGCTCTTGCGCCGGCTCATCAGACAGCGGTTCTTAGCCACCTTGTAAAGCCATACGCTCAGGGCCTGCGGGCTATCGAACCGAGGCAGGTAGGAAACCGATTTCAGCAGCACCTCCTGCATGGTGTCTTCCGCATCCTCGCGCTGGCCGCACACCTTCATGCTGAAGGAGAACACCGTTTCCTGCAGCAGGGCGAGGGCTCGCTCAAGCGAGGCAGGATCGTTCTGCCGCAGCAGTTCAACGGCCTGGGAAATTTCGGGACGCATCGGTTTCTGAGGCTAATGTAGCACGCAGAAAGGGGTCGAAGCTTTACGGTCCACGGCCGCTCGGGTCGTTAGCCATCTACTACCTCCGCCGTAACCAACGACCCAACGGGCTATCAGCCGTAGACCCTGGCGATTCATTCCCCCATCACCTTCACGATCACCCGCTTGTTGCGCCGGCCGTCAAACTCGGCGTAGAAGACGCGCTGCCAGGGGCCCAAGTCCAGCTTGCCTTCGGTGATCGGCAAAATTACCTGGTGATGGATGAGCAGCGATTTGAGGTGTGAGTCGCCGTTGGTTTCGCCGGTCTGATGATGGCGATAATCGTCGCGATACGGCGCCAGGCCTTCCAACCACTCGTCAATGTCCTCGATGAGGCCGGATTCGTTGTCGTTTACGTAAATCGCGGCCGTGATGTGCATGGCTGAAACCAGCACCATGCCGTCGCGCACGCCGCTCTTCTTGACGATCGCCTCGACGGTAGGGGTCAGGTGAATGTACTC
>DASYWT010000502.1:0-14334 GCA_035935775.1 Terriglobales bacterium
GAAGTCTCGTCGCGCGCTTTGCCCGTGTCGTTTTTTCTGCCGCTGGGTTTTCTGCGTGAATCGTCAGCTCACCTTCTTTGCCGGTATCTTGGCTTGCGCCACCATCGCGGCGGTATTGGGCGCTGCAGTCCCGGCCCCGACCCGCTCGCCATCGGCGCCACCTCAACACCCCACCTACAGTCACGATGTGGCTTCTATCCTTTATGGCAACTGCGTGCAGTGCCACCAGCCCGGCGGGTCAGGCCCAATGTCGCTGGTCACTTATGAGGACGCCAAGCGCTACGCGCGCCAAATTGCCTTCGTCACCCGAAGGCGCATCATGCCTCCCTGGCTGCCCGACCCGGAGGCGGTAACGTTTGCCGATCAACTTCGCCTGAGCGAGGAACAGATTCAAATCCTTGCCCGCTGGGCAGAACAGGGCGCGCCGACCGGCGACCTTGCTCAGGCGCTTCCACCTCCCAAGCTGGCTGGCGGCTGGCAGGGCGGGAAGCCCGATATGATTCTTCAAGCCCCGCCCGGCTATGTCGTACCAGCCCATGGAATGGACGTTTACCACAACTTCATTTTTCAGGTTCCGATAAACAGCACACATTACGTAAGAGCGGTGGAGATCCATCCTGGAAACCCAAAGGTGACCCACCACGCCAATCTCCTGATTGACCGCGCTCACTCGGCGCGGCGCATGGAAGCACACCATCCCGGCCCCGGCCCGGGGTTTGACGGCATGGATGTAGAAATGGAAAGCGACGTTTTCGAACCAGAAGGCCACTTTATCTATTGGAAGCCGGGCATTCCGATTTGGGTTGAGCCCGACAATATGGCCTGGCGGCTCTCGCCCGGTACCGACCTCGTGCTCAACATCCACCTGCGGCCCTCAGGCACGCCCGCGCCTATCCAGCCCACCATCGGGCTCTACTTTTCTGACAAGAAGCCCACCCTGCAGCCCATGCTGCTGCAGTTGGACCGCGACGACGAACTCAACATTCCTGCCGGGACCAACGATTTTCAGGTGGCAGACGACTTCAAGCTGCCACTGGCAGTGCGGGTATACGCCATTTATCCCCACGCCCACTATCTGGGCAAACGCCTGGCTGCCTACGCCACCCTGCCTGATGGTTCGCGAAAATGGCTGCTGCTGATTCCACACTGGGACCCGGCCTGGCAGGGCATTTACCGTTATCAGCAGCCTGTCTCCTTGCCCGCCGGCAGCGTGATCTCGATGCGCTACACGTACGACAATTCGGTGCAGAACCAGCGCAATCCGCACCAGCCTCCTCAGCGCGTCACGGCCGGCAACATGGCCATGGACGAGATGGCGCATCTTTCACTGCAGGTGGTGGTCGGCGCCCCTCCCGGCGGTGGGAATGGGCGCATGGTGCTGCAGGAAGCGCTGATGCGGCACAAACTCGAACACGATCCCAACGACTACGCCGCTAACTACAATCTGGGCGCGCTGCTGCTCTCGCGCGAGCAACCGGGTGGGGCTCTCCCCTACTTCGAGCGGGCCGTTGCCCAGCGCCCGGACAGCGCCACGGCGCTCAACAGCCTGGGGGCGGCCCTGATGCAACTGGGCCGCAAGCAAGATGCCGTGCAACGTCTGCAGCAGGCGGTGCAAGCCGATCCAGGCAATCTTGACGCCCGCTATAACCTCGCGTCGGCGCTGGCGTTTACCGGGCAGTTCGCCGAATCCGCGCAGCAATTCGAGCAGGTCCTGCAGCACCGCCCCGACGACGCCGACGCGGAAGCCCACCTGGGGTCCGTGCTGGCCGCGCAGAAGGACTACAACGCCGCCGAAGCTCACCTGCGCCGCGCTCTGAGCCTTAACCCCAACAATCAGGTGGCAAAGGAGAACTTGCGTCTGCTGCAGCAGGTGCGCAGCCAGACTGCCGGCCAGCCGCATTGAATTAGATTTGCCGCCGGCCTAAGGCTCGCATTTTGGCGGCTGCGTGTTCAGGTGCTCGAGAAGCTGCCTGGCTCTGCTTAAATCAGGGTTGAACTGCAGAACGCGGACGAGGTAATCGCGCGCCTCGCCGACACGGCCCAGGTCGCACGACACCAGCGCCAAATCAATGCCGATGGCGCTGTGCGCCGGCGTACGCCGGAAGGCGTCCTGCCACAATTTCAACGCTGCATGGGGGTCTCCGCTCTGCGCTTCAATCACTCCCAGGTTGACCGCCGCGTCCAGCTGGCTGGGATCAGCCCGCAGTGCTTCCTGGTAGTGTTGCTTCGCCTGGGCGGTATTTCCCGCCTTCTGCTCGATGTAGGCGAGAGCGGTGGCTACATCGGCATCGTTTGGGTCCTGGCGCAGGGCCTGGGTCAAGAGCTCCCGCGTTTTTGGCGCAACCTCCTCATTGCCGCGACGCAGCAGAGAATGCCAGGCCAGGGCCAGGTCGCGGATGTCCGGAGGTCCAGCGCTGGCAGGGAAGGGCACCAGTTGCGCCGGAGCCGGTTTGGTTGGCGCATCCAGGTCAGCCAGCACTGGCTGCGGTCCCGGAAGACGCAGGATGCGGTGGTCGGTTGCCTGGGTGTGGGCCACGTCGCGGCTGGCCACCGGCGGCATGTGGCAGCCGATGCAGTTGGGATTCCCATGCTGATGCTTCTGCCCAAACGCGGCCCCATGACAAGCCAGGCACTTGCCGCGGTAATAGGTCACCTTCTCCTCCGGCGCCGGCCAGGAATGCGGATCATGGCAGCTCATGCAGCACATGGAGTCGCCCGATTTCTGTTTGCACACGCTCTGGGCCAGCGCCTCCACCTGGCTCAGGGCGCCGAGCCCCGGCAGCCCTGGGTTCGCAACCTCGAAGTAACGAATGTAGTCGGAGAGCCGGTCCCCGGGCCGGAAGTCGTAGGGGTGCTTGCCGGCGCGCTCCACGGCCACATTGCCCTCCAGGTGGCACTGCATGCAGATCTCATCCCGCCGCTCCGGCGGCAGCTTGACCGGGTTGACGATCGCCGCTTTGCCACGGCTCAGGATGTGCTCCTCCCCCGTTCCATGGCAGCGCTGACAGCTGATGCCACCGTGGGCGAAGGGCGGCACTGGATATCGGTTTTCCGTCCCCGGCAGCGGCGCCTGCATGCCGCTGGTGTGACAGTTGAGGCAGGCAGGCATCGCCGGGAGCATCGGCATCTGACTCGCGTTCTGATAGGCGGGGGTCATATCCCACAGGCGCTTCTGGGCATACCAGTTCACCGGCAATTCGAACAGAAACCCATCTTCCGAAAAGAGATAGGTGCGACCGCGCCGTCCCGAGCCGATGTAGTAGAGCAGTTCGCGCTTGCCATGCAGCGGCGGGCGGTCGCGGTCGAAGCTTAGCCAAACCCGCCCTTCCTGGCTGTAAATCCGGTAGTGAATCCCTGTTCTAGCGTGCTGAAATTCGCCGGCGATCAGGCCGTCGCTCGCCGGGCCGCTGGCTCGCGCCATGGCCGTCTTCATGTAGCTGCGGTAAATGTCGGCGTGGCAGGAGGCGCAGGCCTGGCTGCCACTGGCGGGCGGGGAGGCCGCTTCCCGGTAAGGCAGTGCTTGCCCTTGGCCCTGAACAGGCACAGCGCCGCAAAGGAGAATCAGCAGAGCCGTAGACAGCCGGAGCGCGCTGGAGAGGCGAAGGGGCAAAAAACAAGGGGGAGTCATTTCGACTCCCCCATTATGAGCCCGTTGGCAGCATGTCAGAACATCAGCTTCAGCCCGAACTGCAACTCGCGCATGGTCGAGCCGAACTGAATGTCCTTAATCAAGCCGTTGTTGCCGCCGCAGTCAATGCAAGTACCGCCGGTGGCCTGACCGTCATTCTGACTGAAGTCCAACACTGGGTGGTTGAAAATGTTGAACGCGTCCATCCGGAACTGCGCATTGAAGCGTTCCGTGATCTTGAAGTTCTTGGCGATGGACATGTCGTCAGTGAATGCGCGGGGGCCCCAGAACGTATTCCGGCCCACATTGCCTGTAGTACCACAGTTGGCCAGCGAAAATGACCCGGAACTAGGCCGGGACAGGCCGCAGGCGTCGGCTCCCACGGTCAAACCCGAGGTCGGGTAGGTTAAGGGCGACACTGGTGTGAAGTAAGTCACCGTATGGGAAACGGGATCGAAAGAACCCGCTCCCACGTTGAACGAACCACTAACGTTGGGCAAGCATGGTCCAGTGTCGTTAATCAGGCCGCAATCGCCCGCTGTCGCAGTCCAAGGCAGGCCGCTGCTCCAGTTCATGGTATCAGTTAGTTGCCAGCCCCCGATGACGAGGTCGAGCGCTTTGCCGGCGCCGCCAGCAAACCTCTTGCCCCGGCCGAAAGGCAGCTCATAAACGACGTTGTTCACCCACACGTTTTTACGGTTGAAGTCGTCCGGACCGTAGGTGGATCGCGGAGCTACCGAATAGAGAAAGCCGCTGTCGGTGGTGAAGTTGTTGGCATGTGAGTAGGTGTAGGTGGACATAAACTGCAGTCCTTGCGAGAAGCGCTTGTCCACGCGCACCTGGAGCGCATTGTAGTTAGCACTCGCATCGTTGCCAAAGTAGTTGCCCATGATCCCATCTACGCAGCAGACCACTCCCTTCACGTCAAAACGGTTGTAAAACGGTCGGCGTTGATCGGGTGGAGTGTTTGGACTAAAAGCCACTGAGCAAGTCACCCCTGTGGCCGAACACGGTGTTCCGTTCGGAACGGGATTGCCCAAGGCATTCGTGCCGGTCACGACCGCTGTGCCCGGCCCCAATGGCACCTGATTGAGGTCATACGCCGGTCCGTTACCCGCGAACACGTGGCTGCCCTTATTGCCCACGTAGCCGACTTCCAGCGTCATGGTATTGGTCAGTTGCCGCTGGACAGTCGCATTCCAGGCATCCAGGGTCGGCAGGCGCTGCGTCAGCGGACGCATCCTGGGCTGCACGTTGTTCTGCGGCCCTCCCAGGGGCAGCACACCGTCAGCGGGAATGGGTGGCGCCACGAATAGCGGCGGCCCCTGCGTCATAGTAAAGGCCGTAAAGTAAGCATTGTTCACGGTGGACGGCAGCCCGCTCTGGGCAGCATTGTTGTTGGGAAAGACCTGCTGGTTGACCAATACGGGCAGGTTCTGGGTCACGGCGTGGCCGAAGTTGGAGCCGAATACGCCGATGTCGAAGCTGCGACCGTAGCCCAAGCGCACCACCGTCTTGGGCGTCGCTTGGTAGGCTACGCCCAAACGCGGGGCAAAAGCGTGCCAGGCGTTGCCGACGTTGCCGTTCAGGCCATAGGGTCCATAACCGGCAATCCGGATAATGCCCTCGGTGGGATTGGCAAACCCGCCGTTACCCTTTCCGTTCACCGTTTCCGGAAAGTAAATCTCCCAGCGCAGCCCATAGTTTACGGTCAGCTTGGTCGTAGCCCGGTAGGTATCCTGGCCGTAGAAGAAGAATCGCTTCTGGCGCTCCGCCGCGTTCAAGCTGCTACTGACGAAGCGGTCCATATGGTTTACGTCGCCTAACAGGAAGTTGGCAAACCCGGCGCCTCCGACCCCCGCGTTGGAGGTCGCTCCGCTTTGATAACCGGACGAATTGTTGGCACTGGTGAAATGCAATTGCCCGGTGCGGTTGGCGTCGCTGGGAACACGCAGGTTCATGGCATAGCGGATGTCTCCGCCAAACTTCAGCTGATGGTTCCCCTTAATCTTGGTCCAGTTGTTCACGAACTGGAACTGCTGCTCACTTTCCAGAAGGGGGCAGTTGCAGCGACCCACGTTCAAGCCGTCGCCCATCGCGTAGGTGGATTGATCAGACCCAGCGTTGATTACCGGATTCAAGCCGTCGAACATGGGCAGGCCGGAGGTAAACAGCGACTGCGCTCCGCCCAGGTTCATATTGGGGATGCCCAGAGTCGTTGCAGCCGCGACTCCCTCATCCGGCTTGTGAGTGTTGGGGTTGTACTTGAAATACCCAAAGCGGAAGTCGGTCAGCAAGGTATTGCTGACGGTCTTGGTGAAGCCCGACGACAGGCTGTAGTCATGGTTGATGGAGCTTCCTGACAGCCCGCCCAAGCCGTTGCCGACGCCCCCAAGCTCCGGGCCCAGCGCGGGCGTGCCGGAGAGGGAGTAGTAGGCCAGGCTGAAGCGCCCAAACACCTGCAGTGTCTGGCTGGCATCAAAGTCAATACGAGTATCGAATTGGTTTTGCTTGAACGGACCCGCACCCGAAAACAGAAAGTTGTTGGTTACCGAGTTGGTGGACGCAGCAGGCATCAACGAGAGGATCTTCTGCGCAACGGACGAAACCATGGTCAGAGGAATCCAGTTGGGCTCGGTAGCACAGCCGGCTGGACCGCAGAACGGGGCTCGGCCCACCGGGTTGCCTTTCGCGTCAATTGTGACCCCGGGCGTACTCGGGTTGTAGATCAACGTTGAGGGATCACCCGCCTTGCCGGTGCCGATGAAGGGCACGTACTGATCGAGTTTGCAGAAGCCACTGCCGTCTCCCGGCGCCACACAGGTTTTGATCACCTGTGCCGTCGGTACTGTCAGCAGCGAGGTTGCGCCGGTGGTTTGGCGCGTACCCTGGTAGTCGCCGAAGAAGAAAAGCTTGTTCTTGATGATGGGACCACCGAAGGTTCCCCCGAATTGGTTCCACTTGGTGGGAGGAATGAACCGCCCAGTAAGGGAGTTGGGCGCAAACTGGGTGAAGGGGTCGCGCGCCTGCTCGGCATCGGTGCGCCGGAACCAGAAGCCCTCGCCGTGGAAATCATTGGTGCCTGACTTGGTCTGCACCGTCATTACACCCGCTACTGCCTTGCCGAACTCGGCGTCGTAATTCTGCAAGTCAATCTTGGTTTCAGTAATGGCATCAATGTTGGGGTTCACCACGATAATGCCCAGGATAGGATCCTGGTTATCGGTGCCGTCCAGTTCATAGGCGGTGCCGCTGAAGTGCTGCCCGTTCACGTAAATCTGCTCGCTGCCCTGCGGATTCTCCGTGGCGGCGTGGTTCCAGCCGGTCAGCAACTGGGTGCCGGGAGAAATCAGCAGCAGCGACTGGAAGTTGCGGTTCAGGAGCGGCAACTGCTCCACGTACCGGGAGTTAAACGTGGTGGCCACGTCGGCGCGGTCGGTTTTCAACTGCGGCGCCTCGCCCGTCACTTCCACCGCCTCGGTCACCTGGCCGAGCTGCAGCGGCATATCCACCTTGGCGCCCTGATCGGCGTTGACCACGATCGGTCCTTGCTGCGCCGTCTTGAAGCCCTGCGCCTCCACCTTCACCGTATAGGAATCGGGAATCAGGTGCGTCACCGTGTAATTGCCAGTGGCGTTGGTGGTGGTCACATCCGAGGTGCCTTTGGCGACGTCGGTAACCGTCACCTTGGCGTTGGGCACAGCCGCCCCGCTGGGGTCGGTAACGGTGCCGAAAATGCTGCCATAAACCGCCTGGCTCGATGCTGTATTGGGCAGAAGGGAAACAAGGCAAAACAACGCAGCAAACAGCAGGGCACAGCGCCTCATGGTGGGCCTCCCCAAAGTTTTGCAATTACGCTTGCGTCGCCCCGGGCTCGATTGCGCCCGGGAAGTACGTTCGACGTTCAGGGACCCTCGAGGACCGACTTACGAAGTCCAACCTTGGCATCCGGGACCGAAACTGCAGTACCACCAGTCGCGCAACTAAGCGACTCTGTGCCGCGCACTGGGATTGCTGCTCTCGTCTCTGCGGAGGGGGAGCGAGCGCGAGAGCACGCGGCTCACATCGGCATGTGACACGAGTCACACCCCGTTGTGCAACCTGCAACGCTAATCATGCGCCCGCAAAGTGTCAATACCTATCTACAGAAAATCCCTGCCTGCGCTCGGCTAAGGCTTTACATTTTGGGCACTTGTAATTGCGGGTCCAGTTGCTTCGCCTTTTGGAACTCCTGCCGGGCCTGGCCCGGTTCGCCCTTTCTGGCCAGGGCTTGTCCCAATTGAAGGTGTGCCGGGGCGTAGCCGGCCGAGAGCTGAATGGCGCGCTCAAACTGGCCGATAGCGCCTTCCAGGTCGCCGGCGTTGAGCAGCCGGGTTCCGGAATTGGTGGCGAACACCGCTCCCTGCAGGCTGGTCTGCTGTTTCATGATCTCCTGCGTGGCGCGGGCTTCCGCGGCGGCCCCAGTCGTGTCGCCGGCCTCGCGCAGCACCGAGGCCAGCACGCTGTGCGCCCCCAGGAAGTCCGGCTGCAGGCGGATGGCCTGCCGCAGCGCCTCGGCAGCTTCCGGCAGCTTCTTCTCCTGCCGCAGCACCGCGCCCAGAGTGTAATAGGCTTCGGCGTAGTCGGGCTTGGCGTGCACCGCACCCCGCAACCGCTGTTCCGCTTCCGCAAACTTGCCCTCCTGCCAATAGGTAACACCCAGCGTGTAGTAGGTATCAGGCAGATTGGGGTCAAGCTTCAGCGCCGTTTCCCATTCCGCGATGGCCTGCGGCAGGCGGTCACTCAGCTTATAGGCCAGCCCAAGGTCATAATGCAGTTGGGCGTCTCCCGGCGCCAGATTCAGGGCTTGCTCAAATTGCGCCGCCGCCCCTGCGAAATCAGCCTTCTGCAGGTAAGCGGCGCCCAGGTTCTTGCGGTAGCTGCTGTCCTGCGGGCGCAGGCGCATGGCGGTGCGGAATTCGGGCATGGCGGAATCGGCGTCGCCACGCTGCAGCAGGGCGATTCCCAGGTTGTTGTGCGCATCCGCGTCCTCCGGCGCCAGCTTCACCGCACGCTGAAAGGCCGCTAACGCCTGGTCAGGCTCGCCAGCCTTCTGCGCCAGAAGCCCCAGTTGCGTCTGTGCCGGCGCCCAGTCCGGCTTCAGCTGCACGCATTTCTGGGCCGCCTGCAGCGCACCGGAGAGGTCGCCCTTGGCTTCCAGAGCCTGCCCCAGGTAGGAATAGGCAGGAGCATCCTGCGGGTTCAGGCGCACCGCTTCCTGCAGGCTTTCGGCGGCTTTGTCCCACTCCGCCAGCTTCCACTGCGCCACCCCGAGATGGAAGTGAGCCGGCTCATAGCCCGGCTGCACCTGCAATGCTCTGAGGAATTCGGAGATGGCCTTGTCGTATTGCGATTCCTGCGCCAGCAACACACCCACCGAGTCGTACAGGTCGGCGCGCTCGGGGGCCAGACGCGAGGCCTGGCTCATCTCGTCCAGGGCCATGCCGGCTTCGCCCTGGGCGCTGAGAGCCTGGGCGAGTTGCCGCCGCGCCTCGGCATCGGCCGGCGCCAGTTGTACCGCACGGCGCAGCTCGGCCATGCCGGCTTCCACCTCACCCCGGCTGAGCAAAGCTTTTCCCAGCAGGCTGTGAGCCTGCGGCAGACCCGGTTTTAAAGCGATGGCTTTGCGGAATTCCGCCACCGCGCGATCTACTTCACCCTGTTGCAGCAGCACCTGTCCCAGGGAGGCGTGCAGTTCCGCAGTGCGCGGACTAAGGTGAATAGCCTGTTCGAAGGCGTGACGCGCGCCCGCCATATCGCCCTTCTGGGCGCTGGCCACGCCGCGCTCGTAGGCGGCCCGCACGCGGTCAGCCGCGCTGGTAGTTTGCGCCCCAGCGGCCGCCACCAGTCCCACCGCACACGCGGCAGCCAGCAAGCGGATTTGCAGACGGCTTCGGGCCAAAGCTGGAAGAACTCCGGGCAGGTTTGGTAGAAAAAACGATATCAGAAAGCGTGCGCCCCGGTAAGGGAACCGGGCTCCGCTTGCCCGACGCGGCCGCCACTCCGACCTGAGGCGAACTTGACCCGCTCTGCAATCCGCCCCCATAGTAAGCGGAACGATGTCACCGGCCCTGTACCGCCGCCTCCGCTGTCTTCTGCTGGTGCTGGTAAGCGGATCCACGGTCTTTCTGACTTGCGCCCTGGCGCAAAACGCTAAGCCCCAGGCCACGACCCAGGCGCCCCGAATCGCCTGGTTCACCGATGTGGCGGAGAAAGCCGGCTTGACCGTACAGGACGTCTTCGGAGGTCTGGAAACCAAGCAGTACATCATCGAAACCACCGGCACCGGCGTGGCTATTTTCGATTACGACAATGACGGCTGGCCGGACATCTTCCTGGTTAACGGCACTACCCTCGACGGTTACCCTGCGGGCAAAGGCCCGACCAATCACCTTTACCGTAACAATCATGACGGCACTTTTACCGATGTGACCGTCCAGGCTGGACTGGCGGGCGCTCCCGGCTGGGGGCAGGGCGTATGCGTGGGCGATTACGACAACGACGGTTGGGAAGACCTTTACGTCACCTACTACGGCGAGAACCGGCTCTACCACAACAATCACGGCACTTTTACCGAGGTCGCGGAAAAAGCCGGCGTGGCCGGTACCGGCAAGGCATGGGGCTCAGGCTGCGCCTTTGTGGATTATGACCGCGACGGCAAACTGGACTTGATGGTGGCCAACTACGTGGATTTCGACCTGGCCAACGCCCCCAAACCCGGCGAGCGCCCCACCTGCCTGTGGAAGGGCGTGCCCGTGATGTGCGGCCCCCGCGGCCTGAAAGCAGCCAAGAACATCCTTTACCACAATCGCGGAGATGGCACTTTCGAAGACGTCAGCGTCAAATCCCACATTGACCAGGCCGCCGGGTACTACTCGCTGAGTGTTACCACTCTGGACTACGACAACGACGGCTGGCCCGACATTTATGTCGCCTGCGACAGCACGCCCAGCATTCTCTACCACAACAACCACGACGGCACCTTCACCGACGTGGCCGTGGTGGCCGGCGCCGCCTTCAATGAAGATGGGCGCGCCCAGGCCGGCATGGGTTCCACCGTGGCCGATTACGACGGCGACGGCAACCTGGACATTTTCAAGACGAATTTCTCCGACGACACCTCCACCCTTTACCACAACAACGGTGACGGCACGTTTTCCGACGCTACTTTCCCCGCTGGCCTCGGCCTGCATACCCAATACCTGGGCTGGGGAACCATGTTTTTCGATTTCGATAACGACACCTGGCCCGACCTGCTGCTGGTGAATGGCCACGTCTACCCTGAAGTGGATAAATACAAGCTGGGCAGCAACTACGAAGAGCCGCGGATTCTTTATCACAACAACGGCAACGGCACTTTTACCGACATCTCCGAAAGTGCGGGGCCAGCCATTACCGCACGCTGGTCCGGCCGCGGCCTGGCAGTTGGCGATTTATGGAACGACGGCCAACTGGCGGCAGTGATCAGCAACATGAACGCCCGCCCCAGCCTGCTGGTGAACCAGGTGCACAGCGGCAATCACTGGATCGAAATCAAGACCGTGGGCACGACTTCCAACCGCGACGGCATTGGCGCGCGCATTACGGTGAAACTGGGCAAGAGAATCTTAGTGGATGAGGTGCGCAGCGGTTCCAGCTACGATTCCAACAGCGACATGCGAGTGCACTTCGGCCTGGGTCCCTCAACAAAAGTTGATAACCTGCAGATCCGCTGGCCCAGCGGACTGGTGGAGCGCTTCGCCAATCTTACCGTGGACTCCATCCACACCCTGCGCGAAGGAAGCGGCATTAAGCTGCCCGATCCGGCAAAGTCTGCGGCCCGCTAGAACAACTTCGAAATGTCATCCTGAGCGAGGACGCGCCATACAAATGCGCGTCCGAGTCGAAGGACCTTGCGCTTCATATCTGGCTATTCAGATCGTATTTTTGAAAAGCAATCAAAACAAACGCATGGTCCTTCCACTCGTGCTCCCTCACGCGGTCACACTCGGTCAGGATGACATGCAAAAAGCATGTGCGGTTACATGCTGGACGCTGGTACAACTGTTACGCAAACTGGCGTTAGAGCAACCGAAAAGGGCACCTTACTTCTTGCCAAACTTCATCGTTCTGACAATTCCCTTTCCTTCCTCTACGTACACCACCTGGTCGGCGGGCACGTCCTTCAGCGTTTCCACCTGGCCGCTGGGCCAGCGAATCTCCAGCACATTCACCTTCTCCGCTTTGCCCAACCCGAAGTGCACCCGCAGATCGCTTTGCGAGAGATATCCTCCCCCGCTTCGCACTTCATCAATCTGCTGGTGGGGAGCGGATTCATCGGGCGGCTGCGTTACGCAGCGCAGCCGGGCCCCGATGCCGCTGCGATTTGACTTCACCCCGATGGTGCGCACCTTGATCCAGTGTGCCTTTCTTGGTGAATCGCAACGCAGCAGTTGCGGATACGAATTGACCGTGTTCACCACCATGTCTACGTCACCATCATTGTCGAAGTCGCCGAAGGCGCAGCCCCGCGCCGGCGCCGGAGTAGTGATGCCTGAGCCGGTAACCAGGGACACATCCTCGAATTTGCCGTCGCGAAGATTGCGATACACCAGCTTGCGTTGGGCGTAGCCTTCTTCCGTGGTCAGCTGTTCCACTTCCGGATACACATGCCCGTTGCAGATCAAAATGTCAGGCCAGCCGTCGTTGTCCATATCAAACCAGCCACAGCCCCAGCCCAGAAAGCGCGTGTTCAGCCCCAGCCCGGCGGCATAGGTGGTGTCTTCAAAGCTGTCATTGCCCAGGTTGTGGTAGAGCGAGTGAGTGTCGCCGGCGAAGTTCGTCTTCACAATGTCCAGATTGCCGTCCAGGTCATAATCCCCGGCGGAAACGCCCATGCCCGCCTGCGGCTTGCCGTCAGGGCTGAAGGCACAGCCCGCCAGAATGCCGATGTCCTCGAACTTGCCGTTCTTTTTGTTCTGATAAAGCAAACTGGGGCTGGAATCGTCAGCCACGTAAATATCGGGCCAGCCGTCGTTGTCGAAATCTGCGGTCAGCACGCCCAAGCCGTAGGTGCCGTTGGCCTGCAGGATACCCGAGGCTTCCGAGACATCCGTGAAACTTCCATTTCCGTTGTTGCGATAAAGAATATTCTTGCTGCCATTCAGGCCCGGCGGTCCGCAAGCGACCATTACGCCCTTGTAGAGACAAGGTCCGGATTCCGGCAGGGGCGCGGTTTTCAAATCCAAGTCAATGTAGTTGGCCACGAAAAGGTCGAGATGTCCGTCCCGGTCATAGTCAATAAAGGCGCAGCCTGTGCTCCAGCGCTTCCCGTTGCCGCCCACGCCCGCCTTGTCCGTCACGTCGGTGAAGGTGCCGTTGCCATTGTTGTGATAGAGCGCATTTTTGCCGAAGTAGGTGATGAACAGGTCTTCGTAGCCGTCGTTGTCATAATCGCCGATGCAGACGCCCTGTCCCCAGCCGCTGTGCGCCAGGCCAGCCTTGTCGGTCACATCCGTAAAAGTACCGTCGCGGTTGTTCTTGAAAAGGTGGCAGTGCGGCTCGCTGCCCTGCGGAAATCCCTCCAGTCGCCAGCCATTGACCAGAAAGATGTCCAGCCAGCCGTCATTGTCGTAATCGTAGAACGCAACGCCGCAACCGGTCGTCTCCAGCAGATACTTGTTTTTGTGCTCGCCGCCGAAAATTGTCTTGGCGTTCAGGCCTGCCTGCTTGGCCACATCCACAAAGCTGATGCCCAGGTCGGCGAATTTGGGCGGCGGCGGATATTTCGCTGTGGGCTTAGGAGGTGCGGTTACCGGCGCCGCTCCGGCACTCTGCGGCCGCAACATCGCCCTCAGTCGCCCCGGCAAGGCCATGGCCAGCACGCCCTCCAGGGGCAACACCAGCGCTGACCGGCTCAAAGATCGGAGAAATGCTCGCCGAGAAAGAGGCAAAGGCAGGTACCTGATGGCAATTGGCCCGTGTTAAAATTCGCCGTTTATTTCTACATAAATGCCTCCCGCCTTGCAACCGCCCCCGCCCATCTTCCTGCTGCGGCAGCGGTTAATAAAATTCGGATGGAGATCAGCGCGCTTGGCGCTCCTGCTGCTCTGCCTGGTTTCGGTTGCTTTCTCGGCCGGCGGAACTGGCGCCGCTCCTGCCCTCGAACTCACGCGTCCAGTACGCCCCTGGGAGTTCTTGCCCGCCCTCGGCCAGCGCGCGGCTCTTTTTGGCAACGAGGCGGGACAGATGGAAGCCTGGGTTTATCCACTGAAGCTCTTTCGCGGTTTTCATCTCACTTTTCACAGCGGCGGTGAAGCCATTCCCGCCCGCTCGGTGGCTCGCACGGTCACGGTGCGCCCGGAATCTGCCACTATCCTCTACGCCTCGGACACGCTTCAGGTGCGGGAAACGCTGTTTGTTCCTGTTACTGAACAGGGTGCGGTTGTCATCCTTGATATACAAACAACGGAACCGCTTCAGGTGGAAGCCTCCTTCGTCCGCGATTTCACACTGGAGTGGCCGGCGGCGCTGGGGGCGACTTACATGAGCTGGGACACGGCACTGCACGCCTTTTCGCTGGGAGAAGAGTCGAAGAAATTTTCCGGGCTCGTGGGCTCAAAGAATGCCGTCGCGTTCCGTCAGGAGTATGCCACCAACTACTCCCAGTCCAATGAAAGCTCGTTCAC
>DASYWT010000503.1:0-9728 GCA_035935775.1 Terriglobales bacterium
ACATGCGCGCCACTCCCAGCAGGAAATATTCCAGCCAGTCGTTCCATGCCCCGCGTTCGCTGACGCCGCGCAAACCATCGTAGTAATCGCGGCGGGAGGCTTCAAAAAACGCCGACAAATAGAGCAAAGGAGTGGGAAGAATCTTGCGTTCGATCAGAAACAAGGTAATGAGCAGACGCCCGACGCGGCCATTGCCGTCAAGGAATGGGTGAATCGCCTCAAACTGATAATGGGCCAAAGCGATGGTGACCAGGGGCGGTAGCTTCGATTGCTGCAAAAACTTCTCCCATGCCGCCAGGCAGGGTTCGACTTCTCCCGGAGGAGGCGGGATGTAAGAAGCGGTCGCGATCGTGCTTCCCGGTGTGCCGATCCAGTTCTGCACGGTTCGGAAACGCCCGGGAGTGGCGTGGTGTCCTCGGACTCCGGTCATGAGTTTTTCGTGCAGTTCACGCGTCAGCCGCACACAAAGGGGAAGTTTCTTGAGACGCGAAACGCCGTGCTCCAGGGCGACCACATAGTTGCCGACTTCGTGCAGGTCCTGGGGACTGCGTTCTACGGCGGCTCCTGCCTCGGCCGCCAGCAGTTCCCCCAGCGTGGCCTGCGTGCCTTCAATCTTGCTGGATAGGACAGCTTCTCGCCGCACAAAGGGGCGAATCAGAATATGGGGGTTGGGCAAGCGTCCACCTTCGCCGGCTAACCTTCCAACGAGGCGGTCTGCATCCGACAGGGCGGCAATCAGCTTCGGCGTCCAATCCAGGTCGGGAGGCAATGGGGCAGGGACGAAGGCAGAATAGTTTCCCTGAGGCACCATCCTTCCCGGAATCTGGCTAACCTTGGCCATAGCGGTTCTCAGGCGCGAAAATAGCAATTCTCGCTATTTTCACAATTGATCATAATCGAAAATAAGCGGCCTGGCTATTTTCAAGGGAGATAACTTCAGGATGCAGTGGGAGCGTTGGTGGAGGCGGCGGGAGTCGAACCCGCGTCCGCAGATGTTACTGGCCAAGAGACTACATGCTTAGTCGCGTTCCGAGGGCCCCATCCGGCCCGAAAGCCCTCCGGGGTAACCTTTCGCCGCTCGCGCTCAGAACCGACAAGACACGCAAGCCGCTAGCCCGATGATCTCGCCGGCGGGGCTCGGGCCGCGCCTCGCCAGCCAGCCTGCTGTGCGACGCCCTTTCACCGCCCACAGGCGAAGCGGTGGAGGACGGCTACTTAATTAATTAAGCAGCGTATGCCATTTGTGGAGTGGCATTTCTTGTTTTGCACGCGATTACGGGTGTGTGCACCCCGGCATGCCTCTTGGCCGCAAGCATCCCCGTCGAAGCCGTGACGCCCCCATAGTGAGGAACCCGCCAAAGCGGGAGCAGCCGTGCAAAGAACCACTTCCAATCTAGGTCGTAACCTTTTGGAAGTCAATTGATTAGATGCCCGGAAGGTTACGCTGGGTGCGGAAGAGCAGTGGTCAGTGGCCAGTGAGCAGTGGTTAGCAGGGTAGGTGAGGGTAGGTGGTAGTTGGTAGCTGGTAGTTGGTAATCGTCTTGTAATCTTAGCCGGGCAAGAGCCACCAACTACCAACTACTAGCTACCCGCTACCGGCCACCCAGCCCTGACTCCTGGCCCCTGACTCCCGATTCTTCCTTTTCCGCATCTTCCTGATCTCCAAGGCATCTGATTGATTCGTGACGGGTAGAATAGTGTCCTTGCCCTATGCCAACCCGCTGCCAGGAGAGCCGCTAGTGCGCACGGAGTGTTTGCCCTTCACGCTCATTCCGCACACCACCCCGCTGTTCACCGACCTTCTGTACAACTACCCTAAAGTCCGGCAGTTTTTCCCCCGGTCCCCGGATCTGTCGCAATGGGCCCGGCAGGAAGCCGGAAACATCCGCTACGAAGCCAGCCGGCGCTCCAAAGTGGCGGACATTCTGGAGCGGCAGAATCGGGCCTGGGAAGCCTCGGCTACGACACTAAAGAATGTGGGACGGCTGCGGGCGGGGGCAGCCTGCGTGGTAACCGGGCAGCAGGTGGGACTGTTCGGCGGACCGCTGTATGCCATTTTCAAAGCGATGGGAGCCATTCGCCTGGCGGAGAAAGCAACCGAACTGGGCGTGGATTGCGTGCCCGTGTTCTGGCTGGCCACCGAAGACCACGACCTCGCGGAAATCAACCACACCACGGTGCTGGGCGCCGACGGCACGTTGCAGCAGGTGACGACGCCCACCCAGGGCGCGCCCGAGGCTCCGGTCATCGAGATTCGTTTCGGCGAGGAGATTCGCCAGGTGATGGACGCGGCAGCTGCCGCCCTGGGCGATTCGGAAATCACCGATCTGCTCCGCCGATGTTATGAGCCGGGCGAAACCCTGGGCAGCGCATTTGCCAAGTTATTCACCGCCCTGGTGGGCCGCTGGGGCGTGGTTATGCTGGACGCTTCCGACCCCGAACTGCACGCTCTGGCCCAGCCCATCTACCGCGCCGCCATTGAGCGGGTTGAAGAGCTCGACCAGGCACTGCTGGAGCGCGACAACGAGCTGCTTGCCGCAGGCTACCACGACCAGGTAAAAGTCACGGAACTTTCCACCCTTCTGTTCACGATTCAGAACGGATCGCGAGTGGTCATCCATCGCGGAAATGGAGTGGCAAAGCCTGAAGGCTTCCGGATTGGCCAGGACAAGATAGAGCGGCAGGAGTTGTTGCGGCGGGTAGATGCCGAACCGCAGAACTTCAGCGCCAACGTGCTGCTGCGTCCGGTAGTGCAGGACTACCTGCTGCCCACCCTGGCCTACACCGGCGGACCCGCGGAATGCGCCTATTTTGCGCAGGCGGCGGTGGTGTATGAAAAACTTCTTGGCCGGGTGACGCCGTCGGTGCCGCGCTTCAGCGCGACGCTGGTTGAACCCAAAGTGGCGGGTCTGCTGCAGCGATATGACCTGCAGCTGACGGATGTGTTTCATGGTCCGGAACATTTGCGGCAGGCGCTGGGAGAAAGGACGTTGCCGCCCGACCTGAAGAACGCCTTCGAGCAAGCGGGCAAATCGCTGGAACAGAACCTGACGCGAATCGAGAATGCCCTGCAGCGGCTGGATGCGACGCTGGTAGACGCGGCGCGCAACGCGGGCTCCAAGATGCGGTACCAGTTGGACCGGCTGGAGGGACGCGCGGCACGGGCCGAATTGACCCGCAGCGAGGTGCTTGACCGCCACGCCACCCTGCTCAGCAACGCCTTATTTCCCCGCAAAGAACTGCAGGAGCGGGAAATCGGTGGGGTCTCGTTTCTGGCCCGGCACGGGATAGAACTGCTGGAGCGGCTGTATCAGGCAGCCAACGGCGCGTGTCCGGATCACCAGGTGCTGTGGCTTTAAGAATAAGTAGCTGGTAATTGGTGCGGAAAGGTTGAGGATGGCCCCTTCCAAGATTGTTTCGCCAACTACGAGCTACCGGCTACTAACTACCGGTTTTGGTTTATCATCAGCTTATGCCTAAGGCAGCCAAAGCACCCTCCGCCTTTGAGGTCACCTGCCCGTGCTGCAATGCGGTGCTGAAGGTGGACCCGGAAACGCAGGCCGTCATCGCACACACCGCCGCCAAAGTTCCCAAGACCTTCAACGATATTGAAGAAGCGGCGCGCGCCATGAAGGAGCAGGACAGCCGCCGCGAGTCGGTGTTCCGCCAATCGGTGGAGGCGCAGAAGCACCAGGCCGATCTGCTGGAAAAAAAGTTTCAGGAAGCCGTGAAGAGAGCCAAAGAATCGCCCGATACGGGTAAGCCCATCCGCGACTTTGACCTCGACTAAGCGCCCGCTGCTGCTGGGTCACCGGGGCGCTCGCCTGCCCCAAGTTCCCGAAAATACCATCGCCGCTTTTGATCTCGCGTTGCAGGCCGGCTGCGACGGATTCGAATTTGATGTTCGCGCTACCTGCGACCGGCAACTCGTGGTGGTGCACGATGCACACGTGAGCGGGCTGGAGGTGGCGGGCACCACCTATGCCGACCTTCAGCAGCGCTGGGAAGAGCGCGTCGTGCCGCGCCTGCCGCTGACCCAGCGGCGGTCGCTCAGCCACGAGCAGCTCGCTTTACCCTGCCTGCAGGACGTGCTGCAACGCTACAGTACACGCGCCTTCCTCGACATTGAACTGAAGGTGGCAGGGCTGGAGGATGCAGTGGTGCAAGTCTTGGGCCATCAGCCCGCACGGCAGTTATTAATTTCGTCCTTCCTGCCCGAGGTGTTGACCGAATTTCGGCACAGAGACGCGACGATTTCCCTGGGACTTATCTGTGATAACGCGCGCCAGCTCGCGCCGTGGCCGAAACTGCCGGTTCGCTTCGTTATTCCGCACTACAAGCTGGCCAGCAAGGAGCTGATAGAGGACCTCCACCGGGCAGGGAAGCAAGTAATCGTCTGGACAGTGAACGGCGAGAAAGACGTGCGGCGACTAGCGGAATGGGGAGTGGACGGGATTGTGTCGGATGAGCCGGAGATGCTGCTGGTGGCGTGCGGCTAGCCCGGTTCGGAAAGCGCAAGGTGCTTCGACTTCGCGTTTCGATTCGCACGCGAATCAAAACGCTTCCCTCAGCATGACAGAAGAGGAGCACTCGAATCAAAACGCTTCGCTCAGCATGACATTGGAAAGTTGTTGCCTCGCGGGCGGAGAGCGCCCGCGGCACAAGGGTCATCTTATTGTAGGCACACGAACTGGCGGTTTCTGCAGGAAAGCGGAGCGCTCGGCCTCGAAGGCGTCGCGTTCGGCGCCGATTCTCTGGCCCGACCATCCGAGCGCGTCGCCAATTCGGTAGGCCGCCACCGCCGAGCACTCTTCCGACCAGCAACCGTTCAAGGCCACGGGAACACGACGCAAGAGGACATCGGAGAGAGCCTGCGCGTGCTCCCCGGCGAATGCATTCACCGCTTCAGCTACGACGTGATGGGTGTGAGGACAAAGTGGGTGACGCATGCGGTCATCACTTTTGGCCAGTTGCGCAATACCCAGCCTCCCCGGTCCATGCCAGGCGGCAATGGCTCGCGCGTTTGCGACGGAAATATCGGAGTGGGCTGCAAATGATTCCGCCCACTTCGATAGCAGAGCGTCGAAGTCTTCGCTGTCGGGGATGAACGCAGTCCCACGCGGCTCCTGCACATCAATTCCAATTTGCCGGGCACATTGGCGGGCAAGGCTGGCCGCGGTGGTCAGCTTGCCGCCAATTACGGAAATCATCTGCGCTACGCCTTCATCGCGGTGATCGTGGAGGAAGTGGCGGCGGGTAATGGCCGACAAATTGTCATCACCGTCAAAGGGCAGAGGACGCACGCCGGCGTAGGCATAGCGAATCTGTTCCGCCGAAACGGATGCTTGCGGAAAACGCCGGCGCAGAGAATCGAGCAGGTATTGCACCTCATCCGCCCTGGGATAGACGCAGCCGGGGTCGCTGCGATCCGGCACTTCAGTGGTACCCACCAGCACCTGCTCGTTCCACGGAATGACGAAGAACGGGCGTCCGTCGAGCGCCTCGATATAGATTGCGGCTTGCGGCATCCCAGGAAAGCGGGGAAGCACAATGTGCGAACCGCGCACCCCGCCAACCATGGTGGAGGTTCTTAGACCGGCGGCTTGCGCCACCTGATCAGCCCAGGGCCCACTGGCGTTGATGACCCAGCCGGTTTCGACGCGTGCCTCGCTGCCGCTAAGCTGATCGCGCAAGCGCAGGCCGCGCGCTTGTCCGGCGACAACCTCAATTTTCAGCACCTGAGTGTGGTTGCGTGCGACCGCCCCGGCGTCAGTCGCCTCCACCAGCCATTCCGCAACCAGGCGTTCGGGAAACTCGCATTGCCCATCCTCGTACTGGAAAATGCGCCAGCGCTCGGTGGAATCGAGCAGGCGCTCCAGGGTGGCGATGCCATCCTTACCGGCGTGATTGCGAGCGCACGCGGCAGCAAAGCGGCGATATAGCCATAAGCCGAAACGGACCTCAAACGCGCTGCGCTGGGCCTGCGGCCCGAGGGGTAACAGAAAATTGATGGGGCGCACCAGGTGAGGCTGTTGCTGCAGCAGGCGACGGCGCTCGCGCACCGATTCGCGCACCAGGCCGATTTCGCCGTGCTCCAGGTAACGCAAGCCGCCGTGGATAAGACGGGTGGAGCGGCTGGTGGTGCCCGCGGCAAAGTCATACTGCTCAAGCAGCAGGGTGGAACGCCCGGCGCGGGCACACTCGCGGGCGATAGCCACGCCATTGATGCCGCCGCCGACAATGGCGACTTCAAAGCGCTTTCCGTCCAGCGGTTCCCGCAGCTCAGGCCTGAGGTTCACGTGAGATTAGATGCTGCTGAAGTTCTGCAGCCTTCTTAATGTCGCATTTAGCGGGGTGGGAGAAAAGTGGCAGGGGCGCTTCGGGTGGGACAGGAGCTTGCATTTGCTGGGAGGAACTAAGCCCCAGCGGACTTCCGGGGTTTTTTTTGCCCATACTGACAACGCAAGGTCCCTCGACTCCGCAGACCGATTTGCAAGCGAATCGGTCTGCTTTGCTCGGGATGACAGTCCCTGAATTTTTCTTGGCTGCAGGCGTCCCCGAGGTGCGAGGCATCGCACGCCAGATGCTTCGGGCCAAAGAGCCCCCTCCATGGCACCCTCCTCTGGTGGGCTTTCGCGGGCGGGGGCGCCCGCGCCACAAATTAAGAAGAGGGCGCGCCTGGCGGGTGAGAAGCCGGCACTACTTCGCGCGAGTTACGGCGCCAACAATACCGAAGCCCAAAGTGTTTACTGCGGTTTTGGGCCCCTGACCACCTGCACGAAGTCCTCGGGCTTGATCCACTTGGCAAAGGCGGCTTTCACCTGCTCGCCGGTAAGGGCAGAGTAACGGGCGGCGGCCTCCACCGGCTCATCCAGCGGCAAGCCCATCACGGCGCGTCCCAGGAGGCCGCCAGCGATGCCCATTTCGCTGGATTCGGCCAGAGGAATTTGCCGCAATATGAGCGCTTTGGCTTGCTGCAATTCTTCAGCAGTGGGAGCGCTGGTCTGCATATCGCGCAGGTCGCGCTCGACCAAAGCGCGAGCCTTGGAAACATTGGCCGGATCGCAAGCATAGGAAACAGTAAAGGCAGCGCGCGTGCGACCGGCATCGAGCCGATTGGAAACCGTGTACACCAGGCCGGTTTTCTCGCGCAGATCGCGGTAGAGGCGAGTGGCATAAAAACCGCCGCCGAGCACGTGATTACCCAGTTCGAGCGCGTAATAGCCGGGATCGAAGCGATTCATGGGCAGTTCCTGCGACAGCTCCACCAGGTCCTGGATGCGGGAGGGATCGGGAACATTTGTGGCCGAGGCTGCGTTGAGTGGCACAGCGGGCAAGTCCACCTCAGGCTTGGGGCCCTCTGCTTTCCAGGAACCGAACCACTTCTCAATCTCGGCCTTGGCTTCCTCAGGAGTAACGTCGCCAATGACGACAATGGTGGTCAGGTCAGGACGATAAGCGCGCGCATAAAAGTCCTGCACATCAGCAAGAGTCAAACCGCCAATCGTCTTGGGAGTAGGCTCACGAAGCGCGGGATCATTTTTGGGCAGCAGCCCGAACTCCAGCGCTCTTTCCGCCAGATATCCTGGGCTCTTGAGGAGACCAGCTACGGAATCGGCCGTCTGAGCTTTGACCACGTTGAAGGCAGGCTCTGGCAAAGCTGGGTGAAGCTCATTATCGGCCAGCAGTTGCACGCCACGATCAAAGTACTTCTTGAGCACCGCGACGGAAAAAGTGGACCCGGCGGATTCGTCGGCGGCAATATCGTCTAGAGCCTTTTGAAAGACCAGGCGATCCAACGTAGTGGTGCCATAGGAGAACAGTCCTCCCAGGACATCCTGCACGCCCTCGCGTCCGTCCGGAACCTCCAGATCGGCTTGCGTGCGAATTTGGCCCACCACCGTAACCGTGGAGCTCAACTTTTGAGGCTGGACGATCAGGCGGATGCCGTTGGAGAGAGTCATATCCACAGGGCTGAGGTCCCACTTTGGCGGTTGTAGGGGTTGGAGCAGGGAATTGGCCCAAGGCGGGAGCGGTACCGGTTTGGTGGGCGCGGAAGTAAGTTTCTCCGTTCCGCCAAAGCCCTTGGCCGCCGCGGGAGAGCCCGAGGGTTGAGGCTTCAGCGTAGCCACAATGGCCCGGTCGTTGAGCAGGTAGGCGCGGGCGGCGCGGTTCACGTCGTCCACGTTGACGCTCTGTACCGCGTCCACGTCGTCCTGAGGAGAATTGCGCCCTTCGCCGGCGACGGCGGCCGACCAAAGATCGGCCAAGCCAGGGATGGAATTGCGGGCAAACTCGTTGGAAGCAAGAACAGCCCGGCGCGACGCAGCCACCAGATCGGCAGGCACCCCTTTGCTGGCGTAGTTGGCCACAATGCGCTGCAGCTCGGCGATGATGGGCTTAGCGTCGGCGGTGGCCGGCAAAACCGCATAAGCGAAGCCCACGCTGGCCTCGCGATATTCTTCCGCTAATTCAAAACCGGCATCGAGCGCTTTGCCCTGCGGCACCATTGCATAGATATCGCCGCGCTGGCTGCCCAGTACATCGCTCAGCACGTGGGCCGCAGCGAAGTCCTTGCTGTCAGTGCCGGGCATGCGATAGCTGACGATCGCCAGGGTGTAGGGATAATCGCTGGGCAGGGTGAAGGACTCCGCCTTTACAGGCTGCAACTTGATCGTGGGCCGAGGGGGCAGCGGACGCCGGGGAATAGATTCATAGAGCGCCTTCACCTGGGCGAGCGTGGCCTCGGGGTCCACATCGCCGCTTATGACCAGGATGGCGTTGTTGGGAGCGTACCAGTCGCGATAGAACTTCTGCAGCATGGCGCCGGTGGTGGCATCGAATGATGGCTTGGTGCCCAATGCGTCATGCTCATAGGGTGTGCCCGCGAAGATGTCCTGGTTCAGACGGGTCAGGAATTTGTAAGTGGGATTGGATAAGTCGCGGGCCACCTCCTGCTCGATCGCGCCACGCTCCTGTTTCCATTCCTGTTCCGAGTTGACCACCCCGCGCATGCACGCCGAATCCGTGTGCAGAACAATATCGAGATTCTGCGCCGCCGCGGTGGCGAAATACTGGGTGATGTTCTGCTGGGTGTCGGCATTGTTGTCGCCGCCAAGCTGGGCATAAATTGCGGCCGTCTGATCGGCGGTTACATCCTGGCAGCCGCGAAACGCCATGTGCTCCAGGGCGTGGGCCATGCCGGGAAAACCGGCCGGGGTTTCATTGGCGCCCGCCAGGTAGTTTTCCTGGACGGTAACCACCGGAGCCAACGTGTTACGCACAATAATTACGCGCAGCCCGTTTTTCAGCGTGGCACGGGTAACGTTGGTTTCGCCGCTGGCGGCAAAAGCGGAAACAGTGAAGACAGCGATAAGAAACAGCAGGGAAGCGAGGCGCGTACGAGTTGAAGTCATTGTCGTTCTGGGATACTCCTGGGCAACTTATTGAGACAATTGTAACGGAACAGAGGATGCACAAAGTAGCGCGGGAAGAGGATGAGGCGTAGTAAAAGGCAACTTGGAATGTTAAGCGAGGGCGAGACGCCCTCGCGACAGCCGGCGAGACGCGGGCGCTACGTCGCGCGGGCGAGGGCGCCCGCGCCACAACCCGAGTGGAGAGAGAACTAGCCCACGGCGGCCGCGGGGGCGCTGGCCAGCTCGGGAGCGTAGCGCTGGATTTTCTTGAGCGCGGCGACAATTTCGTGCATGTCTTCTTCGTCGCCCAGG
>DASYWT010000504.1:0-6869 GCA_035935775.1 Terriglobales bacterium
CGGGCCGGCTACCTGATTGCCGGGCTGCAGCGACTCCCAGCGGAAGATTTGTGCCTGGCCGCTAAGACTGCCCCAGGCTACGGTTCGCGACTGGAGGCGTGCCGGCGTCGAATCGGGCGAGCCCAGCGCTCGCTGCCCAAGGTGAGACTTGGGCATCGCTTTCTTCGCACGCAGGCGTACCACGTCAAAGTGGAAGTCGCGCCCTTCGAACCTTCCCGCCGCCCGGAGCGCGGTTTCGACGGCCGCCTGCAGTTCGCCCGGCGCGCGCAGGGTGACCTCCGCGCACGATGCCGATACCGAGTTTCCATTCTGCGAAAGCTCCAGTTCGACCGTATAGCTCACATCGTCGGGCGAAATGGCTTCTCCCAGCAGGTCCTGCACGCTTTCCGCTTTCATCTCGCGGACAATCTCGCGCACCTGGGCAACGCCATCGGCGGACACCGGAATGTGCGAGACGCCGCGCTCGTACAGGTGGGAAATGTCGGAAACGGAGGACCCGAAGGCGCTGAACACCGGTCCGAGCGCGAACAGGTAAACAGTGTCGAGCCCCAGTTTTTCTGCGACGCCGCAGGCAAACAGGCCGCCGTTGCCGCCATAGGCGAATAGCGCATGCCGGGAAAGGTCCTGCCGCAGGTCCGCCTGCACCTCGGTGACGAGGTCGGCGACCATGCGGAAAGCACAGTCAATAACCGCCCGGCAGGCCTGTTCCGAGGAAACCTGCCACGGACCGGCCACCCGTTCTTCGATGGCCTTGTACGCCAGGCCGGCATCGAGCGGCTTGGTCCCGCCCAGAAAATAGTCCGGATTAATCAGGCCGGCAGTAACGAAGGCGTCGGTGAGCGTTGCGTGATCGCCGCCTAGCGCGTAGCAGGCGGGCCCAGGGAAGGAACCCATGCTTTCCGGGCCAAGCTGAATTTGCCGGCCGCCAAGGTTGACCACGCTCCCCCCACCCAGAGCGATGGAGCGCAAATAGGGGAGCGTAACGTTTACGGTAATTCCGAAGAAGTCGGCAGGCTTGCGCGTAATCGCTTCCGAGTTGTGCAGCACTCCGACTTTCGCCGTGGTACCTCCAACGTCGAGCGCGATCACATCGTGCAGGTCATAGTGCGCAGCCAGGTAGGCGCTTCCCTGCAATCCCAGAATGGGGCCGGACTCAATGGTGTCAATCGCCTTTGTCTTGTAGATTCCGGCGACGCCGCCATTGACGTGACTGACCAGGAAGGCGCCGGGATAGCGGTAGGTTTCACGCAGCTCATCTTCGGCTTTGAACAGCGTGGCCGCGAGCGCGCCGTGCGTGTAGGCGTTGATGAGCGCGTAACAGGTGCGGGTGCTGTCGTCGGCGCCCTGGGCCATGTCGCTGCCGGCGAGCACGGGCACCGAACCAAGAAAATGGTCGGGATACTGACGGTCAACAATCTTCTTGATGGCGGCTTCGCGCTCCTCGTGATTGGCTCCTTTCAGGCTGACGCAGATGCGGCGCACGCCGTTTTCCAGCAGCGAGCGCACGGCGTTCATTACCACCGTGTCGTCCTTCGAGCCATTCAGGCCAACCACGTCGCCCTCGGCCAGCAGCCGGCCAAGGACCATGCTGGGCGACTGTTTCCCGTAGAGGTCCTTCTCGTGGCCATGCGAAACCAGCAGGCCAATCCGCGGACCGCGTTGCTCCGCCAGGACGTTGGAGGTGATGGTGGTGGACCAGCGGATCAGTTCGACGTTCTCCAGCAGGTCCACGGGTTCGGCGAAGCCCAGTTTTGCCGCCCCCTGCGCCAGGCAATCGAACAGGCACACCGTCAGGTCATGGGGCGTGGAGTCCACCTTGACGCAAACCACCTGGTCGCCGCGGGTGAAGATGCCGTCGGTGAGTGTGCCCCCCACGTCAATGTCTACTGTCCACACGAGACGGTCACCTCGGAGCAGGAAAGATGTTTCAGCAGGTCTTGCGAGCGCATGGTCCAGCCGAAGAAGGACTCCACATTAAAGACGGTGGCCTGCTGCGCGCTGGCCGCTCCGGCCTGCATGGTGCCATCCACCAGCAGGATGGGCCAGTAGTCGAGGAAGTAAGCGTCGCGCAGCGTGGATTCCACGCATACGTTTGTGGCAATGCCGGCAAAAAACAGGTAGCGGATGCCGCGCACGCGGAGCTGGGCGTCAAGGGTTGTGCCGGCAAAGCCGCTGTAGCGAGTTTTGACGATGACCAGGTCGCCGGGCCGCGGCGCCAACTCGTCAACAATGGCGAAATCCCAGGTGCCTTCGGTCAGCAGTTTGCCCTTCAGCTCCGGCCGCTCGCCCATAAGCCGCATGGCCAGCTCTTTTCGGGAATTGGGAGAGCTGGGGCCGCCAGCATTGCTCAGGTCAGGCTTGTAGCCCATTTGCAAATAGACCACGGGAATCGCGGCGACACGCGCGGCCTCGAGCACGGGGCGGATGGCGCTGATCACGCGCGGAGCGCCAGAAATGTCCACCCCGCCCACATCCAGCATGCCTCCCTTGTTGGCGAAGGCATTCTGCATGTCCACCACCACAACGGCGGAGGTGGCGAGGTCAACGTCAATGGCTTCCGGCTTGGTATCGAGCCTGATCATCGCCTGGATCGTTATGGGATCTCGTAAAGCTTTTTTACTAACTGGCCTTTCATTTCGAAACGGGGCAAGGTACCGGCGGGCACCAGCTCCACCTGCGATGGAACGTTGAGCACGGCCTTGATCTTGCGCTCCAGCGCGGCGCGTAATTCGCCGAGGTCGGCCGCGGCCTCGCCAAATTCGGCCATAACCTTCAACGGCGGCTTCACTCCCGGTCCGGGCGCGTCCAGCAGTATCTGTATTTCTCCCGTGGTCCGTGGATAAAAACTGGAAACCACGTCCCGGACCGCGGAAGGAAAAACGTTTACCCCCAGCACGATCAGCATGTCGTCAGTGCGGCCCACGCAGCGCAGCTTGAAGCCGGTCCGCCCACAGGCGCACGAAGTGCCGAGGATTGTAACCCGATCGCGGGTGCGAAAGCGCAGCAAGGGTACGCATTCCCGCTGCAGGCTGCTGTACACCAGCTCGCCCGAGACCCCGCTTTCCAGGGGCAGCACCTGGCCGGTTTCCGGGTCAATCACCTCCACATACACGTACTCCTGCCCGTTAAGGTGCATTCCGGATTGATCTTTACACTCGGCAAAGATGATAGGGGCCATGTCGGCATTCCCTAAACCCTCGGTGACGCGGGCCCCGAATTCGTTGCTGATTTTGGCGCGGACTGCTGGAATGCCTATGCCAGGCTCGGCTCCGCAAACAATTTTGCGCAGCCCCAGCTCGCGCGGGTCCATGCCCGCCTCGCGGCGCACATAATCGGCCAGATAGATGGCGTAAGAGGGGGTGCAGTGCAGCGCGTTGGCACCCAGCGCCCTTGCGACCAGCACCAGCTTCTCCGAGGCTCCCGTTCCCACGGGCACGAAGGTGGCGCCGATCAGCTCCAGCGCGTCTTTAGCCGGCAGGCCCCCGGCAAACATGGTCAGGCTTGCGCCGTGGATGATGACGTCGGTGGGCCGAATGCCCTGCGTGTAGAAGGACCGCGCCGTCACCCGCGTCCAGACTTCGGCGTCTTTGCGGGTAATGCCTACAAAACTCGGCCGCCCGGTCGTTCCGGTAGAAGCGTGAATGCGGATGACGCTGGCCATGTCCGCTGCCATATGCCGCCCGAGCGGCGGGCAGGCGGCCTGACTGTCGCGTAGTTCCTCCTTGGTGGTGAAAGGAAAATTTTCCAGGTCTTTGAGGGAGCGGAAGTGTTCGCGGCGCAGCCCGGCGGAGCGGAATTTATCCTGGTAGAAGGGCGAGCGGGCGTACAGATAATCGAGTTGCCGACCTAGCTCTGCCTCTTGCAGTTGACGGAGAGCGCCGCTTCCCAGCCTTTCAATCTCGGGGTCGAAATACTCGTCCTGCTGAATCTCCGAATAGGGGTTCTCGCTGGCAAATACCGGTCTGGAGCTGTTCATCCCGTGCCCGTGGTATCCGAAAGTGTCCGCCATGCGAGAGGAAGCGGGCGGAGAGCAGAGTGTACGCTCTCCGCCACGCCTGCGTTACTGGTTTGTACTCGGCCGTGCTCAGCCCTCCCGGAGCGCGAGCTAGAACGAAAACTTAACCGAGGCCTGCAACTGCCGCGGGTTCAGCATGGTTCTGGGTCCGCCAAACTGCGGGTTGGGGATGGGCGGCCCGGCGGCCGGACATCCGCCCACCTGTGTCGCTTCGATCATCTGCGACACCGAATCCTTGTAATGCACCGGCACAAGGCCGTTGCAGAAGTTGTAGGTGCCGTACACCGAGGTCACCTCGTCCACATTCGGCCGGTTGAACAGGTTGAACGCGTCTACAGCGGTTTCCATGGTCATGCGCTCCGCGATTTTGGTCAGATGGAAAGTGCGTGACAAGCGCAAGTCCACCGAGCGCAGGTTGTCACCCTGGTAGCTATTCCTGGGCGCATACCCCACGCGATCGGTAACCGGATTGGTGTCGCCGTTGGCATCGAAGCCCACGAACAGCGTGAACGGCCTGGGCGATTGCACCGTGACGATGCTGCTCAACTCAAAGTTGCGCAAGAAGGTGTGCTGGGGGCCTTCCACCGTGAAATTACCCACAAAGCGGTGGCGCACATCCTGGTTCGAGGTAGCGCGTTCCAGATCTCTGCGGTAGAGGTCCTGGGGCGTGCTGACGAAGGTGGTGAAGGTGCCGTCGTCCAGCGTATGGGAGAAAGTGTAGTTGGCGTTGAGGGTGACGTAATTCCCTGCCCTCTTGTTCACCTGCAGGGTCATTCCGTGATAGACGGAGTTGCCGCTGTTATCCGTGAAGTAAAGGAGCCCGGCGGGATACCGCACCTGATTGTTGAAGTATTCCTTGCCCGCTGGCCAGTCCGGAGGCGGGGTGCCGCCGTGAGGACAGGTGTAAGGGCCGGTGGAAATTCCGGACACTGGGCACACGTTCAGATTCTCCGCCCGTACCAGGTGGTGGGCGGCAACGAAAATGTAGCCGGCGCCCACCGTAAAACCACCGCCTATCTCGCGATCAATTTCCAGATTGGCTTGTTCAGAATACGGAATGGGGCTGCGGTGGTCCACCAGGCCATCGCCCACCGTAGTCGGCACAACCAGATTTTCCGGTGGCACGAGGCCGGTAGCAATCAAGTTTGCACCCACAAGCGCGGGCAAGGGAGCGCCAGGCAGAGGCGGCAACTGGTTCAGAGCCCAGGTTGCCGAATCGGAGCCGTGGCGGACGCCCGGGATATCCACTCCCGGGATGGTGGCCGGGCGCTGCGGCTGGGTGATGAACAGGAACGAGAGATTGTAGCGGTCGTCGAAAATGCCGAAGCCGCTGCGGATCACGGTTTTGCTGTCCGGCGAGTAGGCAAATCCGATGCGCGGCTGGAAGCCGTTGTAATGCGGGTCAATTTGTTTCGACAGGCCGGTTTCAAAGTCGTAGCGCATACCGTAATTTAGGGTCAGCTTCGGGGTCACCCGCCACTGGTCCTGGGCATAGAAACCGTAATAAGCGTGGTTGAGCGTTTCGGAGAAGTTCGCTGTTTGCGAGGGCAGATAGGCGTTTTGCCAGTTGGTGGGAATCGCCGGCGGTTGAAAGTTTGGCGGTATGGGACCGGGGCCAATGGGCGCGCCCCAGAAAACGATAGGCACGCCTTGGAGGAAGTCCGCCGGATTGGGACCGGGCACTGCCGGAATAGGGGGAAGGGTTGCGTTCTGAGGACCGAGAGCCAGTGGGCACGGCCCGTCGTTGGGATTGGAGGGCACGTAAGGCAGCGGGGTCCCGTGTTGCTGATCGTAGTAATTGGAGAAATCCACCAGGCAGTTCATGCCGGGCAGGATGATGCGCATGGGCGTGAAGCCTGGCCAGGTGACGTAGTTCTGAATGTAGTTGCTATCGGCCCCAAACTTCATCACGTGCGTGCCTCGCACCCAGGACAAGGAATCGGAAAACTGCTCGCGATTTTCCCAGATGGCATCGAGCACGCCGAAGTTGTGGCCGAACAAGAGCGTGTTGGGAATGTCGAGGTTGGGCTGCCCGGTCACGCCGGGGAAGTTATAGTGGCGGCGCGCGTACTGCACCAGCACGTCATTGACCAGGTTATTGCGCGGGGTTGACGTGACCGAGCCTACCAGCGCCTGGTCGCGCACAAACACGTTGTGGCCGCTGCTGGGCGCGCCAATGCCGCCGCCATCCAGCGTGTTGCCCACCAGTTGATTCAGATCCCGCCCGTCTTCGATGTTGTAGCGGATGGAGAGGCTGTTGTGCGTGCTTAGCTGGTTATCCAGCTTGATGATGCCGTAGTCGTTGTCTTTGGTCTTGAGGAGGTTGGGGTTCTCCGGGGGCAGCCCCAGGATGGCTTTAGCCTGATTGATAAGCCCCAGGTCGCCGATGAAAGTCTGGGGGAAGGTGGGCGACTCGCCGCGCCGCTGCCCTTCGTAGTTCATGAAAAAGAACGTCCTGTCCTTGCGGATCGGGCCGCCCAGGCTGCCGCCAAACTGGTTTTGCCGCAACGCGTTGGGTTGAGGGGAGGGCTGCAGCAGCGAGCGCGCATCAGCAGAGTTGTTCTGCAGATAATCGTAAGCCGACCCATGCAGCGTATTGGTGCCGGACTTGGTGACGATGTTCACAATGCCGCCCAGCGCCCGCCCATACTCGGCGCCAAAGCTGTTATTGACCACGCGGAATTCTTGCACCGAATCCTGCGGCGGCGTGGCCCGCTGCGAGCCAGTGGCTGTGTTGACGTTGTCGGCGCCATCCACGGTCACCTCGTTGCTCAGGTCGCGCATGCCGGCGAAGGAAACGCGCGTCACCTCGAATTCGGTGATGGTGGATTGCAGACTGGTGCGGCCCGTGGCT
>DASYWT010000505.1:0-36210 GCA_035935775.1 Terriglobales bacterium
ATCTGCGGGGCTTGGCGGCAATTTCCTACTCCACCGTTTATCCGGAAAACTCGGTGCTGTTCGTGGAAGGACAGATGCCCCGCGGCGTCTACATCCTTTGCCGGGGGAAGGCCAAGCTTTCCATGGTATCGAGTGAGGGAAAAACCCTCATTCTGCACATCTCGGAACCGGGAGAAATCCTGGGATTGAGTTCGTGCCTGCTGGGCCAGTCCTATCAGGCGACGGTAGAGACCCTGAGCCCCTGCCAGCTCAACTTCATCCGCCGCGACGATTTTCTGCAGTACGTGCGGACTCATCCGGAAGCCATGTTCCGGGTGGCCGAGTTCCTGAGCCGCGAGTACCGGGCGGCCTGCAACGAAATCGGGTCGCTCGGACTGGCGCACTCGGCAGCGGAAAAAATGGCGCGCCTCCTGTTGGACTGGAAGGAGACACATGCCAACGGCAATGGCGCCCCTACCCTCAAGCTGACCCTCACCCACGAGGAAATGGCGCAGATGATCGGCTCCAGCCGCGAGACGGTGACCCGCATGCTGGCCCGCTTCCGCGCCAAAAACTACATTGAGGTGCACGGCTCCACCTTGATCATTCGCAACCGCGCGGCCCTGCAGTCACTGATTGACAATACCGAAGCCGGGGAGCAACTGGCGGAAGCGCCGCTGCGGGCGGGCAATGTGGCGGTACTACGGCCGAATCCGGCGCCCGGCCGGAGCCGCGTCAGCGCGTCGGCGCCACCCGCGCGTTCGGGCAAGTCACAGGTTTCGGCGTTACAGCTATCGGCCCGCTAGGTCCCGGCATCTGACGTTCAGGAGGGCGCGCCATGAAAACCGCCACTCGGTATCACTGTGAAGTTTGCGGAACCACGCAAAAAAATCATGGTTGGTTCCTGGTAAGTGAGGACAAGGAGCGGAACACGCTCCAGATCCTGACGTGGAGCAGCCGGTTGGCGGATCATCCCGGCATGCGCCATCTATGCTCGGCGGCGCATGTGGAGGAACTCGTCTCCCACTGGATGGTAGACGACACTCTGGATTATGGCTGTCCGTCTGAGGATGCCTCCTCTGCTCCTCTGGCCGCTGACGTGATGGACGAGTCCTACCGCTTGGGCGAACTCATGCTCGACCGAGCCAGTTTCGCCGCCCTGGGTGAGCGCCCCGATATGCTCAGCTCGATTCTCGATGCGATAGACGGGGCGCTACAAGCCTCCGACGGAGCACGCTCACTCCTGGAAGAGGAGGATGAGGAAGCGGCAGTTCCGCTCTACGACGCTTAAAGTAAATCTCATGCCGGCGAGAGCGCCGGAACCAGTTCGCCGGCCATGCGTAGCACCTGTTCGTAGAGAACATCCCGCCCCAGTATTTCCAGTTCACTGCTCACCAGGCGGCTGGCCGATTCATCCCCGATGCGGACCAGGCGCCGCATGGCGGCTTGGCCCGGCAATTCGGCGCGCGTCGCCAGACCCTTGCCATCTTGAGTGCGGCTCACCACAAAAACGGCCTGGCCATTGTCGCCGCAGGTAAGAAAGACTGCTGTCACACCCGCACCGGCGCGTTTGCCATGCCGCACCTCCACCCGCAGGCGCAAATCGCCGCTGCTCAGCTCCCAGGCGCCGGACACTTTTTCTTCCGCAACATCGTCTGGCGCCGCTAGATCTGGCGCCGCGGGCCGCGGATTTCTGAAGCCCAACTGTCGCGCCAGCCAAGCTCCCAGCAGGAGCGCATCGGCGGGGACACTTGAGGCGTCGCCCCCATTGCCGAATTCCACCACAATCCTGCGCAGCTTCCGGAGGTAGGAGGCACGGGCGGCGCCGTCAAATAACTGGGCGATCAATTGCCGCCAGGAGGTCAGGCGCGACCACGCCAAATCGCTGACCGCAACGTTGGGACGCTGAACCAGAGCATGTACGCGCGGCCAATCGGCCTGCAAATCCTCCAGTCCGGCTGAGTCCACGATGATTCGCTGCGCCAGTTCGCTCAGATGCTGAAAAAGTTCGCTGCCCAGCGAATTGGCATCTCGCCACCATAAGAATACCGGCAAATCAGGCAGGAGCAGCGCTCGAACCATGCTGGCCAGCCGACGGTGTGCGGCAGGCTTGGCGGAAAGACTGACCAGTTCCCGGCCGATATAACGGTTGCCGCCGTGAGAGGTGAGACAGGAAGCAGAGACCTCGGTATGGATTTCCTCTTCCGCCTGGGGCGCGGCGGGTGAAACCACAATTGCCCGGCACGGGTGCAGGCTGACGATGGGGTCCAGCAATTCGGTGGCCCGCTGCACGTCGGCCAAACTGCGGCAGTAGACGATCAGGTTCAGAGTGCGCGAACAGAGTACCGGTCCGGAATCAGATTTCTCCGCCTCATCGCGCCAAAGATGGCGCAGTTCCTGCTCAACCCTGCCGGCATCCGCCGGAATACTGCTGTGCGACATCCGGGTAACCGCCCTTTCTTAAGGCTTACGCCAGCAACCGCCGCCCTGCAGCAGGCTGTCGGCCTCGGCCGGACCCCAGGTTCCGGCCGCGTAATTGGGGAAAGATGGCGCAGGCGTCGTCTGGCCGGCCCAGGCCTCCAGAATCGGAGTAATGATGCTCCATGCTGCTTCCACCGCGTCACGATGGGCAAACAATGTCGGATCCCCCAGCATGCAATCCAGCACCAGCCGTTCGTAAGCGCTGGCCGAAGCCATGCCGAAGGAGGTGGCGTAGCGGAAATCCATGGTAACGGGACGCACGTGCACCGCGGGGCCCGGCTGCTTGGCCGTGAATTTCAGCGAAATGCCCTCGTCCGGCTGGATGCGGATAACCAGCAGGTTGGGCGAGATTTGCTCCGTGGGGGTGTGATTAAAAAGAAGTAGCGGCGCCTGCCGGAACTGGATGGCAATTTCGCTGAGGCGCTTGGGCATCCGTTTGCCGGTGCGCAGGTAAAAGGGCACGCCCGCCCAGCGCCAGTTCTCGATAAACAGCTTGAGGGCAACATAAGTATCGGTAGTGGACTTGGGGTTGACCCCGGGTTCGGAGCGGTACCCGGGAACCTCCTTGCCGTCCACCCACCCGGGACCGTACTGGCCGCGCACCACGCAGGACCTGACGCGCTCGCCGGAAACCGGCGGAATGGCGCGCAGCACCTTCAGCTTCTCCGATCGCACTTCCTCGGCGCCCATGGAAGTCGGCGGCTCCATGGCGGTAAGGGCCAGAACCTGGGAGAGATGGTTCTGCACCATATCGCGCAGGGCGCCCGATTCTTCGTAATAAGCGGAGCGGTTCTCCACGCCTACGGTTTCAGCGGCGGTAATCTGCACGTTGTCCACGTAGCGGCGGTTCCAGATGGGCTCAAAAATCCCGTTGGCGAAGCGGAATACCAACAGATTCTGTACCGTCTCTTTTCCCAGGTAGTGATCTATGCGGTAAATCTGCTCTTCGTGAAAGACCTTGGAAATCGCCTGGTTGAGTTCGCGAGCGCTCTGCAGGTCGTGGCCGAAGGGCTTTTCGATGATCAGCCGCCGCCACCCTTTTTCGCCTTGCGCCAGGCCGGCAGCATCCAACTGCTGCACGATGCCGGCAAAGGAACTGGGCGGCACCGCCAGGTAGTAAACGCGGTTGCCGTTGGTGCCGCGTTGCCGGTCAACGTCCTCCAGCAGGGAGGAAAGGCTGGCGTAATCTTCGGCGTGACCGGGATGCGCCGACAGATAAAACAGGCTTTCGGCGAAGGCGTCCCAGGCTTCGCGGTCCAACGGCCCCTGGCCGCCGAACTGCTCCACCGCCTCTCTCATGGAGGCGCGGAACTGGTCATCGTTCAGATCGGTGCGGGAAAATCCCACCACCGAGAAGCCAGCGGGAAGCAGACGTTCGCGCCACAGGTTGTATAGCGCAGGCATGAGCTTGCGCTTGGTCAGGTCTCCCGAGGCGCCGAAGATGACCATCACGCACGGGTCGGGGGTGTGCTCCAGGCGCATGCCTTCGCGCAGCGGATTTTCCATCGTCAGGACAGCCACGTTCACTCCTCTTTCGCTATCAGTGCCTTTATGGCCCGCCGGATGTCAGGCCGCGCGATGACCGGAATTCAACTCCGAGCGCAACTCGCGCGTCACATCCAGCAACTGCGCCAATCCGCCGCGCGCATCGGCTCCCAGCTGCACCCGCACCACGCGCCGGCCGCGCTGGGTGAGCGCCTGCCAGTCTCCCTGCGCCTGCGCCCGAATCAGTTGCCCAAAGGTGTAGTTGGTTTCCGGCACCGCCACATCGGTTCCCGCCTGATCCACCAGTTGCAGGAACAGCCCGGTGTTGGGCCCGCCCTTATGCAACTGCCCGGTGGAGTGCAGGAAGCGCGGCCCGTAACCGGCCGTGGTGGCCAGCCGCGACTTCTCGCGCAGCAGCACGCGCAGTTGTTCCAGAGTCGCGTCGGTGGCGGCAGTGGGCTCCAGATAGGCCTGCAGGGAAATATAATTTCCCGCTTGCGCGCTCCCCAGCCACTCCTGTAACGCGCTTTGCAGTTGCTGGCGCTGTGCGGCTGGCACCTCGGGCGCCTGCTGGCCCCCAGCCTTGCCTTCCATGGCCTTCTTGGCCAGGTCTTTGGCCAGTTGCACGTCGGGTTGGTTGAAAGGCTGAATGCCGAGCACGGCCCCCGCCGATGCCACCGCCATCTCCCAGCGGAAAAACTCCTGTCCCAGGTCGTACTTGTCCGGCAGCGCGATGCGGACCACGGGATGCCCGGCCTGCTCGAGGGCAGTCACGCGCGCCTCCAGATCCTTGTTCTCACCGGGAACGTGCAGAAGGGCAAAGAAGCGGTCTTTGCCATACACGTCGGATGTGCCCACCGGCTCAACCGCGATGGGCACAATGCCTTTGTTGTCCTTGCCTGTACTTTCGGCGATCAACTGCTCTACCCAGATGGGGAAAGCCGCCAGCGAAGGCGAAGCCAGGAATGTAATCTTGTCCCGCTGCATGCGTGCCAGTTCGCCCATGGCGGCGCCCAGGGCCAGGGTGGGACACTTCTTGGAATCTACGCAGAAGGCGCTGGCTTCGGCCATGGTCCAGGCCGCATCCAGCAGGCGCTTCAGGTCCATGCCGATCAGGGCGGCTGGAACCAGCCCGAACATAGTAAGCGCGGCATAGCGGCCGCCAACTTCGGGGGGCGCGGAAAACACGCGGCGGAAGTTGCGCTCCCGAGCCAGTTTCTCCAGCGGCGTTCCGGGATCGGTGATGGCGATGAAGTTCTGTCCCGGCTGCTTGCTGCGGTCGCTCACCAGTTTCCAGAAGTAGCGGAAGTAGGAGAGGGTCTCCGTAGTTGTGCCTGACTTGCTGGAAACCAGAAACAGCGTGCGCAACGGATCAATGCGGCGCTCCACCCCGCGCACCGCCGCCGGGTGGGTGCTGTCGAGAACAATCAGTTCCGGATATCCGCCTTGGTTGCCAAAGGTGCGCTGGTAAACTTCCGGCGCCAGGCTGGAACCGCCCATGCCCAGCAGCACCGCGTGCTTGATTCCGGCGTCCTTGATGGCCGCCGCGAACGCCTCCAGTTCCCCGACATGCTCATGCATAGCCTGGGGCAGGTCGAGCCAGCCCATGCGGTCGGTGAGTTCGGGCACCGGCTTGGGCGACCAGAGCGTATAGTCCTTGGCCCACAGACGCCGGTTGAACTCGTCTTTTTGCCACTGCGCCAGGCGGCTGTCCACCGCCGATTGCGCCGGGCCCAGGCTAAGCTGCTGGCGATCCACCGGAACCGAAACCAGCTTGCTGCGCTTCTCGCGCAGGCTGTCCAGGAGCTGCCGCATGGACTTGTTAAAAGCCTCCACCCCGTCCACCGATAACTGTTCCGTGACCTGGTTGAGATCAATTCCCACCTGCGCCAGGCGGGACAGTGCCGCTTCCGCCTCCTGCTCGCCGGCGTCCAGGGTGGGCGCGACTTTGCCATGATCGCGGAAAGCGTCAATGGTGGCGGGCGGCAGGGTGTTCACCGTGTGCGGCCCGATGAGTTCTTCCACATAGAGAACATCGCGGTAAGCGGGATTCTTGGTACTGGTGCTGGCCCACAGCGGCCGCTGCAGGCGTGCCCCGCGCCGCTGAAATTCGCTGAAGGGAGTGCCCAGGAAGATCTCCTTGAAACGCCGGTAAACGCGCTTGCTGTTGGCGATGGCGATTTTGCCGCGCAGGGCCAGCGCTTCCGGCGTCCCGATCTTCTCCAGCGCGGCATCCACCATGGTGTCCACGCGGCTCACGAAGAACGAGGCCACTGAGGCCACCTTGCTGGGGTTCTGGTTGCGGCGCAAGCCGCGTAGATATGCCGCTGCCACTGCCTCGTAGTGCGCCAGAGAAAACATCAGCGTGATGTTGACGTTGATGCCTTCCGCGATTAGCGCCTCAATGGCGGGAATGCCCTCGGGCGTGGCCGGCACCTTGATCATCACATTGGGCCGGACCACGGCGCGCCACAGCCGCTTCGCTTCACTGACGGTCGCCGCGGTGTCGTGCGCCATGGAGGCGGGCACTTCCATGCTGACAAAGCCGTCGACGCCATCGGTCTGGTCGTACACCGGACGCAGAATGTCGGCCGCCATCTGGATGTCTTCGATGGCCAGGTGATCGAAGAGCTTTTCCGGCGTAGCATGCGGATCCTTGGCCAACAGCGAACGCAAGCTCTCATCGTAATCGGAACTGCCGGCGATGGCCTTATCGAAAATGGTGGGATTGCTGGTCACGCCGCGCAAGCCATCCTGGTCGCGCAGCCGCTTGAGACCTCCGCCGGTCAGTAAATCGCGCCGGATGTAGTCCAGCCACACCGATTGTCCCTGGTCTTGGAGTTGTTTGAGTGGGTTCATCTGGCTTTCCCCTTATTTCGCTGCTTGGAAACAAGCATTCAGCAGTCAGCACTCAGCATTCAGCCGTTGCGCGTGGCTGGTGATAACCGAAGAGCTGAAGACTCGTTGCCGAGGTTAACGTTTCAAGTGCTTACTAAAAGGGCTTAGTGGCTGAATGCTGATTGCTGACCGCTGAATGCTTTCCTCCTGCATTCAGTGAGCACCTTTCAGCAACCGCCGCGCGTGCTCCACCACGTTGGGCACGTTGAAGCCAAGCTTTTCCATGACTACATTTCCGGGAGCGGAGGCGCCGAAGCGGTCAATGCCGACCACGCCGCCGTCCTCGCCTACGTACCGGCACCAGCCCAGCGTCGCGCCCGCCTCGATGGCCAGCTTGGGCACGCCCGCCGGCAGCACCTGCTTGCGATACTCCGCCGGCTGCTCGTCGAACAGTTCCCAGCACGGCATGGAAACCACGCGTGCGGCGATTTTCTGCTTGCCCAGTTCCTCACGCGCGGCCATCGCCAACTGCACCTCCGAACCGGTGGCGATGAGCACGATCTGCGGTTTGCCGCCTTCGGCCTCGGCCAGCACGTAAGCGCCTTTGGCTACGCCCTCACGAATGGGATAGCGCTGGACATCCAGCACCGGAATCTTCTGGCGCGTCAATGCCATCGCCATGGGCCGCTGGCGCTGAATGGCAATACGCCAGGCTTCGACGGTCTCATTGGCGTCCCCGGGCCGCATCACGGTCATATTCGGCATGGCGCGCAGGCTCATCAGGTGTTCAACGGGCTCATGCGTCGGACCATCCTCTCCCAGACCAATGCTGTCGTGCGTGAACACAAACAGCGAGTGAGTGTTCATCAGCGCTGCCAGGCGGATGGAGCCGCGCATGTAATCCGAAAAGATTAAAAACGTCGCGCCATATGGAATTATTCCACCGTGCAGTGCCATGCCGTTCACGATGGTTCCCATGCCGTGCTCGCGCACGCCAAAGTGGAGGTTGCGTCCGCTGTCGCAGCCCATGCCGATATCGCCATAAGCGGTGAGCGTGGTTTTGGTGGAAGGCGCAAGATCGGCGGAACCGCCCACCAGCGACTGCACGTGACCAGCGATCGCGTTCATGGTCTTGCCGGAAGCATCGCGTGTGGCCATGCCCTTGGGATCGGCCGGGAAGACGGGCAGGTCGAAATCCCAGCCCTGGGGTAGTGTGCCGGAAATCAGTCCCTGCAGATCCTGGGCCATTTTCGGATACCGGCCACGGTATTCCTGGAAGAGGTCCTTCCATGCCGCTTCCAACTCCTCGCCCCGCGGTAACGCTTGGCGGAAATGCGCCAGAGCGGCATCGGGAATGTAGAAATCGGGCTGCAGCGGCCAGCCCAGCTTCTCCTTGGTGGCTTTCACGTTTTCCGGCCCCATGGCTTCGCCATGCACAGCGGCGGTGTCCTGCAGCGGGCTGCCGTAGCCGATGTGGTTGTGCACCGCGATTAGCGACGGCTGGTCATCGTGCGCCTGGGCCAGGCGGATCGCCGCCTCCACAGCATCCAGATCGTTGCCGTCGGGCACGGTCTGCACATGCCAGTGATAAGCCCGAAAGCGCTCAACCACGCTCTCCGTGAAAGCCAGGTCGGTCGAGCCTTCTATCGAAATGTGATTGTTATCGTAGAGATAAATCAACTTGCCCAGCTTCAGTGTGCCGGCCAGCGAAGCCGCCTCCGCGGAGACGCCTTCCATCAGGTCGCCGTCCGACACGATGGCGTAGGTGTAATGGTCCACCACTCCCAACTCTTCCTTATTGAAGCAGCCTGCCAGGTGGGCCCCCGCCAGCGCCATGCCTACGCCCATGCCAAAACCTTGCCCCAGCGGGCCGGTGGTGGCCTCAATACCGCGGTCAATGTTGTACTCGGGGTGGCCAGGGGTTTCGCTGCCGAACTGCCGGAACTGTTTCAGTTGCTCCATCGGCATGTCGTAGCCGTAGAGGTGCAGCAACGAATAAAGCAAGGCGCAGCCGTGTCCGGCAGAAAGAACGAAGCGGTCGCGGTTGAACCACCGTGGGTTGCGGGGATTATGGCGCAGAAAACGGTCCCACAGCACATACGCCATGGGGGCGGCGCCCAGCGGCAGCCCGGGGTGGCCGGAGTGTGCTTTCTCCACCTGGTCCAACGCCAGCATGCGGAGGGTGTTTACGCACAGGTGGTCCAGTTCGCTGCCTTTGGGTTGGCCTTGGGAAAAGGCGCCCTCGTGTTCAGTAGCCGGCAAATTCTTCACTACGGATGTCATCCTCGTCCACCTTTGTGTCAATCAGCATTTTGCGCATGGCGGCCACCATGGCAGGAGGCCCGGCCAAATAATAAATTGGTCCGTTCAAATTGTTCAGGTACTTGACGAGCATGTCGCGGTCAAAGTAGCCCCGCTCACCCTGCCACGGCCGCTCGGATTTCTCCATTTCGGTCATGGTGGGAATGAAATGGTAGTTGGGGTTCTCTTGTTCGAGACGCCGCAGAGAATCGAGGAAAGGGGCGTCTTCCGGCCGGTGATTGGAGTGGAAGAGATAAAGCAGGTGCGGCAGGTGGTCGTGTGCGGCCTGGGCAACAATGCTCATAAAGGGAGTGATGCCAATGCCACCCGCCAGGAACGCCGCCGGCTTCTTAGAATTTTTGTGCAGGGTGAAGGAGCCCATGGGGCCATCAATTTCCAGTTCCGTGTCCAACGGGACCGACTTCAGGCTGCGTTTGAAGGCGGTGTCGCGCATGCGAGTGGCGAAGACCAGCTCTTTTTCGTGGGGCGGGCTGGCGATGGAAAACGTGCGGATATTGCCTTCCTCGTCCGTCTCCGGCGGATTGAGCATGGTCATGTCCACCGTCTGGCCGGCCTGGAACTCGAAGCCCGCGGGTTTTTCAAAATGGAAGGCCATGGTGCCTTCTGCGATCTGCTCGCGGGATTTGAGCTTGCTCTGGTACACAGGCATGATGTTGCCTTTTTCCGGCTCCTTCCTTTGATTATGCCGACCCGGCCGAGGTTACATTTTGACGAGCGGGTAGCCGCCAACTCACAGTTTGGCCGGCTCTCCACATCCCGCGGCAAACGTTCGCCAAAACTTCCATTCACCAAAACTCCTATGATACATCCCCCCGGCGGTTGCTGCTTACCTATCGTGTTACGATATGATTCTTCCCGCAGGAGGGCTTCGTGACCCAGCATCAATTTGCCGGCGAAGCCGCACGAACCCAAACCTGGAGGAGGGCAAGAACATGATCCAACTGAAGCGCGCCTATGAGCCAGCCGCCAAGAGCGATGGGACCCGCTACCTGGTTGAACGGCTCTGGCCGCGCGGCGTGAAAAAAGAGTCGCTGCCGGTGGAAGCCTGGCTTAAGGACGTGGCCCCCAGCACAGGGTTGCGGAAGTGGTTCTCGCATGATCCCGCCAGGTGGGCGGAATTCCGCCACCGTTACTTTCAGGAACTCAAGAACAATCCTCAGGCCTGGCAGCCCCTGCTTGCTGCCGCCCGCCGGGGCCGCGTAACCCTGGTTTACAGTTCGCACGATACCGAGCACAATAATGCGGTTGCCCTGAAGGAGTTCCTGCAACAACACCTGGGCAAAAAGGCGGCCTGATCCCGCATGGCGGCAAGAGATCGCGTGCAACTGGTAATCGCTGATGTAGATGGCACCCTGGTCACGCAGGACAAGGTGCTCACCGACCGGGCTCGCGATGCGGTGCGGCGGATGCTGGCCGCGGGCATCGCTTTCACCATCACCAGCGGCCGTCCGCCCATGGGCATGAAGATGCTCATCGAACCGCTGGCGCTGAAGGATCCCATCGCCGCCTTCAACGGCGGGGTTATCGTGCGCCCCGACCTCTCCGTGGTGCAGCAGCATTTGCTTCCCCAGGCCGCGGCCCAGAGGGCTTGCGAAATCATTGCCCAGCACGGACTCGACGTCTGGCTCTACACCGACCGCGACTGGTTCGTGCGCCAGCGCCAGGCGCCGCACGTGGACCGCGAAGAGTGGACGGTGAAGTTCCCGCCCAAGATGGCGGCCAGCTACGACGGCCTGCTGGGCAGCACCGCCAAATTGGTGGGCGTCAGCGACGATTACGCGGCGGTGGCCCGCTGCGAGAAGGATGTGCAGAATGAGTGCGGCGCTGAGGTTTCCGCCTCCCGCTCCCAGCCCTACTACCTGGACGTGACCCATCCCGAGGCCAACAAGGGCGCGGTGGTTACAACACTCTCGCAGATGCTCAAGATCCCGCCAGACAAAATCGCCACCATTGGCGACGGACCCAACGACGTCCTTATGTTCCGGCGCAGCGGGGTGAGCATCGCCATGGGCAATGCTTCTGATGAAGTAAAAAAAGCCGCCACGTTTGTGACCGCTTCCAATCAGGACGAGGGCTTCGCTCAGGCCATGGAACGCCTGCTGCTGCAGCAAGCCTCGCGAGAAGCGGTTTAGGCCACGACTCGTAATTCTGCTCGCTGCTTCGCCGGGGCGAACCGGGGTTATAATCTCCGCCATTCATGACGTTGGCTCGCAGTACGAAAGTTGGGCCATATGAAATAGCCGCGCCGCTGGGCGCCGGCGGCATGGGTGAAGTGTATCGCGCGCGTGACACGCGCCTTGGCCGCGACGTGGCGCTGAAGGTCCTGCCGGAAGCTTTCGCTCGCGATAGCGAGCGCATGGCCCGCTTCGAGCGCGAAGCCAAAGTTCTCGCCTCGCTTAACCATCCCAACATCGCCGCCATTTACGGCCTGGAGGACTCGAACCGCTCCCGCGCGCTCATCATGGAGCTGGTGGAAGGGCCGACCCTGGCGGAGCGAATCGAGCGGGGAGCGCTTCCCCTCGATGAGGCTTTGAGCATCGCGCTGCAAATTGCCGAAGCGCTCGAATACGCGCACGAGCGCGGCATTATTCACCGCGATTTGAAGCCCGCTAACATCAAGCTCACCAGCGATGGCAAAGTCAAAGTGCTGGACTTCGGGCTGGCTAAAGCGCTGGAAGGGGAAACCACCCGGCAGGAATTGCAGAACTCGCCCACACTCACCGCCGTGGCCACCCAGGCCGGCGTGTTACTGGGCACCGCGGCCTACATGTCGCCCGAGCAGGCACGCGGCAAGCCGGTGGACCGCCGCGCCGACATCTGGGCATTCGGCTGCGTGCTCTACGAAATGTTTGCCCGCCAGACCGCTTTTACCGGCGAAACCACCTCGGATACGGTGGCCTCTATCATCCGCGCGGAGCCCAACTGGCCCTCGCTGCCCTCCTCCGTTCCGCGGCGCATCCGCGAACTCCTGCGCCGCTGCCTGCAGAAAGATCCACGGCAACGGTTGCAGGCAATCGGCGAAGCCCGCATCGCCATTCAGGAAGCACTTTCCGGATCCGCCATCCCTGAGGGTCCTGCCGCGGACCGTACTGAGCAGATTTCCTGGCGTAGTCGAGGTGCGTGGATCCGGCCAGTGATGGGCGTTGCCCTCGGCGCGCTGCTTGCGGGACTTGTCGGCTGGTACTTGCGCCCCGGCGCCACGGCGCCGCCGATTACCCGTTTTGCCTTCGCTTTCAAAGCGCCTGGGGGGCAATCTCTCGCCGGATTTCCCATGCGAGACTTCCCTACGGTGGCAATTTCTCCCGACGGCAAAGAACTGGCTTATGTGGGCGGAGAAAGAACCCAGGTTTATCTTCGCCCCATGGATCGGCTGGAAGCTCAGGCTGTGCCCGGTTCGGAGAACGCGACCAGCCCGTTTTTTTCTCCCGACAGCGAATGGATCGGCTTCTTCGCAAATGGCAAGCTCAAGAAGGCTTCCATTCATGGCGGAGAACCCGAGTCGCTCTGCGATGCTCCCATCAATCGCGGCGCTACCTGGGGTCCTGACAACACCATTGTTTTCGCTCCCAACGTGTTCGGCGGCCTGATGCGAGTCTCCGCCGCCGGGGGACCGCCGGTGCCTTTCAGCACCCCTGACCTGGCCAAAAAGGGAGAGCTTTCGCACCGCTGGCCGCAATTTTTGCCGGGTGGAAAGGCCGTGGTGTTTGTTATCGCTACCGCCAAGGACGTCGGGTTCTTCTCCCAGTCGGAAATCGCGGTTCAACGCGTGGATACGCACGAAGCAAAAATCCTCCCCATCCGTGGAACTTATCCCCGCTACTCCTCCACGGGCCACTTGCTGTTTGCGCGCGAGGGGCACCTATTCGCCGTGCCCTTCGACGGGAAGCGCTTGCAGGTGACGGGCCAGCCCATGCCGGTTCTCGATAGCGTGAGGAGTTCTCCCAACAGCGGTGTGACCAACTTCATGGTCTCCGATACGGGCGTGCTGGCTTATTTGCCCGAAGATGCCTCCGCACCCGAGGGCTCCCTGGTTTGGGTGGATCGCTACGATCACACCAAAGCCATTCCTGCTCCCGCGCGTGCCTACGGTTCTTCGCAGATATCGCCCGATGGAACCCGCCTGGCCCTTTCCATATTTTCTGGCAATAATGTCGATGTCTGGGTCTTCGACATTCCCCACGGCACGCTCACGCGGCTGACTTTCGACGAACACAGCACCGCCCCGGTATGGTCGCCGGATGGCAAACAGATCGCCTTCTTTACCACGCGGCAGAGCGGACCGGGAATTCTGCGCAAAGCCGCGGACGGCAGCGGAGCCGAAGAGTTTCTCGCTTCTGGAAAGAGCATGATCGAAATCCCTACCTCCTGGTCGCCGGATGGCAAGTTCCTGGCTTATTGGACCGTCGGCACCGACACCGGTCGCGACATTTGGCTTCTGCCGATGACGGGAGAACGCAAGCCGCGGCCGTTTCTGCAAACCAAGTTCAATGAGCAGCAGGCGGTATTCTCCCCCGATGGCCGGTGGATCGCCTACACCTCCGACGAATCGGGAAGCTTCGAAGTATATGTACAGCCCTTCCCCGGTCCGGGCGGCAAGTGGCAGATCTCCGGCGATGGCGGCGATACTCCGGTGTGGGCACACAATGGCCGGGAACTGTTTTTCGTGAGTTCGGACAAACTGATGAGCGTAAGCGTAACCACGCATCCCGGCTTCGGTGCGTCCACTCCGCGGATGGTGGCCCACGTTCCCCCGGCCCTGGCCATTCGCCTGGGCAATAACAGATACGACGTCAGCCCCGATGGCGAGCGCTTCCTCTTTGTCAAAACCAATCTGGAAAACGGGCCGCCCGCAGAAATCGATGTAGTTCTGAACTGGTCAGAGGAACTCAAACGAATCGCGTCCGCTGGCGCCCAGCCGTGAGCCGGCCACGTTCACCTTTAATTGGTGACATAGCAGAACGCGCCTTGAATCCCGCCAGTTACGCCTTTCCCATACAATACCCCTGTGAGATCCACAATTTTCGTGGTAGAGGATGACACTGACATCGCCCGCCTGGTGCGCCATCACCTGGAGACCGCCGGCTTCGCGGTGCGCGCGTTTGCCTCCGCTTCCGGCGTGATGGCCCAGGCCGAGCAGGAGCGTCCCTTGCTGCTGCTGCTGGATATCATGGTGCCCGGCGGCGACGGACTCGACCTTTGCCGTCGCGTGCGGGAGACTCCGGCCATTGCCGCCACCCCGGTCATCTTTCTCACCGCCCGCACCGCCGAATCCGATCGCGTGCTCGGCCTGGAGTTGGGCGCCGACGACTACATCACCAAACCCTTCAGCCCCCGTGAACTTGTAGCCCGTGTCAAAGCCGTGTTACGGCGCTTCGAGCAGCCGCTACAGCCGGCCACGGTCAAACTGGACGACATCGAGATTGATACCGGCGCCATGCTTCTTACGGTGCGCGGTAAAAACGTTCCCGCCACGGCTACCGAATTTCGCCTGCTGGAGTACCTGGCACGCCACGCCGGCCGCGTTTTCAGCCGCGACCAGTTGCTGGACGCGGTGTGGCGCGATACCGCCTACGTCACCCCGCGTTCCGTGGACGTGTACGTAAGGCGCATCCGGGAGAAGATCGAGCGCGATCCCGAAAACCCCCGCTACCTGCGCACCGTGCGCGGCGCGGGCTACCGCTTTGAGGTTCCGCGGTGAGAACACGCATTTTCTTCAAGCTGCTGGGCGCGTTTCTGCTGGTAATCGCGGTGGCCACCGCCGCCCTGGACTTCGCCGTGCGCCGCGCCTGGGAAACTTCCCTGCGCCAGGAACTGGAGACCACGCTCACGCAGAAGGCGCGCTTGTTCGCCAGCCAGGTGCAGCACGAACGCGACCGCCGTCCCCTGCAGCAGATTGCCAATGAGGTCTCCCAAGCGGCCGACGCCCGCGCCACCATCATCGAGTCCGACGGCAAAGTCCTGGCCGATACCCGCGCCGATCCGCAGGAAATGGAGAACCACGCCACCCGCCCGGAATTCATCGCCGCCCTTCACGGCAGCACCGGCAGCGCCCAGCGCGTGAGCCACACCGTGGGCATTCCCTTTCTATACGTAGCGGCGCCTGTGCCGGGAGGCGCTGTGCGTTTGGCCTATCCGCTTTCCTCCATCGCCCAGCGGGTAAGGCATGTTCGCCTGCAATTGCTGTTTGCTTCCGGTCTGGCGGTGCTGGTGGCGCTGATTCTCGCCGCCCTCATCTCCCAGGCCGTCTCCCGGCGGCTGCAGCGGATCGTTATCTTCGCTGAGCAGATCGCCTCCGGCGACCTGACAGCCCGCATTGAAGAGACTTCCGGCGACGAGATTGCCCACGTCGCCGCCGCACTCGACCGCACTGCCCGGCAACTGGAGCACAGCTTCGCCGAGCTGGAAACCGGGCGCAAACAGCTTGAAACCCTGCTCAACAGCATGCAGGACGCGGTGCTCGCGGTCTCGCCCACGGGCAAGGTGGAATGGTCCAATGGTGTAATGAAGCGCCTGGCTTATGGCCACGTGCGCGTAGGCGCCCCCCTGGTGGAAACCATGCGCGACCCTGACTTCCTTCGCGCCGTGGATGAGGCGCTGCGCACCCGCCAGGTCAAGACCGCGCGCTCCAGTTCGCTGGGCGCCGGACGCAGCTTCGACGTGATTGCCGCTCCCCTGCCCGGCGGCGGCGCCGTGGTCGTCCTCCATGACTTGACCGAGGTGGAGCGCGTCGAAAAAACGCGCCGCGACTTCATCGCCAACGTCTCCCACGAACTGCGTACGCCCCTCACTTCCATCCAGGGCTACGCCGAAACGCTGCTCGATTCCGGCGGCAACGGCAATACCCGGGAATTTCTGGAAATTATCCGCAAGAACGCCTCCCGCATGAGCCGCCTCACCGAAGACCTGCTGACCCTGGCGCGAGTGGAGTCGGGCGAAACCGAGTTTGCCTTGCAGTCGCATTCCGCCACCGAACTGCTGAACGAGGCGCAGCAGAATTTCCAGGAGATCCTCCGATCTTCGGGAATGGACTTGGAAATCGCGGAGAGCACCCCGGCGGCGGTACAGGCCGACAACGATGCCATCCAGCAAGTGTTGACCAACCTGATTGACAACGCCCTCAAGTACGGCGCCGGCGGCAGGCGCATCGTGCTGGGAGCGCGCCAGGCCGAGGCCGGGGTGGAATTTTACGTGCGCGACTTCGGGGCCGGCATCGCCTCCGAGCACCTGCCCCGGCTGTTTGAGCGTTTCTATCGCGTGGACAAGGCGCGCTCGCGCGAGTCCGGCGGCACCGGCCTGGGCCTGGCCATCGCCAAGCACATCGTGCTCGCCCACGGGGGCCGCATTCGCGTGGAAAGCACGCTCGGCCACGGCTCCACGTTCTTCTTCACTCTGCCCATGGCCGTTCCCGCTGATGTCAGTGCAGGCACCACGGCCTGATGACTTGTAGAGACGTAACTTGTTACGTCTCCCGATCAGGGCCTGGTGTCAGGTCGCGAGCGGCTCTCTCTCCCGCCCGGCGTCATCCCGAGGGCTTTGAGGCCCGAGGGATCTCGCGTGCAGCCCTGAACTCTTCCGTAGAGACGTAACTTGTTACGCCTCGAACTAAGATAGATAGGCTGGAGAGAACGGCATTGATAGTGGGACGTTGAAGGATCGGAAGGTGCTTTCACGGAAAAGAAGTAGCTGTAGAGACGTAACTTGTTACGTCTCCTCTCACACTTTCAAGAGACATTGCAAGCAATGTCTCTACGAAAAAGTTTGCTGTTGCCCAGCGGCTACTAGCATGTGATCCGTAGAGCCCCAACGGGGCGGCATAGTAAAGCCCAGGACGGCAGTCTTGGGTAGGCTAACAAAATAGAATCGAGTCCCGTCAGGGACGGCACTATACCGCGCCTGCCTCTACCCGCTCCTCAATTCCGGGCAACCGCTCCATGCCCGCGCGCCGTGCTTCGGCTTCCACAAAATCGCCCAGTTCGCGCTCCGCCGCTGCCGGAATTTCAGGCCGGCGATATGTCCTCACCAGTTCGTTCACCCGTACGCGGGCACGCTCAAACGCGTCCAGCGAGCCCGCCTCCTGCCAGCCGCGCAGCGACTCGCGGTCAATCACCGCTGACGGCAGGTACTGCTCGCTGCGGAACAACTGCCGGGTCTCTTTTAATTTCAGAAAATCGCCATCGTGCCCGAGCGCGCCAAACATCTGGGTTGCTAAGGTGGGCGTCCGCGCCTCAATGCCGGCCACCAACCGTTGCGCATAGCCGATTGCTTCTGCGTCAATTACCACCTTCTCCACGCTCATGGCGGCCAAGAAATTCAGCATCCCTGCGCCCGAAATCATGTTGATGCCCGCCAGCGCTCCCAGCACCGCCGCCATGCCCGCTTCCATCCCCGCCTGCGCATCCACTGTCTTGGCGTCTCCGCCTACCAGGTACGTATGTGTAGGCAGGCCCAGGTGTTTGCCGACTTGCGCATAGGCGATGTCAATCATCGCCGTCTCGACTGCCCCCATGGGGGTGTTGCCGGTGCGCATGTCGAAAATGGCGGGCGCTCCACCCCACACCACCGGCGCTCCCGCAGCGGCCAGTTGATGAATGGTGATTCCGCTCAGGCATTCGGCCGCGTGCTGCACCACCGCTCCCGCCAGTGTCACTGGGGCTGCCGCTCCTGCCAGAGGCATGGAGATGATCTCCGCGGGCACGCCCGCCCGCGCCAGGTCAATCAGGCTCTGCCCGGCAAATTCCGTCCACGTCAGCGGCGGCGAGGGGCACACATCGAAAACCGCCCGCGGTCTCAGCCGCAACTGTTGTTGGCCGCCGCCTTCGATGGCCAGCAACTCCAGCATGCGGCGCCCGCCCGCGGCGCTGAATCCGCCGGTCACCACCGGCTTGTTCGAATACCACAGCACCAGGAACAGCCGGTAGAGATCCCCGATTTCGGCGGCGGCATCGCTGCACACCATGGCTGTGGACTGCGCGGCATACTGGGGCAGCATTTCCGCCACCTGCAGCAGACGCACCAGGTCCGCGGCCTGCGCCGGGCGGTGCTCCCGCGTTTCCGGGTCCAACAGATACACGCAGGAAGACCCCGGATCGAAGTGGACGTCGTCACCGCCATAGTGCACCGCCGGCTTGCCCGCGCGGTCATACAGGAAAAACTCATGCGGCACGGTTTGCAGGGCCTGCCGCGCCATCGCTTCCGGAATGTGCGCCACCCCGCCTTCCAGCGCCCTTTCCACGCGCGCGCCGGAGGAAGCCAACAGCTCCAGGGCCTCGGGCGCCTGCACTCTTACTCCCGGCCGCACCAGCAGCTCAAAGGCCTCGGAGAGAATGCGCTCGATGAACGCGTCGTCAAGCAACTCGATCTTGGGTCGCATGGAACTTCGCCTTCCCCCTATTTCGCCTGCCCGTTGGATTTTCCAACCAGCGACTTGGCCAGCGCTACCGCGCCCACCGCATCTTTGCCATAGCCATCGGCGCCAATCTCCTCTGCCCATTTGCGCGTCACCGGCGCGCCGCCCACGATGATCTTCACCCGCGGCCGCAACTGCGCCCGATCCAGCGCTTCCACCACGCTTCTCTGAAGCGCCATGGTGGTGGTGAGCAGCGAAGAAACGCCTACGATGTCGGCCTCGAGCTCGCGCGCCTTGAGCGCAAAAGTTTCAGCCGTCACATTCACTCCCAGGTCAACCACCTCAAAACCCGCCGCCGCGAGCAAAATGCCCACCAGGGTCTTGCCGATCTCGTGAATGTCGCCTTTCACCGTGCCCAGCACGACCCGGCCCAGAAACTCCCGCTGCGTGCCGCGACGCTGCATCTCCGGCTCCAGCACCGCCAGCCCTGCCTTCATGGCTTCCGCCGCCATCACCAGGTCGGGCAGGAACATTTCGCGCCGGGCAAACTGCTCGCCTACATAGTCCACGCCCGGTACAAACCCTTCATTCACCGCCTGCAGCGGATCAACGCCGCTTGCCAGCGCCCGCCGCGCCAACTCGCTCGCGTGATCGGCCGCGCCGTCAATAATGCTCCGACGCATGGCCTGAAAAAGTCCGTCGCTCATATGGGTTGCTGGCGCACACATTCGCGCTCCAGGGATGCTACCGGGCTTCGTCTCAGTGGGCTGTGATGGACATCACGAGGCGGGGTGATGATGGGTCCGCGGAGGAGCTTACCGGCTTCCCTTCAGGCGTAAGTAAGTGGCCTCAGAACTCAAGCGGCACTCTCGTCGGCGCGCAGCAGTTGGTCAATTGTCTGCAGCACCACGCTGGGGTTTACGCCCTTCTGCAGGAAGGCGTCCACGTGCGCCCGCGCATCCTGCGGGATTTCCGACACCCCCGAAAACATCACGATGCGCACCTGGGGCTTTATCCGCTTCATGGTGGCTGCCACTTCGCCGCCATCCGCTTCGGGCATGGCGTAGTCGAGAAGCACAAGATCAACGGGATGAGTAGCAAACAACTGCAGGCCTTCCTGCGCGCCGTGAGCGGTTTCCACTGAATATCCTGCGCCCTGCAGGTAAAGGCACCAGCCCGCCAGGGAGGGCTTGTGGTCATCAATACAAAGAAGAGTCTTTCGACCTGCCGGCATTCACAGCCCTCACGCTTCAGGAACGTAGGCGAGTGGCAAGCAGCAAATGCGAACAAACACTATACCTACTTTCAGCCGCATTCGGGAAGGCTTTTCATCCGCGACCGCATGCGATGGGCCTTGGGAAGGGAACCCAGGGCGGGTCGAGAAGCGCAAACCTTGTATCCATGGCGGTGGCCCGACGGTCAGGTGGCAACTGGGCCGGTCAGCGGGAACTCATAAATGGCATATTGCGGGTTTCCTTGCACCCGCCGCATCTTGCCGTCAGCCAACACGTGCTCCAGGATGGGATTGTGATAAACCACGTAAACCGGCCGCGGCTGCTTTCGCAGCGATTCATTCAGGTTGGCCACCACCGTGCGCAGCCCCGCCTCCGGCAGGGGATTGAACAGAAACAACACCAGCGGTCCGGCCGGAAATTCAAAATCGCGGGCATCGCCGCGAATTGACTCCAGGTCAGAGCACCTTTGCGTCGCGCTCCGGTACTTGCGGATGTTTTTCAGCGCGGCGCGATGCAAATCAGGAACCGCCTCCACTCCCACGATGCGCGCGAAGGGATACTCCGCCGCCATCATCAAAGTGCGGCCCTTCCCCGACCCCAGGTCTATGAACTGGAACTGGCTGTAGTCAATTCCCAGGCGGCGGATGCTTTCGTGAAAAAGCGCCGGATCGCTGGGCTGGTAACGATGTCCGGCCAGCGCCGCCAGCAGGTCCGCGCGGCGGCTCACGTTGGCTGACGTCGTATCTACGCGGTGGTCCCAGTCGAAATCCATGTCCCCGTAGCGCTGTTTGCGCCGCCCCGGTGTGGCCTCGCGCAGAAATTCCCACATCTCGCCCAGGAACATGCCGGCGGTGCGCGTCAGACCCAGGCGGGGCAGATTCTCGCGCCACCACCTGAGGAGTGCTCGGGGAATCGTTGCCGGAGGAGCAGCGCTGGATTGCACTCGATCGGGACGCTCCGCCACCTCAGCCCGCCTTCACCGCGTCCAGGCTGACCACCGGCTGCGCCCCCACCACCTCCGCGCTGTGTTCGGCGCCTCGCGGCACCAGGACCGCGTCGCCCGCCTCCAGCACCACCTCGTCCGCGCCCATGCGGAGGCGAAAGCGGCCGGAAACCACCGCGTCCATTTTCTCCTGATCGTGCGTGTGCGGTGGAAAGTAAGTGCCCGGCGCGTAGGTGTAGCGGCACACGCCGTACCCCAGCTTCTCCAGTTTGTGGCGCAGTGCCCGCTCGCTCAGAGCGCCGTCCCGCTCCGTGTTCCAGTGTTCCACCTTCATGCTGATGATTGTAATTGCACCCCGCTACAGCGGTTGCTCCACCGCCGAAGGAACATCCGCCGGCGCCGGGCTCGTGCCGTCTATGATCGTGACTCGAACCTCCGCGCCAGCTGGCTTGGCCGCCTGCAGCCTGGCAAACAGCTTGCGAAAGGCTGCCCTGCCGTTGCCAACAAAATCCTGTGCTCGCGTCTGCCCAACCAGAATGCAACCTTCGGTATCAGCCTCCGTGTTTCCGGCATGAATGCGGATGCCCTCGAACCCGGGCACCTGCAGCAGTTGCGGCATCAATTTCTGAAATCGGTTGGAATAGTTGATGGCGACCGCATAGGTGCCGGCAGGAATGCAGGTGGCCCCGGGGATTTTTATTCCCGCCGCCCGGGCGCGATCTTCCAGCGTGTAGCACTCGAATTCGCCATTCACAAACAGGCGGCCGATGGTAGATTTGCCGGTATAGGTCTCGCGCCTGATTTCAAGATCTATGGCACTCGGCGGAGGCGGTTGTTCGCTCCTGGTTCCTGCTGAGGAAACGCTCGAACCCGATGGTTCAGACATAGACACTCCACAATACAAAGGCCGCCTGCTTCGGGCGGCCTGCAAGAAACTTGTTTCAGGTAAGGGACGCCTATTCGTCTGCGCCTACCAGCATCTCTGGGCTGGCGCTTTCCGCAATGGACTCCGTAATGTGGAAGCCGCGCCGGCGCGCCTCGCGCACAAAGGCGCCGCCGGGGACTGCCAACTCAACCGGCAAGGAGCCTACGGGCGTTTCACAGCGGGCCATCATCTCCGCCACAATCGAAAGGTGCCAACCGGTGGTGCGCTGCATGGCAGAGAATCCCGTGGTCTCATCAAAGTAGTCAACGATCTCAACTGTGGCCTCTGCCGGGGCCCTGTCCTTTTCGCCCACAGCTCGCACCCGGACTATGCACACATCTTTGATCGTTTCCGCCCGCACCTGTGGTTCGAATAGCGCATGGAACACATGCCGCGGCACCACGTCCTCGCCATCCACCTCTACCGGCGCCACTTCAAACAGCCCCAGATCGGAGAACGCTTTCAGTTGCGCGAAATTGCCGGGATAGCGCAGCACCTTGAGCTCGTACGTCTGCAGCTTGCCGGCAAATGTCCAGGGCGCAGTCGAGGCCCCTCCGGCGATGAAGAAGCACTCCAGTTCGCCCAGCGGCGGTACCTCCACCATTTCCAGTTCGGTGAAGCACGGAATGTGCGTCAGCCTGCCCTCGCGGAGCACGGTCATGCCTCCGTAATATTCGTTGGTCAGGCCTTCAATGCTGAACGTCAGCTGGTAATTCCAGGGCGGAGTTGGATGCTGGGGCAGGCCGCCATCGCAGATATACACGTGCTCGGCGCGGTCCAGCAGGCTCATGGCATAAACCGCCAGCGTGTTTCCCATGCCCGGACCCATGCCGCAGTCGGCAATCACGCGCACACCCGCTTGCCGCGCTTGGGAATCCAGCGCATGTTGTTCCAGAACGATGTCGGTGTTGCCGCCCAGATCGCAGAATGACACGCCACTTTCGATGGCGATGCGCGTCAGGCCGAGATTGAAGAAATAAGGCACGGCGCTGAGCGCAACGTCGTAATCGGGCAGAGCGCGCCGTACGGCCCCCTGGTCGCGCACATCCAGGACCATCGCCTCGGCGGCGCCACGGCCCAGCAAATGGTTCACCTTTTCCGCCGATTCCTTCGCCAATGCTTCGTCCACGTCCGCCAGCGTGACCCGCGCCGCCCCGCCAAATTTCGCCAGATCATACGCTGCCGCAATTCCCTGCCGTCCCGCTCCCAGCACTATGTAGGAAAATGACATGTGATGTCCCTCGTCGTTGAGACCTTAACGATTGAATTGTAGGAGGACGAGGTCCTACTTCACTGTGACGCGTGTACGCTGCCGGTGTGCGCTGGGTTACAGCAGTTGTCAGTTCTCAGTCGCCAGTTGACATCTTCTCGCTGGCACCCGATACCTGCGGCTGGCTGTGCTTGAAACGGGTGCCATTGGCCTCTGGCAGGTATTCTGCAATCGACTGTTCTTGGAAGGGCACGGCTGGTGTTTTCGCAACCGAGTGTTTTCGGAAGGGCACGGCTTCAGCCGTGCCGAGCAGAGCCGCGAACATATTGGCCTTTAGGCCCTGAGGTCGTTTCTTCTCCGAGACAACCCTCAGCGGCTGAAGCCGCCATCTTCATTCCTCATTTTGGCGCAGCCGCCCTTTCAAAAGAATGCGCTTCGTGGTACTAACAACTACTCCTTCTCCGTCACCTTCGTAGCCTTGCGGAATTTGCCGGCCTCTATTCCGGTGAGCGCGGCCAGCGCCAGCGAAATCATTTGTGTCGGCAGTATTTCCAGTATGGGGCGCACAGCAGGCGAAGCCGACGGCAGGCGCAGCGGTTCCAGGTCGGTGTTGGCGCCGCACAAATAAGCCCGTCCGCCGGCCCGTCGGATGTCCTCTACCAGACCACGGTTAAGCCGCTCCACCTTCGGGTCGCCCGCGTACACCAGCGCAAAAACCTGCGGACCCACCAACTCGAAAGGACCGTGGCGAAAGGCTGCGCTGCTCATGCCTTCGGAATGGAAGCGCGTGGATTCCTTGATGGTCAGCCCGCTGTCCATGGCAGCCGCCAGAGAAGTTCCCCGTCCCAGAAAGAACACGTCGCGCACGCCCTCCAGTTCCCTCATCAGTGTGTCCACGTGGCTTTGCCAGTGGCTCAGGTACTCGCGCGCCAGCGCCTGCGCCTGCTGCAGCTCAGCTATGTTGCCCGGATGCCCGCTGCAGAGCAGGTCTCCCAACCACGCCAGCACCGCCAGAGCGGAAACGTAGGTCTTGCAGGAAACCGAAAACTCCGAGCCCGCCCGAGTCAACACGCTGGCGTTCGCGCGCGCGGCCAGAGGCGAATCGGCGACGTTGGTCACGCCGATCACCGCCGACTTGCGCCCAGGCAGGTCCAGCAAGCGCACCGTCTCCGCGCTTTTTCCCGATTGCGAGACCGCAATCACCAGCGTGCCTTCATCCAGCAACCGGGGCAGAAAGTGTATGAGTTCGGAGGTCTCTACCAGCAGCGCGCTAGTTCCGCACGCCAGCAACGACAGGTAAAGCGGCTGCAGCGCATTCAGCGACGCGCCCATGCCGGTCAGCACCACCCGGTGATATTTGCCCTGTACCGGCGTCAGCCGGCGCAGCTTGTCGGAAATTTCCAGGGCAGCCAGCGTATCCTCCAGAGCTTGCGGCTGGCCCAGCAGATCGCGGAAATAGCGGCCCTCGATGACCTTTCCTGCTATGCCGGCCTCCTTGCCGATAAGTTCCTTGGTGGTCATGATGCTTTTTGCTTTCCAAAACGGTTGTACCAGGCGCGCGCCGCCCCCGCTATGCCCGCGTCCGCTCCCATGCGGGCGAGCAGGATTTCCGTCTTTTCCGCCGGCACCAGCGTGCAACTGGTGCGGATAATTTCGCGGGCGCGATCGAGGAACAGGTGCGCGCTGCCCATCACTCCACCGCCCAGTGCGATGGCGTCGGGACAATACATGGTGATCAGGTTCGCCAGGCCTACTCCCAGGTAGTAGCCTTCCCGTTCCACCGCTTTTCGCGCCAGCGCATCGCCCTGTTCTGCTCGGCAGCAAATCTCCTTGGCGCTCAGATCCTCGGGCAGCACGGTCCCCGGCGGCGCATTCTCCCGTACCCATGTGACCATGGCCGGACCAGCCGCCATCCATTCCCAGCATCCATGCGCCCCGCAATAGCAAAGCGGCCCCGAGGCCTCCACCACCATGTGCCCGATCTCGGGGTGCGACTCGTCAACGCCGCGGTACAGTTCGCCGTCAAACACGATTCCCCCACCAATGCCGGTACTCACGGTCACATAGATGAAACGGCGCTTACCTCGCCCTGCTCCCCAGGCGGCTTCTCCCAGGGCGGCGGCGTCGGCATCGTTCTCCACCGCCACGGGCACGCCAAATTCGCGTTCCAGCGGCGCCTTCAGGTTGGAACCCTTCCAGCCCGGCAGGTTGTCCACCGTGCCGAAAATGCCGGTTTGCGGGTCAATGGGTCCAGTGCTGCCCACGCCGATACCCGTGAACTTTACTCCGGCCGCCTGTGCGGACTCGCGCAGCAGGCCAATGATGCGCTCCAGTCCACGCTCAAAGCCCTGCGTCGGGTTAGTGGCGCACTCCGTGCGGTAAAGAATGTGGCCGTCAGGCCCCACGACACCCGCGGCAATTTTGGTGCCCCCTATGTCAATGGCGCCGATCACGCGCCCACCTGTGCCGCGGTCACCACCCTCCAACCATCCGCCGGCTGAGATGCCGGCGTACCGAAGCTCCCTTGGGAAAGACCTGCCCGTTTTATGCGCACCATAATCGGGGCAGTTCCCTGCCCGCGTGTTCTCCTCCCACTTGCCGAATCTGTCATTTGGCGGCAATCACATTGTAGCCGAGCAAAAGGTTTTTGCCGTCAAAAAACACAACTAAAGGCAAAGATTCGAAATCGTTGACAACCAGCCGCGAAACATTGTAGTGTGCCCTCGAAAAACACGAATCATCCCCCTTATTACAGGCGATGCTCGCCGGTCCCATTGGGCCGGGTCGAGTCCTTCCCCGCTGGGTGGACAATCCTCTTGCTCCCTTACTACACTCTTCCCGTAGCCTGAACGCCATGAAACTCGTCACTTTCTCAACCAGTTGGGGAGAGAGCCGCATCGGCGCCCTCAGCCCGGACGGCGCCATCGTTGACCTCAACTCCGCCTGCACGCTTTACCTGCGCGATTCCGAAGGCGAGGCTGCCTTCGTGCGCCTGGCCCGCGCCCTGGTTCCGCCCAATATGCGAGAACTTTTCGCGGGCGGCGATACCAGCCTGGAGGCCGCGCGCAAATCCTTCGACCATGCGCTCACAATGGCCGGCGTCGTCGTCGGCGTCAACGGTGAGCCCGTCATTTACGCGCGTGAGGAAGTGAAGCTCAAGGCGCCCATCATTCCCAAAAAGTTCTTCCACACCGCCGGCAACTTCCGCGAGCACCACGAAGAAGCGGCGCGCGCCAAGTTCTCCCACCCCGTACGCCCCTGGATCGTGTTCTTCCAGAACGTGGACGCCATCATCGGCCCCGACGAGCCGGTTATCTACCCCGAGCACCTCACCCAGGAACTCGACTACGAACTGGAGCTGGCCGTGGTGCTCAAAAAGGCGGGCAAGCACTTCACCGCCGCCGAGGCCAACGACTACATCGGCGGTTACGTCATCTTCAACGACATTACCGCCCGCGACATCCAGCGCGAGGAGATGAAGTCTGGGGTCTTCAGCTACTGCAAAGCCATTGACAGCTTCTGCCCTCTGGGGCCGCACATCGTTACCGCCGATGAAATTCCCGATCCCCACAATCTGGCCATGGAGCTGCGCGTGAACGGCGAGCGCCGCCAGGTTTCGCACTCCGGAAAAATGTCGGCGAAGATTCCGGAAATCATCGCCCACTACTCCGCCATGGGCTACAGCGCCGGCGATGTGCTCTCCACCGGCACCGTCTCCGGCGTGGCGGCTTTCAGCGGCGATCCCAAGGCCTGGTACCTCTAGCCCGGAGACGTCATGGAATGCGAGATCGAGCGCATCGGCGTGCTGCGCAATCCCGTCATCTCCTGGGAAGAGGCCTACGGCCGCAAACCGGCCATGGCCATCCGCGAAAGCGCCTGACTTATGCCTGAAAACAATCTGCACGACCAGGTCTGGGTGAGCGACCTGAATGCCCGCCCGGAAATTCGCGGCGCGTTTGCCGGCAAGCCTCCCATCCGTTTCTATGACACCACCCTGCGCGACGGCGAGCAGACCGTGGGCGTAGTGCTCTCGCCGCAACAGAAGCTGGAAATTGCCCGCAAGCTGGACGAACTGGGCGTAAGCCGCATCGAAGCCGGCTTCCCCCGCGTCTCCGCCGACGATGCTGAAGCTATTCGCCTCATGTCCCACGCCAACTTGAAGGCCGAGCTCTGGGGTTTCTCCCGCGCCGTCAAAGCCGACCTGGAAGAACTGGTGCGCCTGGGCGTGGGCGCCACCATCATCGAGGCTCCCACCAGCGACATCAAGCTCAAGGCCTACGGCATCTCGCGCGACGAGGTGCTGCGCCGCGTGCGTGAGGCCATCAGCTTCGCTAAGCAGAGCGGAATCACCGTCGCCTTCTTCGCCGTGGACGGCACCCGTACCGGCCTCGAATTCCTCAAGCAGGTGTACCTGGCCGCGCTCGAGGCCGGAGCCGCCGAACTGGTGGTGGTGGATACCATTGGCGCCTGCGGCCCGGAAGCCGCTGAGTTTCTTACCCACGAAGTTTGCCGTTGGGCCGGTTCCGGCGTTCCGGTGCACTGGCACGGGCACAACGATTTCGGCCTGGGCACCGCTTCCGCCATTGCTGCGGTCCGAGGCGGCGCTACCTGGGTGCAAGGCACCATCAACGGCATGGGTGAGCGCGCCGGCAACGCCGACATCTGCGAGATTGCCCTGGCCCTGCGCTGCCTCTACGACGTGCCCGTGGCCATGGACCTGACCAAGGTACGTGAAGTTTCGGAAGCCGTTTGCCGCGCCGCTGGCTACGAACTCGAAGCCTGGAAGCCGCTGGTGGGCGAAAACCTCTTCACCCGCGAGAGCGGTGCTGTGGCCAGCCAGTTCCACATCCCGGAGGCGATTGAGCCTTACTCTGCCGCGCTGGTCGGCGCGGAGCGCCGCATCGTGCTGGGCAAGAAAAGCGGCCTTGACAGCATTGATCTGAAAGCCCGCGAACTGGGCCTGGATATTCCCACCGATGCCCGCCCCGCCATTCTGGCCGAAGTTAAAAAGCGCGCCATCGCTAAGCGCGGCCTGCTCACCGACACCGAATTTCGCCAGATCGTGGTGGAAACCGCTGCGACAAAAATAAAGGTGTCATCCTGAGCGAGCACGAGTTGAGCGTAGCGGAACGAGCGCGAGTCGAAGGACCTTGCGTTTAGGGTTTAATTCCCGGTGATCTCTGTGCCTCTGTGTCTCCGTGGCTGATTATTCTCTTGCTGCCGCGGCCACGCCCTTGAAATGCGGCAACACCGCTTCCCCAAACAGCTTGGCCTGCCCTTCGCGGTCTTCTCCCCAAAGCTCCAGCATGATGTGCGTGCAGCCCGCCTCTCGATACTGCTCAATAGCGGCAATGCAATCTTCTGGTGTCCCCGCGATTGGGCACACCTTGCGCAGGATGTCGTCGGTAACGGCCCGCGCCGCTGCTTTGCGCCCCCAGCGTTCCATCGCGTCGGCAATCGGCTGAATTTCTTCAAAGCTCAGCCCCGCATTCTGCAGGATCATATCGGCCGAGCCGCGAATGTTCTGCACCTTGTTGGCCAGGTACATGGCCGCCATCTCGCGCGCGCCTTCGCGCCCCTTCTGCCGCTCCTTGGCGATGCTGCCCACCACCACCGAGCCCAGTTCCAGCGTCTCGGGTTCGCGTCCCGCCTTTTTCGCGCCCTCATCGAGGTTTTTGCGCGAGTAGCGCACAAATCCCGGCGTGGTGATGCTGGCGGTCAGCAAGCCGTCGTAGTGCGTGCCCGCCAGGCGCTGCAGCACCGGCCCGGTGGCGCCAATAAAGGTGGGCGGCATCCAGCGCGGCGTGTCGGCATCATCCTTGAGCGGCGGCACCATGGCGGTGAAGGCCTGGCCCTGGTAGTCCAGCGCCTTACCCGCCAGCACTGCTTTAATGATCTCAACGCTTTCCCGCATCACCACCGCCGGCGACGCCTCTTTGCCCTTTTCCCCTTCCCCAATCTCCTTCATGAAAATCTTGGAAGCGCCCAGGCCGAGCAGAAAGCGGCCCTCGCCCGCCGACTCCTGCATCACCCGCGCCTCCATGGCGATCTGCACCGGGTGCCGCGTGTAAGGTGAAATGATGCCCCAGCCGATGGGAATATGCTTGGTTTCCCGGGCAATGATGGCGGTAATAGCGGTGGAGGAGCGCGCCTCCATGGAATGCTTGCGCCACCAGGGATAGGCTTCGGCCAGCCAGAAGGCGTCAAAGCTGGCAGCTTCACAGGCCTTGGCCATGCCCACAGTCTCCTCCAGCGGTTCCATGCTCAGCTGCAACACTCCAATGCGGAATGGCACGCTCATGTGGCTCCCCTAGTTCCTAATCTCAGAATAGCAATTCTGCCGGCATATTCCGCACACTTAGCCAAAGAATATATTCCGCGCGAAGACAATAACTTGCAGGGCAAAAAGGCTCTTTGCGATATTGACCTCATTGTGGCGCGGGCGCCCCGCCCGCGGCCGTTCGTAGCGCCGGCGTCTCGCCGGCTGTCGCGCGGGCGCCCCGCCCGCGCCGACTCCTGGCTACTGACTCCTAGCTCCCGCCTCTCGCTCTTCTTCCCAGGACCGCTCCAGGCCCTTGATCAGCGCCCACATGGCCTTATTCAGCGGAGTGGGAATGCCCGTCTTCTCGCCCCACTGCACGATGGCGCCGTTCATGAAGTCCACTTCCGTCTGCCGCTTGGCCAGCACATCCTGCAGCATGCTGGCTTTGTGCTTGCCGGGGGCATTGGCGCCTTTCATGACGAGGTCCCAGGGCTCGCCATGCAGCGTGATGCCGAGCGCCCTGGCCACAGCCTTCCCTTCCTCGATCAGGTCTTTAAACAATTGACCCGTGGGTGTAAGGAACGTGGCCGCGCCGTGATGCAGCAGCGTGAGCGCGCCCACCGGATTGGTGGAAGCGTTGAAAATCAGCTTGGTCCACTGCGCCCCGCGGGCGTCCTTGAGCGCGATGGTATTCATTCCCGACGCCGTAAGCATCCCCGCCAACTCTTCCACCCGCTTCATAGGCGTGTTGGTCGGCTCAAACGGCCCGATCCAGGTGTCGCCTTTGATGTCGTAGCCGATGTGCCCGGGCTCAATCGGATGGCCGGCGGGAAAAGTGGTGCCGCGGATCACGTACTTCACGTGTTCGGCAATGATTTCTTCGTTGCCCACGCCGTTCTGCACTGAGCAGACCGCGCTGTTCTCATCGAAAACGCGCGCCGCCTGGGCGATGGCCGAGCGCGTGTGAATGCTCTTGGTGGCCACAACACCGTAGTCGCAGCGCGGAATTTCGGCGGGATCGCTGGTGGCGTTCAGCCGGGCGGTGAAGTCAGCGGCGCCGGAAAGGCGCAGTCCGCGTTGGCGGATGGCCTCCACGTGCGGCTTCCACACGTCATAGGCCCAGATCTCGTGCTGGCCGGAGCGCGCCAGGTGCGCCGCAAACAAGCTGCCCACCGCGCCGCAACCTACGATGCAGATTCTCATGCAGTTCTCAGTTCTCGGTTCTCAGTTCTCAGTGGGTAGATGGTAGCTAGTAGTTGGTAGTTGGGAAGACCAACGGCTAACGACCAGCTCCTAACTGCCAGCTATTAACTACCGCACTTAAAGCTTCGTATCAGGGCATGGCTTCAGCCATGCCGAACCTCCATGCTCCTTCAACCGGCTTTAGCCGCTGGGGCAATTTCGGATTGCAAGCAGCGGCTGAAGCCGCACTCTGCTCTGGCCCGGTCGGCACGCCTGAAGGCGTGCCCTGATACGAAGCATCACGGCAGAGATCCCGTCAAGGTGCGGAACAGACGAGCCTACATCAAAGTCAGTCGTTCCAGCTTGAGCACGGCCCAACTATCGCAAGCCAGCGGGGCACTTACCACTAACTACCAGCTACCAACTACTTCGTTGCCGTTGACGCTCTTGTCTCGCTCCCAGAAAAGAACGTCCACGGCACATCCGCCAGGCACTCGCCCTCAGCTTTGCCGATGCGATACGTATCTTGCGTGTACAGGCAAACTTTGCCGTCTTTGTCTACCACCTGGGGGTGCAGGGAAAAAATCATGTTTTCGCGCAGCGGCACCTCGGCCTTGGCGCCGATGGCCGGATGCTCAATCATGGTGGCGCCGATGGAGTGTCCGGAAAGGTGGCCCAACGCAAACCCGTGCCGGGCAAAAGTATCGGCCACAGCGCGGTGCACGGTGCTGGCCAGTTCGCCATCGCGCATGAGCTTACGCGCGGCCTCCAGGGCTTCCGGATACGCATCGGCCATAGCCTGGGTGCGCGGGCTCGGCTTGCCGCTGATGAGCGCGCGCGAAAACTCCACCCAATAGCCGCCAGCGCCGGTAATTTCCAGTGAATAGAGCAGCAGGTCGTCGGCCTTCACCACGCGATGTCCCGGCACCTTGAATGAAGCTTCGGCCTCCCCGTGCTCGCCCGAAAGCAGAATGTTCATCATGCGCGGCCCGGCGCCGCGCGCGAAGAAGCGTTCCACCGCCGGCGCCATGATCTCAGCCTCGGTTTTGCCCGGCTTGTAGGCTTCCACCAGAGCCCAGAAGCCGTCGAGGATTATGTCCATGGCGTCGCGCACTTCCGCCAGCTCTTCTTCGCTTTTCACCGCGCGCACCATGTCGAACTGGAAGTCGAACGGCACCAGCTCAAACGGACCCTGGGCCAGCTCGCGGTAATCGCGCACCGCCATGATGAAGTTCATGCCGTACACGCCCACGCGCTTCCAGCCGTGGTCCTGAGCGCGCTCGCGCAGCCATTGGCCGGGCACGGCGGGCCACACCTGGTCGCGCACCCAGGGCTTGGCCTTGTCGCCGATCCAGCGCGCTTCCGCGGGAAAAACCAGCGTGGGCTCCCCCTTCAGCGGCAGCAGGACATAAACGTAGCGGTGCACGATTTCGAAGCCGGAGGTGTAGAGCACCGCGCCCTCAAAGCCGGCATACTGGTTGCCGCAGACGATGAGCGCGTCCAGACCCTCGGCTTGCATAGCAGAGCGCAGCGTGGCGTAACGGCGGGCGATTTCCTTTTGACTCGGCAAGTTTCCCTCGTAGCGCCGGCGTCTCGCCGGCTGTCTGGCGGGCCCTTCGGCTCCGCTCAGGGCGGGCTAGCCCGCCTATCGGGCCGCCAGGATGGCGGCGCTACTACAAATCATCTGCGTTCATCCGCGGCGAAGAAGTTAGCCTTGGCGCGGACACTACACATGCGCGCCGCACAGCTCGGCGGCGGTCAGCGCATAAATCCTGGTGATGTCCACCAGCGTCTTGATCTCCACCTTTTCGCCTTCGGCATCGCGCGGCCCGCTCGACGGACCATAGTTCACGGTATCAATGGCGAAGCGGGTCATCACCGACGCGTCGGAGCACCACAGCACCGTATCATGCCCCGGCGGCTTGCCCGTCACCCGCTGGTGGTTGGCTTCAATCGCCTTAACCATGGGATGGTCGGCGGCAATGGTGGCGCCCGGAACGGAAACGAAGGTCTCAAACTCCAGCCCGTAGTCGGGATATTTCTTCTGCAGCTCGCGAAATAGCCCGCGCGCTTCGCGCCGCGCCTGCTGCAGCGTCATGCTGGGCGGCACCCGCAGGTCGAGGAACAAATCGGCACGGTCGGGCGTGCGGCTCACCCGCCAGGGATATCCGGCCTGCAGGCAGCCGATATTGGCCACGCCCTGGTGCCCACCATGGGCCGTTTTCTTCTCCCACTGCTCCGTCCACCTGACCACCTGGTCCAGCACATCCTTCATGCGCCGGGTGGAAGTCTTCTGCGCCCGGCCTTCGGCGAAGGCGCTGTGCACGTAAATGCCATGCGTGGAAATTCGCACCCAAAGCGACCCAAAGTGCTCCAGTACCACGTTCATGTCGGTGGGCTCGCCCAGAATGCACATGTCGGGCAGGACTCCGTGGTTCACCATGTAGTGCGTACCCACGCCGTAGCCGCGATACTGTTTGCCCTTGTACTCGCCCCATTGCGTTTTTTCGATCTCGCCCGCGACGGCGCCGATGATAATGTCGCCCTCCAGTTTGACTCCAGCTCGCTTCAGCGCGCGTACCGCGTGCGTGTAGCAGGCCAGCGCGCCTTTCATGTTGTAGATGCCCAGGCCGTAGATCATCCCGTTCCTGATCACCGCCTTGGGTTTGTAGCCCAGGCCGGTGAGAAAGGGCTCGTCGCCGGTGTTGGAGGTATCCATGTGGCCGTTGAACATCAGGCTCTTGCCGTCGCCTTCGCCCTCCCAGCGCGCGATCACGTTGGCGCGGCCTTCTTCTACCTCCTGCCAGGTGACGTTCAGGCCGATCCCTTCGAGGGCCGCCTTCATGTACTCCGCCATGCGGCCTTCTTCGCCGGTGGGGCTGGGAATATTGATGACATCGCAGCACATGGACACGATCTGCTGCTCGTCCACCTCGGCCAGGATGCGTTCCGCCAGCTTGGCGGGAATGCGCGACTCTTTCTTTTGTGGGGCGGCCATGAGATTGGTGTCAGTGGTGAAGCGGGTTGTCAGTATAGCTGGCGGGCGGACTAGCTGCCTAGCGATAGTTGATTAGCCACCCCAAGCGTTTGGGTGGAGCAGCGCTTTAGCGCTGCAGAAAATGCTTCCCTCAGAAAGCGGCTCTAGCCGCTGAGGTAAGACTGAAACGTACCTCAGGGGCTGAAGCCCTTCACTGTTGCATTTCAATGCAGGCCTGAAGGCCTGCTCCACCCCAAATCCAGAACCCACTTACGAGTTAGCTGCGCGCGCACTTGCCAGCCGAAAGTCGTCCGGATACGTGCACAGCTTCTCGTTCCCCTTATCGGTGATCAGAAAATCGTCCTCCAGGCGCAAGCCTCCGCCCTGCGGCCAATAAATTCCCGGCTCGATGGCCAGCACCATGCCTTTGCGCATGGTGCCCGTGCCCGCCTGGTGGGCATAAGGCGGTTCATGCGCCCGCACGCCCACGCCGTGGCAGATAGGATGCGAAGGTTGCCCGGGATATCCCCCCTCGGCGATGCGCGCTCGAATCAGCCGGTCGAGGCCGGGAAAATCGGCGCCGTCACGCGCATAACTCACCGCCTCGTTGAACACCTTCAGCAACAACTCCAGCAGCTTCTGGTACTCCCTGGTCAGTTCCCCTGGGCAGGCGTTTTTGGTCAAGTCCGTCCAGTACCCGTCGGCGCACACCCAAATCTCGAACAGCGTAGGCTCATTTTTCTGGATCGGCCGATCGCCGGTGGCGGTGAAGGTACGAATTCCCGGCCCCGACCACACCAGGGTGAAGGCGCGCGCCATCTCCACTTTGCCCTGGTACCCGACGCCGATTCCGTGCACGTAGCCCTCATACATGGCGCCCACTTCGCTTTCCTTCATGCCGGGACGCATGTGGTTGCGTGTGTATTCCATGGCCAGAGCCGCCAGCTCGTTGGCCAGGCGCATGCGCTCGATCTCCTGCGCCGTCTTGAGGGCGCGGGCTTCCACCAGCACCGGCGTCCCATCCACCACTTCGCGGGCAACTTTCTTGAAGGCATCGAAAAACGTCTGCGTGGGCGTGGTGGGCTCCCCCACCATGCGGTCGGCGCTCTGCGTGCCCATGTTCAGCTCCAGACCGATCTTGTCCCCAAGATCCTTCTCCTGGATCACCCGCAGGGCAACGTCCAGAGCGCGGTACTGCGGCGGGCGCGGATCGCGTTCGTCGTAGCCTTTGAACAGGCGCAGGTCCTTGGTCCAGGAATTGCGCTCAGCATCGGCCTGCTGCGGCTCCAGCGCGATCAGCGTAGGCTCGCCCTCTCGCGGAAACACCACCGCGTCGTAGCCCTTCATGCACCAGTAGTTGGTGAGATAGAGAACGTTGTCGGGCGCGCGCACCACCAGCGCGCTCAGCCCCCGTTCTTTCATCAGCGCGCGCATGCGGTCGAGCTTCGGCTTGTCAATTGGATATGGCATGTCAGGGTTTGATGAACCGGCGAACGATCTTCCACGGACGCGGCGTGGGAATCCCGGGATGCGGCTCCGGCAATACCAGGAGCAACTCGCCTTCGTGTTCGTTGGTCAAGCGCATCTTCCAGTTGATAGCCTCTCCGGTATCCTCATTTTTTGTTGTAAACGAGAGAGCATCTCCGGTGACCTTAACGTCGCGGATCTGGTCCTGGTCGTCCGTTCCCTCGGCCGAGGTGAGGTTCCCGTCCTTGTCCAGATTGACGTTGGCGCCGCTCATCGAACCGCTCACTTGGTTATCCTTAACCAACAGCTTCAGCGTGGTAAAAGTCTTGCCCTGAAATTTCGCATTCCAGGTCCCTGCAAACCGTTGCACCGGAGTTTTGCTCTGTGCGGCGGCAGAAATGGCGATGGCCATCAGTAACAGCCCTGCTGAATACAATGGAGTCGATTTCACGCGTCCTCCTTCCCAGTACTTGCTGCAACCTTAGTTGCAGCGACAGCACGGTTCTCCTCGGTAAAATTCCACGACGCTTCTTTCGCCTTAATCAGCCTGTACATGGCGGTGTGCAGAGGCGCGGGCACACCGGCGCGCTGTGCCTCGCGCGCAATCGCGCCGCACAAAAAGTCAATTTCCGTCGGCAAATGGTGCCGGATGTCATAAAGCATGGAGGTCGGATGATTGGTCTGCGCGCCAATCTTATTCATCTCCCACGGGTCTTCATGCAGCTCCACACCGGCCGCTGCGGCTACGGTCTTTCCCTCCTCAATCAAGGCGTGCAGCAGGTGGCCGAGATCGGAGAAGTCGCGCTCCGCCGAAAAATGCGGCGAGTGCGGCAGCCCGGTCAGGGCCGAAGCAGCATTCACCGAAGCGTTGAAGATCAGCTTCGACCACTGTGCCGGGCGCGCATCCCGCAGCGCCTCGGCTTTCAGCCCCCCGGCAACGATCAACTCCGCCGCCTGCTGCACCACGCTGAAAGGCGTGCCCCGCGGCTCAAACGGACCGATCCAGGTGGCGGTATCGAGTTCGTACTGCACGTGGGTGTCGCTGTGGCGCGTGCCGCTCATGAAAGTGGTGCCGCGGATCACCCAGCCGCGGGTGTGGGCGGCGATGATTTCTTCGCTGCCCAGCCCGTTCTGGGCGGAGATCACCGCCCCTTTGTCAAACAGATGACCCACCGGTGCGAAGGCCTCTTCCGTCTGGGTGGCCTTGCAGGCCACAATGCCCAGCTCGAATTGCGGCAGCTCGCGTGGATTCGCGCTCGCTTTCAGCTTCGCCGTGAAATTATGCGACAGCGACGTACTGGTCACTCTTAGGCCGTGATGGTTGAGCGCCTCAGCCTGCTCGCGCCGCCGCACCAGGGAGTAAACCTCTGCTACCCGCGCCAGGTGCGCGGCATACAGGCTGCCGATGGCGCCACAACCGACGATGCAGACGCGTGGAATAGCTGCTGGCTCCTGGCCTTTAGCTTCGAAGTCCTGGCTGCTAGCTTCGAGCTTCTGGCTTCTGGCTTCTGGCTACTTAGCTTCTAGCTACCAGCGAGCTCCTAGCTTCGAGCCACCT
>DASYWT010000506.1:0-5292 GCA_035935775.1 Terriglobales bacterium
GCTTCAAGTTGCGAGTTTCAGGTTCGAGTTTCAAAGGCTGCAAACGGCTGACCGTCGACCGCAAACCTCATTGTGGGTTACCCTGCCGGCTATGCGCGCTGTCATACAACGGGTGAGCAGGGCCAGAGTCACGGTGAACGGAGAAACGGTGGGCGAAATTGGCCCTGGGCTGCTGGTGCTGCTGGGCGTGGGCCACGACGACACTGAGGCTGACGCCGACTATCTAGCCGAGAAGGTCGCCGGCCTTCGCATTTTCGAAGACAGCGACGGCAAGATGAACCGCGCCGTAGGGGAAAACGACGGGGCGGTGCTGGCGGTATCGCAGTTCACACTCTACGGGGACGTGCGCCGGGGCAAGCGCCCTTCCTTCGACGCCGCTGCCCGGCCGGAGCAGGCGCGGAGTTTGTACGAGCGCTTTGTGCAAAGGATCCGTGCCGCCGGGCCGCGCTGCGAGACCGGCCGCTTTCAGGAAATGATGCGGGTTGAGTTGGTGAATGAGGGGCCGGTGACGATTCTGCTGGATTCGCAGAAAACGTTTTGAGGAGTCAGGGCTCAGGAGTCAGTAAAGGCACACGCCACCACGCGCTGACTCCTGACTCCTGACTACTGACTCCTGGCTGCCTGATTCAGAATTGCATCCGCAATCCGGGCCGCGTCCACGCAAGCCTTCACGTCGTGGGTGCGGATGATGTGCGCGCCTTTGAGCATGGCGACAGTTTCGCTGGCCAGGGTGCCAAACGCTCGCTCTTCCACCGGCGCATCGCGGCCGTCATGGCGCAGGGCGCGGCCAATGAAAGACTTTCGCGAGGTGCCAGCGATCAGCGGAAATCCCAACTGATGCAGTTCGTCGAGCCGCGCCAGCAGCGGGTAATTCTGCTCAAAGTTCTTACCGAAACCGAAGCCGGGATCAAGCGCAATGCGCTCTCGCACGACGCCCGCCCCGATTGCGGTCCGTGCCCAGAGCTCCAGATCGTGCCGCACCAGGGCCACCACATCCCCGGGCGGCGGAAGGTTGCGCCACTCCTCCGGTCGCCCGCGCATGTGCAAGAGCACGGCGCCGCAGCCCAGCGCGGCCACAGTGCCGGCCATGGCTGGGTCCCAGCGGAAGGCGCTCACGTCGTTCACAATTTCGGCTCCGGCCGCCACCGCCTCACGCGCCACCTCGGCCTTGTAGGTATCTACGGAGATGACGCAATCGGGGCGAGCGCTCCTGATTTCGTGTATCACGGGCAACACGCGCCTGAGCTCTTCCTCGGCTGAAACGGGAATGCGGCGCTTTGGAGCGCCCATGGCACTGCTCCCGGAGGCAGGCGCCACCGCCGCGCCTGGACGCGTAGACTCGCCGCCGATATCCAGGATGTCGGCGCCTTCCTGCAGCAAGCGGTGCGCATGGGCGACTGCGGCGGCAGGCTCGAAGTAGAGGCCGCCGTCGAAAAAGGAGTCAGGCGTAACGTTGACCACGCCCATCACCAGTGTGCGCGGTCCCAGCCCGAGGCAGCGGGTGCCGATGTTCCAGTTGAAAGTCGGACGCATCAGACCGTGATTGTAGTCGCATTTTGAAAAAGCACGGGTCTCAGAGGTAATCAGTAAGCCGTTAGCTCTGTCATGTTGAGCAAGGGCGCATAGTGATGACAGATCATAGTTAAGTGTTTCGCTACTCGCAGCCCGGTATGCGGTCTTTCGCGCCGGTGCTACAATCCAGCCAGGCTCATGCTGCGCAAACGTGTCTCTCCGTTATTGCTCCTGGTGCTGTTGTGTGTGGCGCCCTTGGCCACCGCCGCCAGCAAATCTTCTCTGGAAGGCCGTATTGACCGGATTCTTTCCCAGCCGGAAGTGGCGCGCGGCTTCTGGGGAATTGAAATCGTCTCCCTGCCCAAGGGCAAGGTGCTTTACGCCCGCAACGAGCACAAACTGTTCACGCCCGCCTCCAATACCAAGCTTTTCACCACCGCTACGGCGCTGGCGCTGATCGGGCCTGACTATCGCTTCCGCACTACGGTGGAAACCACCGGAACGCTCGACAAGTATGGACGGCTTACCGGCGACCTGGTTCTGGTGGGCCGTGGCGACCCCAACCTTTCCGGGCGGGTGCTGCCCTACAACCTGCACACCGAGCGCGACCCGCAGCCCACCAAGGTCCTGTCTGATCTGGCGGACGAACTGGTGCGCAAGGGCCTGAAATTCGTGGATGGCGACGTGGTGGCCGACGACTCCTACTATGCCTTCGAACGCTACGGCGAGGGCTGGAGCCAGGACGACCTGGTATGGGGCGACGGAGCGCCGGTTTCCGCGCTGACCATCAATGACAATGTAGTGTTCGTCAACATTTTGCCCGCCGACCACATCGGCGACCGCGCCTTCGTCAGCGTTACTCCGTTCGCCGATTATTACCGCATTGATAACCGGATCATCACCACACCGCCGGGCACCGGGCCGCGCAAGATTTACATCAACCGCGAGCCCGGCTCCCGCACCCTCACCTTGTGGGGCAACGTGCCGGTGGACGACGCGGGAGCCACCGAAGCCTTGGCCATTGAGGATCCCGCCGATTACGCCGCGCAGCTCTTCCGCGAACTGCTGGAGCGGCGTGGAGTCGTGATCTATGGGCGTTCGACCTCGCACCATACCGAACTGGCCAGCCTGTCCACAGTCACGGTAACCAGCCTGGCTTCGCACGGAGGCGGAACTTCAGGCGCGACTTCGCTTCAGGACCAGCGCGTGGTGCTGGCCAGCTACCAGTCGCAGCCGCTGGCCGATGATCTGACTGTTATCAATAAAGTCAGCCAGAACCTGCACGCGGAATTGCTGCTCCGCCTGCTGGGCCGGGAAAAGGGCAATGCCGGCACCATCCAAGCCGGCGAAGAGGTGGTGCGTACCTTCCTCACACAGCAGGTGGGAATCAGCCCCGATGAGTTCGTGTTCTACGACGGCTCAGGACTGTCGCGCGAAAACCTGGTCACACCGCACGCCATCGTGCAGTTGATGCAGTACGCCTCCACCCAGCCCTGGGCGCTGCTGTACGCAAGCACACTGCCGGTGGCCGGAGTAGATGGCTCGCTCGCCGACCGCTTTAAGGGAACGCCAGGAATGGGGCACATCCAGGGGAAGACGGGCTCGCTCAATCACGTCAATGCGCTCTCCGGATATGCCACGACCCTGATGGGCGAAAAGATCGCGTTCTCCATCCTCACCAATAACCATCACCTATCCGATCGCGATGCCTTGGACACAATTGATCAGATCATGCTGGCTGTCATGCTGCAGTAGGACGACGGTAGCTGGTAGTTAGTAGCTGGTAGCTGGAAACCAGCAACACTAACTCAGCGGTAGAGACGTAACTTGTTACGTCTCACTTCGAAAGACCCGGAGACTATCTGTTTATAATTCAGAACTTATCTGAGTAACACCGGCAACACCCAGGTATTCGGCTCGCCAGGGGAAACAGGATCGCGGCGGACGGGCACGCCCAAGCTGATTTCTTCGCAGAAAGGCGAGGGTTCAAGCAAACAAAATCCCCCGTCGCGCCGCAGCGCAATGGCGCGCGAACCAATGGTTTGCGGAAAGCGAACGCTGGCGCGCGATCCGCAGCACAGGTAGAGCGAGAGCAGGTCGCAGAACTGCAGCAGGTCTACCAGGCGCTCTACCTCGGGCCGTGAACGCTGCTGGCGCCGCAAACGCGCCTCGTCCTGCCGAATTTCGTTCTGCACAAATGCGCGGATGCTGGCGGCATCCTCAGGTGAGTCGTCAACCGAATTCTGCCGGTGCTCGGCCAGACGGCGGAAATGGCCGCTGACCATGAGACCTCCAATGGCGCCGGTCTTTTCCTCCGCGCAGCGGATGGAATCGCCCCAGGCCTCCACAAACATGCCGACCGGAGCCTGAAGGAAAGCAAGCGGACGCCCCGACGAGTCGCGCGGTGGCTGGGGTGCGGTGCCATTGCCGCCCCCTGCCTTGCCGCCGCCGTCATATTTGGCCCAGCCGGCATCGTGCAGCGCGATGGCCTGCACGACGGCGGAATCGAGAGGAGGAAACTCCGGCGCCGAGAACTGTGCCGCCAATTCTCCAGCGAGTGCGGAGTGATCGGGCTGTGCAATCAGCCACCACGCGGACGCCTGCTGCTGCTGGGAGGCGGCTACAGCCTTCCACACGGAAACGGTGCCAGGAGAGAGCGGCGAAGAAGGGCTCAGGGGATAAAGAATCATCGCGGCCGCCGGGCATGCGCGCGCTGCCGTCCCGACATGGCAGCCGCGGCCGGGCCGGTGCCGGTGGGCGGCTTACGCATGCCGTCCAACAACTGCTTCAGCACCACCGCGTTGTTGTGCTCAACGTTGCGAGAGGCGAACAGGAGCGTGAGTTTGCTGCGTGTATCGGCCAGCCGGTACAACTCCATCAGAGCTTCGACTGCTTGCGGAAGCACCAGCTCCTTAAGATAGCGCCTGCGGAACATCTCCCAGCGAAGGGGACGAGCATGAAACCAGCGGCGCAACTCGTCCGACGGGGCGAGGTCCTTCAGCCAGGTGTGGACTGCTTCCTTGCGCACCCCGCGCGGCCACAGACGATCTACCAGCACACGGGCGCCGTCGGCGCGCACCGGCTTTTCGTAAACGCGTTTGACGGCGACCGCCATGGACTTTGCTCTATTATTGTACGTTTCCTGGGTGCACCCATTGAGAAGCATACTGCTGATCTGTTTGTTTGCCCTGATTCTATGTCTTCTGTTCGGCTGCGAGGCGCAGCGGCGCAAGAGCGACGCTGAATTAGGACTCAATCCGCAACAGGCCGCGGGGCGCCGGGTTTTCGATTATTATTGCGCCCGCTGTCACGAAGCCTACTCCTCCAGCGATCTGCAGGGTCCCAGCCTGGAACATATGTTCAAGAAGCAGTATCTGCACAGCGGTTTGCCCGCCAACGACGACCGGGTCACGGAAGTGGTGCAGTACGGCAAAAGCAAGATGCCGTCCTTCGGCAATGTACTTACTCAGCAGCAGATCAAAGACTTGCTGGCATATCTGCACACTTTGTAGACTCCCGTGTAGAAGAGCGCCCAGACAGCTGTGATGAGGGCCGGCTGAATTTGCCACGTGTAAAATAGAGAGGGAAATGGGTTCTTCTGCCCAACTGGTTCAGATCCGCCTGACGCCGCCGCGGCCACAGCCCAAGCCAGCATGGCTGCGCGCCCGCGCTCCAGTCGGCGATAACTATCACAATCTAAAGAGTTTGGCCCGCAGTCTGGGCCTGCACACGGTGTGCGAGTCGGCGCAATGCCCCAACATCGGCGAGTGCTGGAACCAC